>JBKJTN010000205.1:0-4097 GCA_046590275.1 Novosphingobium sp.
AGCAAGGCGATGACCGACGCGCTTGGTGCGCGCAACATGACCGAGATCAGCAAAGTCAGCCCGGCGCTGTTTATGGCGCTAGGCGCGCAACTCTATACCCGGCTTGGCCTTGCCAACCGGGTCGGTCCGCCCTTTACCACTGTGGTCACCAATGTTCCCGGGCCGCCGGTGCCGATTTATTCGACTGGCGCCCGGCTAGAGAGCATGATGGGGCTGCTGTGTCTGACCGATGGTCTTGGCCTGGGCCATGTGGTGCAGAGCTACGTCAAGGAAGCGACCATCGCCTTCACTGCCTGCCGCAAGCTTTTGCCCGATCCCGAGTTTTACTCGCAATGCATTCAGGACAGCTTTGACGAGCTCCTCGCTGCGGCCAAGGCGGCTGAAATTGCGCCAAAGGAGGTCCCGCCCGCCACCAAGGCCAGACCCCAGACCAAGATCAAGCCTGTTGCCAAGGCCCCCGCCAAGCCCAAAGCCAAGCCGCAGGCCAAGGCTGGTGCCAAGCCCAAGTCCCGATCTGCCAGCGCTCCAAAGCCTAAAAAACCATGACCGCTGCCCAAGCAAAGCCGGCAAGCCAGGCCCGTCCGCCCTCGCGGTTGTTGGCGCTGGCTGAAGCGCGCGCGGTGATTGAGCTTGCTGCCTTTTATGCCACCCGCCCCTTGCTGACGATGCTGCCACGAGGCGATGGCCATCCAGTGCTGGTCTTGCCCGGGTTCCTCGCGTCGGATCGCTCGACAGCTCCAATGCGCCGGTTGCTGGGCGATCTGGGCTATGATGCCTATGGCTGGGAGCTTGGTCGAAATGTCCGGGTCGACAATCCTCGGATTGCCGAACTGGAGGAACGGCTGCTGACGATTCACCGCACGACCGGGCGCAAGATCTCTATTATCGGCTGGAGCCTGGGCGGGGTTTTCGCGCGCGAGCTCGCCAAGATACATCCCGAAGCGGTGCGGCTGGTTATCTCGCTCGGCAGTCCGATCCGCAATGATCGCAACCACTCGAACGCCAGTGGAACGTTTGAATATCTCAACGGGAAGAAGCCGGAACCTATCCGGCCCGGACGGTTCAAGGGACTGCACAACGCTCCGCCAGTTCCGACCACCTCGATCCTGACCAAGACCGATGGGGTCGTCCATTGGCGGGGCTCGGTCCAGCAGCCGCAAGGCCAGACCGAAAATATCGAAGTCCGCGCCAGTCACATCGGGCTGGGTGTCAATCCCAGCGTGATGATCGCTATCGCCGATCGGCTGCGCCAGCCCGAAGGACAATGGCAACCTTTCGCGCCGCGTCTGTCACAGCGCTGGATGTTTCCGGATACGCCGCTCCACTAAAACATCTTGCGAAGCTCGATCTCGAACACCCGGCCGCGCGGATCGACATAGTCGCGCTGATAGCTGAGCGGGACTGCGCCCGAACCGTCGGTGATCTTCTGCCGCGCATCGAAGATATTATCGATCCTGAAGGATAGCCGCGCGCCCTTGAAGAATGGGCTCAACTTGGTCAGCGCCTGTTTCTGGCCAAGGTCGGCAAATACCCGCAGATCAAGGCCGAACAGACCTGCAAAGCGCAAGTCTGATGAGCCGGGCAAGCCGCTGCCATTGACCGTAGTGGGAGCAGAGAAGCGGCCGACAAGCCGGACCCCCATACCCTTGAAAAATGTCCCGGATTCCAACTCCAGCGCGTGCCGCGCCACGCCGCCGCCAGTCAGTGCGTCGCCGTTCAGCAAATCGAGCGACGGACCACCTGGCGCGACCAGCACCTGTTCGGATAGCCGATAGGTATGGTATAGGCTGACATTCCAGCGCCCCTGCGCGCCGGGGCCGCCGAGCATCGCGCCCATCCCGCCGCCGCCGAACCGTCCAGCGCCGCCTCCGGCCCGGCCACCGCCGATGCCGCCACCCGCCGGCGCCTTGCCGATCGTGCCCGACAGGTTGAGACCCCAGCGCAGCCGGGATCCGCGCTGCTGCGCCAAGGTCACCGGCCGCCGGTCAATCGCCACCAGCAGCCCTGTACTGTCGCGCGTCACGCGGCCCGGAAAGGCCGCCTCGATTGCCGGGGTAAGCAATGGGAACGAGGCCGTCACATCTTCCGACCGGTTGCGGAAATATTCGATCAGCAGGTTCGAATTGCGCAGAAATGGCAATTGCCAGTTGCCCGCAATCTTCAGATCGCGCTGCGTCTCGCGCAGCAGTGTGCGATTGCCGCCGCCCGAAATGGTCGCCAGCACCGTTTCACCCCGGCTGAAATCATAAGTTGGCACGTTGAACGTCACCGTGATCGGACCGCCCAGATCTGACAGTCCCGGTGCCGCGTCATTGACGATATAGCTGAACTGCAAGCCCAGCGTTTCGGTCGGCGCCCAGCTAAGGCCCGCGCTCCAGTCCCTGAGCGTGCCGAAATCAGACAGGCGGTTGAGACCAGCACTGAAATTCAGCGTCACATCGCCGATCCCGCCCAGCACGCCTTCGCGCAGATTGGTGAGAGGCAGTCCCAGGTTGAGCCCGACCGACAGATCGCCGCGGCTCAGTTTTGTAACCCCTGCGCCGCTGCGGGTGTCTTCGCTTTCGAGCCCGGTGTAGGCATAACCGGTCTTGAAGGTGACACTCGCCTCGCCTGCCGGCAATCGAAACGGTCGGCCAATCAAGGTGACGAGGCCGGTCAGACTGTCGCTTCCCGCCAATGCAGTATCAAAGCCGCTACCGTCGCGGCGATCGATCTGCGTCTGGTTATCGCTGTGATTCCCGTCAAGCGTGGCGGACAATTGCCATTCACCCAGCCGTTTGTTGAAGCCCGCCCCGCCCTGCAAACTGGTGGTCTTGTTTGCGCGCGCCAGAGGTTCGCCCAGCAAACCGAGCCCTGACAAGGCGCGGCTATCCGAACGGCTGACTGCCGCGTTCAGGCTCAGTTGCCCGTCCAGCCCCCCGCTGCCCAGCCCTTTGGACCAGGTCGCATTGAGCCTCAGATCGCGGCTATCGGCAATCAGCGTCCGGAACGGCGCGGGATCGGGTTGGCCTGTTGCGACCGGGACGCTTGGAATGATCGGGCGCTCAGCTTCGGTCAGCGGGGTCGTATCGCTGGCGGTGGCGGTCAGGTTGAGGCGGCTCGAGCCGTTGATCCGCATAATCGAACCTTCAAACTCCGCGGTCGAACTGCCCCCGGCCCAGGGTTGGCGAAATTCCGCCTCAAGCGTCTTGCTGGCGAAATTGTCCTTGAGAATGAAGTTCACGACGCGCTGGTTAGGCGGGTAGCCAAACCGCAGTGCCACCTCTTCGGGCAGAATTTCAACCTTGCGGATTGCCTCGGAGGGGAAATTGCGCAGTTCGCGGAAGCTGGCGACGCGCTGGCCATTGATCAGCACCACCGGAAACCCGCCGCCACGGCCGCGCGCCGAGCCTGTTTGCGGAGCAAGCGCTGCAAGCAGATCGGCAATCGAAGCCGCGCCATAGGCAGCGATCTCTGCCTCATCGAGCGTCGCCACCGGCAGTAGCGGCACATCCAGCGACCCGCGCAACCGCGTGGCGATAACCAGGATCTGATCTATTTCAAGCTCCGGTGCGCGGGTATCAACCTGCGACGCACCATCGGCTGGCTGCGCGTCAGCCGCATTTGCCGGAGCAGCAAGCAATGCCAGGAAAAATGCAGAATAGCGAACCACGTTACTGAAATCCTGCAATTATCTGGCCAATCCTGCTGAACCTCCCTGCTCGCGCCGATGACTGGCGCAAGCTTGGCGCAATGACAAGCCGATGCAGGGTAACAAATTGTCGCGCCTCGCCTTGCAGCAGAGCAAACCAGGCTTCATCGGGCCCAAGATCCGGCAAGGCTTCCCTTTTTCGCGGACCGGGGCTATGGCGCGCCGGATTGACCCTTAGACGACGATGGAAACAGATTACGGATGGCGAAGGAAGAACTCCTCGAAATGCGCGGCACGGTGGTAGAACTGCTGCCCAACGCGATGTTCCGTGTCCGCCTCGAAAATGATCACGAAGTTCTGGGCCATACTGCCGGCAAGATGCGCAAGAACCGCATTCGCGTGCTGGCCGGGGACAAGGTGCTGGTCGAGATGACGCCCTATGACCTGACCAAGGGCCGCATCACCT
>JBKJTN010000171.1:0-8261 GCA_046590275.1 Novosphingobium sp.
CAAAAGCAACGCAGCAGCGAGAAGCATCGCCACCGCACCGATCTGGCGGAGCAAGTTGAACCCGGCAAAGGCACCCAGCACCCAGATGAAGCAAGCCAGCGCGGCCGCAACCAGTCCCGGCCACCAGATCGACGGCATCAATCGCCGCAATTGCGGCACCCGCATCCAGATCAACCAGCCGATGATCGGGGCAATCAGCAGGATGTGGTTGTAGGTCGATGAATTCCACCACTGGTCAGCCATCGCCAGCCAATCACGGCCAAACAGCAGCAGCAACCCCAACCATGCCGCGCCGAGCCGAAGCAATGCGGCGCGCCACTGCGCCGTGGAAGGTTCAAGCGGCATGGCGTGCTGGCTTGCCTGGCAAGGCGAGCATCTCCGAGAGCGGCGCCAGCATGGCCTGCCAGCTCTTTTCCTGGACCACAAAGCGCCGCGCAGCGAGGCCCATCGACTTTGCCTTGCGCGGCTGTGACAATAACGCTGTGCACAGTGCGGCCAGGTCCTCGTCGCTATTCGCCACGTCGAAGTGCTTGCCCACAACCGCCCCGATGCCCGTCGCCGCAGCGCTGCTCAGCACCACCGGCAAGCTCATCGCCATCGCCTCCAGCACCTTGTTCTGGATACCGCGCGCGATTTCGAGCGGAACCAGCGCAAGGTCGGCCGCGCGCAGCCATGGCCGCATGTCGGCGACGCTGCCCCAGACATGACAACCGCCCAGCCCATGATGTTTGACCAGAGAACCGGCCGGGTTGCGCCCGACAACGTGAAAACTTGCGGTTGGCAGCCGGGCGCGGATCAGCGGCAGAATTCGAGTTGCAACTCGCAAGGCGGCCTCGACATTGGGCGCATAGTCCATCTGACCAGTGAAGATCAGCCGGGGTCCTGCGCATTCGAGCATTCCGGGCTCAGGATTGACTGCTGCTGGATCAAACAGCTGGCTGTCGATCCCGTTGCCAAGCGCCCGGACATCGCATCGCTCCCGGTCAAGTGGCGAAAGCCGTGCGGAAAACAGTGCGGCTTCGGCCGCAGACACCAGCAAGCTGATGTCGCTACGCCGGGCCAGCCGGGCTTCCTCGGCACTGAGCAGACGCGCCTCGCGGCCGTCCAGCCAGCTCCGAATGCCGGAGCCGCGCTGGGCATAGACTTCGAACTTGGCCGAATCGACATCGACGAAATCGAAGATCACCCGTCCTGTAAACTCCTCGGGGATGTATTGTCCCATCTGGCCGGAGAAGACATAAATCGTGTCCACTTGATTATCGCGCAGCACCTTGGCCACGTAGCGGGCTATCTCGGGGCTGTAAAAAGCCGGAAGGCTAACCGCTTCGTGGCGGAACAGCGACTGGATCCCAGCCAGAATCAATGGCTTGACCCGGCGAACCAGGCAATGGCTCTGCGCAAGCGCGGTAAGCTCTGGTTCTGCGGCCAGATCGCGATCGTTATCGGCAAAGGTCGCAACATGAACCGGGGCAAGGCCCGCCAGCGCCTTAAGGATATGGTGCGAGCGGATTTTGTCACCACGGTCCGGCGGGAATGGCATCCGGTGCGAAAGGAACAGGATTTCGTTGCTCATGCCAGGCCCCGGGCGATCGGCGGCCCTGCCCGATTGGCGAGCGCCAGCGGCAACTTGCGCCACAGCGCAATCCGCGCGGCATGCTTGGCGCTGGCCGGATCGGCATCGCGCGGCTGACTTCCCGGAGCGGTCCAGCTGGCATATCCGAGTGGACGCGGCACAAAGCCCCAGTTGCGCTTGAAATCACAGGCTCCACTGCCGGTTTTGGAGCGCCCGAAATCATACCGGACACAGCCGCGCCGCGCAGCGTGGAGCATCAGTTCAAAATACATCCGGTCATTGGCGCGCAGACCCCGCGCAGCCTGGGTTCCCCCGCCCCAATAGGGCATGACCGCGCCGTTGTGGTAAAGCGATAAAACGCTCGCGATCGGCACATCGCCGTCGCGAACCGTCAGGATATCGGCATCATCGCCAAAGCTGTCCAACACCCCATCAAACAATGCGCGCGGGAAGACCGGCGTTCCCAAATTCCGCACGCTTTCGGCATAGACCCGGTAATGGGCTGCGCGATCGCGCGGACCGGTGCCGATTTCTATTGCAAGCGAACCTGCCATACCCTTGCGCACTTCGGCGCGTTGCTTGCGCGGGATGGCGAGCAGCTGGGCTTCCTCGCCAGCGGCAAGATCGGTAACAAAGCCGCAGTGCGTGTCATGACGGATATTCCAGTCCGGGCGTCCTTGCGGCAAGCGGCCACCGCGCAGTTCGATCGAGGGACATGACCGGCGCAGCGCCAGTTCTTCCAAGGCCGCAAACAGGCCGCTTTCGGCTCCGGGCGCAGCGACAAGCATCCCGCCATCGACGCCGAAGCCGCTCGACACCAACACCCGGCCAAACAATGGCGAGTGCACCTCCAGCAGCGGGAGATAGCCGGTCAGTTCATCAGATTGCTCCGTCACCAGCGCTAGCGCGCGGTTACCCGAACCAGCGGCCACCGCAGTCAGCCAGGCGGGACGATGGAACGGGGTCCCTTCCGGATGCTGCGCAACAAAGGCTTCAAGCCGCAGTGCTTCGCCCGGATCGGCAATATCCATCAGCCGAATTGCGGCGCGAGCAGGCACAAAGGGCGCGTTCAAGCAGCCAGTTCCGTTGCCTGTGCGGATTCGCGCGCGGCGAGCACATCCATCCGGCCCCACTCGAATTCCATGACCAGCTGCTTGAGCTTTTCCGCCATCACATCAAGATTGGTATAGTGCCGCAGCTTTGAGCGGATCGAAGCCGCGGTTACTCGTGGTTGCTGCGGATCGATTTCCCACGGGTGGAAGTAGAACACTGCGGGCCGACCGTCGCGATTGTTGACCTGGCGAATAGCCCATCGCGAAAAGGCATAGGGCAGCACGCGGAAAAAGCCTCCGCCGCCCGCCGCAAGACGGCGGCCGGCAAATTCGGCAGTGGTTACCGGGATTTCAAGCAGATCGGACCACGGCAGCGGACGGAACGCAAACCGGGGGGCCTCCCTCCAGCCATAGTGATCATGGGTGATTGGCGCGACGCTGGAGCTATAGGTAAAGCCCTGCTCGGCCAATGCCATATAGGCCCAGGGTGTGCGCTGATCGATCGAGAAGCTGGGCGCGCGATAACCGGTGACTTCCACACCTGCGGCATCCTCGATCGCTTTGCGGCTTCGGTCGAGATCGGCGGCGAAGCTGGCCCGGTCCATCGTATGGACCCGGGCGTGGTCCCAGCCGTGGCTAGCCAGCTCGTGACCGGCTTCGGCAATCCGGCGAAGCAGGGCGGGCTGGCGCTGCGCCACCCAGCCCAGCGTGAAAAAGGTCGCCTTGACGTCAGCTTCGCCGAACATCTCGAGGATCGCATCACAATTGCGTTCGACCCGGCCGCTTAGCCCATCCCAGCTGTCACGATCGATCACGCCCTCGAATGCGCCGACCTGGAACCAGTCTTCGACATCGACAGATAAACCATTGATTGGTCGGGGCTTGATCACAAATTCATCCTTCGTTCGGGATCAGGCTGCAGCGCGGGTCGCATCGTCGGCTTCGATCCACTCAATCATCATCCCCAGCGTGTGGCGGATGGTGCGTTCCTGCTCGAGCATCTGGCTTTCGAGCGCAGCAAGCTTGGACTCAAGTGCAGCAACGGCTTCACCGCGTGGCTCATATGCCCCGGACGCAGACTCATCTCGGCCGTTGGCAAGCTCGAGCACAGCTTGTTGCAGCTCGGCAATCTGGGCATCGCGTGCAGCCAGACCGGCCTCAAGCCGGGCCACCGTAACGCCATCAGCCGGAGCCGGAGTCGCTTCGGTCATGGAGGCTGCGCCGATCAGCTCCGCGGCCGGACGGCCAAGCGGCAGGGTGCCGTCGGTTGCCAGCTCTTCGAGTACATCGCCGAGCATCGCGGCGTCGATCTGTGTGCGCTGCTCGACCGAACCCAGTAACAGCAGCCGATTGCAGATCTGGTTGATCCGGCGCGGAACGCTTCCCGAAGCCTCATAGATCGGCGCGAAGATCTGCTGGTCGAACGCCGGATTGCCATTCCAGCCAACGCATTTGAGGCGATGCTCGATATAGGGCTGCACCTCATCGGCATCCATCGCATCGAGGTGATGGGCAGCAATCACCCGCTGGCGCAGCTGTTCAAGCTGGGGATGATCCTGGATCATGCTGCGAAACTCCGGCTGGCCAAGCAGCAGGGTCTGGAGCAGCGGATGCGCGCCCAGCTGGAAGTTGGAGAGCATCCGCAGCTCTTCCAGCGCTTCGATCGACAGGTTCTGCGATTCGTCCACCACCAGCAGGCAGCGACGCCCCGCGCGGGCCTCGTCGTGAAGGAAGGCTTCGATTGCGCCGAGCGCCGAGGCCTTGTCATGCCCATCGACGATCAGGCCAAACGCCTGCGCCACAACATGAACCAGTTCCTCGCCGTCGAGCTTGCTGGTGACAATCTGCGCCGCAGTGAGCCGCGCCGGATCGACTGTGGCCATCAGATGCGCAACCAGCGTGGACTTGCCCGCGCCAATCTCGCCGGTGATGACCACAAAGCCCTCGCCCTGGGCCAGACCATAACCCAGATAGGACAGCGCCTTGCGGTGCGTCAGGCTCTCAAAATAGAACGCTGGATCTGGTGTAAGCTGGAAAGGTCGCCCCGTAAGCCCATAGAAATCATCGAACATCTCAATTCACTCCATCAGGCTCAGAACGAATACCGCAGGCCGACCAGCGCTGAGGCCGTCCAGATATCCTGCAGCAGTTCGCGGTTGACCCCATCAATGCCCACGGCCGCAGTTGCGGTCAGCCGGCCCGTCAGCGAACGGTAATAGGCCGCCGTTGCGCCAACTGAGCTCGCATCGCCAGACAAGGCATCTCCGCTTTGGTACCAATTGGCGTAGAAATTGGTGCTGAACTTCGAATTGCGATCGATCGTGCCGTTGAGGTAGGCCGCAGCCCAGTAGTTCTCGTCGATCACTCCATCGGCCAGCGCCAGCACTGTGCCGGGCGCACCGATGAACTTGCGGCGATCATAGCCTGCACCAAGCCCGGCCTGGAGCCGGCCGCCCAATTTGACGCCATAGCTCGCCATCACGCCGCGCGAACGGAACACAGATGAGCGGACCGAGCCGAGTGCACCGGTCAGGCAGCTGCCCTGCGCCTGCGCGACGACACAGCCGCCGATATCGCCGGTCAGCGGATTGCGCGCAGCGTCGAACTGGGTCGGGAGCCCGGCAAGTGCCGTATTGAGCTGGCCGCCAAAGCCCGAGATATTGTCATAGACCGAGATGTTCAGACTGCTGCGCGAGTTGGGCGCATAGCCGAAGCTGCCGTAATAGGTGGTCGAGCCATAACGGCGGCCGACATGTGCTTCAAAGGCTGTGCGGCGACTGGGGCGCCAGACAATCCCGGCATCCCAGATCAGCCCGCTGGTATCATAGGCGATAACCCGGGGAGCCGATTTGTCGGTGACCAGCCGCCCGTCACTGCCGATCACCGGCAGCCCGTTTACATCCAGCAGCGCATCGCGGCTTGAAACCTTGACCTTTTCCCAGCCCAACCCGCCAACCAGCGCAATCTCGCTGGTGAGCGGCAGCGTTACATCGCCGCGGGCGTGGAAGTCTTCGACCCGTTGATCGAGATTGGAGATATCTTCGCGGTTGTAGCCTGCGCCAAAGCCAAGCCCGATCGGCAGAGCTTCTCCAGCACGGGTCGCGGCATGAATGTTCGCGCTGTGCACGATACTGTCATCGAACACATCGATCGGGGTCTGTCCCGGTGCGATGGCGACGACATCGGGGCTTTCCACCCGGGTGTAGCCGATCCGGTAGCCGCCATTGACGGCGACATCGCCCATATGGGTTGAAACCGTGGGTCCGGCATAAACCGAATAGATCTGCGTGACCGAGGATCCCAGATCAAGCGGGCCCAGCACCGCAGCGCCATTGTTCTCCACCTTGCTCCGCGCTGCAAGTCCGCCGGCTTCAATCGTCAACGCGTTGGGAATAATCGCGGCTGAAACCCGCGCAACGCCGCTTATCGCATCGCCATCGGAGTTGTTGCTGCCCCAGCCGATCCGCCGCTCGTATCGCAGCGACAGCGAGCCTTCGTTGTTGCGCCCTCGGATCGAGGCATCAACGCCAGCAGCGAGTATGGAATAGGTGGTGGTCCGGCTGCCGGGGGAAAGCTCTGCCGTCGCAACCTGACCGGCCTCGATGTAAGGCGTGATCTTGACGCGCTGCGGCTTTTGCAGACGGGCTGAACCATCTGCCTCGCCGTCATCGCTGCTGGCTGCGGCAGCCTCATCATCATACGGAATGCTCTGGGCATGGCCAGCAAGCGGGACAGCAAGCGCGAAGATCGCAACCACTGCGCCAAAACGCGCTTTCAGATGAGCCATCATGGTCATCCCCCATATCCATAATAAGACCCGAAGCGGCGGCCGCTTGGGCTGAAGTGCACGGCATTGAGCAGCAGCTGGATGTTCGGACATCCCGACAGCAGCGAAATGGCGTCTTCGAGCGCGCCTTGGCCCGTCCGGTCAGCGCGCACGACGAGCGCTGCTTGCCCGACATATTGGGCCAGCTCTGCAGCCGGAGAAGCGGCCAGAACCGGCGGCGAATCAAAGATTACAAACCGGTTGGGGGCGCCCTCGGTCAGCCGGTCCAGCACCGCCCGGGTTCGCGCCGAGGACAGATATTCGCTGTCCGAATTGGTCGCGTTCCCGGCGGGCAGGACCCAAAGGCCAGCGATGTCGGTCCCGATCACGCAGTCAGCCACATCGATCGACGGATCGGCCAGCGCATCCATCAATCCAGGGCCGCCCGGCAGGCCCAGCGCCGAAAGCACTGAAGGTTTGGCAAAATCGGCATCGACCAGCAGGACTTCGCTGTCTTTCTCCGCTGCGATCGACAGTGCAAGATTGACGGCGGTGTAAGTCTTGCCTTCGCCGGGATGGGGCGAACAGATCAGTACACGCTGGGCTGCCATGCCCATGCCCTGACCTGTAAGCTCTGCCGAAGCGAGCAACAGCTGGCGTTTAACGATCCGGAACTCTTCCAGCAGCGCCGTGACGCTACCTTCTGGAACGATCAGCCCCTGATCGCGCAGATGGTGACGATCGATCGGATGGCGTGCGCCGGAAAACTGAACTGGACCGGCCCGCGAAGTGGAAATCCTATGCGCGGGCGCGCCGCGGATTTGGGGCTCCACTACCTCGGGCGCCTCATCAAGCTGCGCTGTGGGAATCGCCGGTTGCGCTGCTTCAAATGCCGGCTGCGCATCAGACTGGCGGCTATACCGCCCGCCGCGCCTGGCCGCAGCAGCAAGCAGCTCTTCCGGGATCGGCGGCGGGCTGAGCCTGACCAGATCATAGTTGCGCACGACCCGCTCGATCAGTGTCGCCCTGCCGGTATTTGGGCGACCACCCGCAGTCCCATCTTGCGGAGAACCCTCGTGCGGAGGAATGGGGATTTTGGTTTGTTTAGTCATGTCCGCCCCTCACGCGACCATGCCGCGCTGGATGAATTCGACGGTGAGCAGCAGGACAAACAGCCCGCCCAGCGCTCCACCCCCGGCGACAAAATATTTCGACCGCTTGGCCCGCAGCACGCGCCCGGCATCGGTCAGTGTGTGGGTGATCGCACCCAGCACCGGCAGGCCTAAGGCGCGTTCCAGCTTGGCGGTGGTCGCGAATGTCGATCGCAGCTGACTGAGCCCAAAGCTTGCACCGACCCCGGCACCTATGCCGACAATCAACACCCCAAGCAGCAACAGCGGCCGGTTGGGCGCAATCGGCGCGCGCGGAGTAGTCGGCGGATCGATGATCTGGAATTTCACTGCACTGCGTTCCGTTTCAACCTGACCGCGCAGGCGCAGTTCTTCCCGATCAAGCAGCAGCTTGTCGTATTGCTGTTTGAGCACATCATAATCGCGGTTGATCCGCTGCTGCTCTGCCGCAGTCTGGGGATTGGAAAACTGCTGCGCGGTAATCTGAGAAATTTCTGACTGGATCGAAGCCCGCCGCGACGAGAGCGCCTGGACATTGGCCTGGCGTTCCGCCCTGATCGACTGGAGCGAGCTATAGGCCGGATTAGGCACCCCGCCGCCGCCACTGTTTCCCTCTGCCGCCGCCGCCGCCCGAAGCGCATTGGCCTGGTTCCTTCCCGCGATCACATCCGGGTGATTTTCGGTCAGACCGCGTGCGCGCATCGCCGAAAGATCGGCCTGGGCCTGCGCATAAGCGCCGC
>JBKJTN010000181.1:0-4962 GCA_046590275.1 Novosphingobium sp.
CCGGATTGTGACCCGGCCCGCAGATGCTGCCTCGGTCAGCAATTTGACGTTAGCCTCTTTGGTCCGGGCAAAATCAGCCGCGCGGTTGAGTATTGTCACGGCGTTGCGCTGTGCCGGATCGGCAGCAAGGCCCAGCGCATTCTCGATCCCGGCGTCGCCTGCTCCGATCACGGTAATGTGTTCGTCAACATACTCGCCGGGATCGTTAAGCTGGTACTGGATATGCGGCAGATCGCCGCCCGGGCAGCGCATCAGATTGGGATTGCCCTGAGTGCCGATCGCCAGCACAACCGTCTCGGCCTCGACCGTATCCCCGTCCTTGAGTGCAAGCGTGAAACTGCCCTGTTCGCCGGTTATGGCGGTTACGTCTGAATCGCGGCGAACGTTGATTTTCCGTTCCACCGCCTGGCTGTCCCAAGTGCCCAGAATGCCTTCGCGCTTCCCTGCATCAAACGCGAGGTCAGAGCGAAGCACCAGCATGGCAGGGGTTGCCATCACATGCTTGCCCTTCTGGTATTTGTAAATCGTGTCGCAAAGGTGATCGGCTTTTTCGAGCAGGACGTGCGATATTCCAAGCTCTGCGGCCCGCGCAGCGGCGCTGAGTCCAGCCGGGCCAGAACCGACAATCGCAATGCGGACCCGGGCGCTCATGCCAGTTTCCCCCGTTCAGCCATACTTGCCGATTGCATTGCCCGGGAAATTTGCGCAGTCCGTCGGATAAGTCATCTCCCCGCGCCGCCCTTTGCCCGGCTACAAACTATGGACCCGAATTGCGCCATGACACAAGCCAGCAGCAGAAGTTTGCCAGCAGGAAAAATCGCGCTGGCACTTGCTGGTTTCGCGCTGGCCTTCGCGATTGGCTATTCCGTCTCGCAAAATCGCTCGAATTCAGCGGCACCCGCACCAGTGAGCGCCACGCAAGCCGCTACCCCGCAGTCCTTGGAAGCGCTTGAGCAAAAGGCCAATGCCAGCCCCACTGACGCTGCAGCATGGCAAGCGCTGGGTCTGGGCTATTTTGAGCAGGAACTGTTCGATGATGCGGTGCGGGCCTACTCCAAGGCGGCCGAAATCGATCCGGCCAAAGCAATGCTGTGGTCTGCGCTGGGCGAAGCAAGGCTGATGGCCAACCGGACCGACCCGATGCCGGCCGAGGCGGTTGCCAATTTCCAGCGCGCCATGTCGCTTGATCCCAAGGACCCGCGCGCGCGCTATTTTCTGGCAGTCAAGAGAGACATCGGCGGCGACCATGCCGGAGCCATTGCCGATTGGCTTGCGTTGCTGGCCGAAACGCCCGCCGACGCTCCGTGGCGCGCCGATCTGGTCCGGACAATCGAGCAGGTTGGCAAGATTAACCGGATTGAAGTTACGGCCAAGCTGGCTGCGGCGGAAAACAAGTCCCCTGCCATGCCGGTTGCCGCGCGCGCCATTCCCGGGCCATCGGCGGCAGATCTCAGTGCGGCAGCCTCAATCCCCCCGCGCGAGCAAAACCGGATGGCCGAGGAAATGGTGGCCCGACTGGAGCAGCGGCTGGCGAGCAAGCCAGACAACATCGACGGCTGGATCATGCTGATCCGCAGCCGCATGACCCTTGGCCAGCCGGACAAGGCCTCCACCGCCTTTAAGTCAGCGCTCGCGGCCAATCCCGCTCAGGCTGGGCTATTGCGCCAGCAGGCGGAAATTCTGGGGGTTCACTAGAAAAATCCGCCCCAGCTTTCGGCCAGGAATACCACGAAGGTCAGCACCAGCCCAATTTGGAAGCTGCGGTAGGCATAACCCAGAAAACGGTACTTCTTGCGCTGCAGGACCTGTCCGTTCTGATAGACATCGCGCAGCATCGTCCGGAAAACCTGCTCATCGCTGCGCAGTTCGGCTAGCACCCTATCCGTGAACTCCTCTTCGCTGAGATTCGAAAATACTCCGAAAAACAAGAAGTTGGGGTTTTCTGGTGTGAGTGCCTTGCCGCCGACCGAGGGGACCACTGCAGCCACCGCAAGCATCGCCGAGATGAACGCGAACAGGGCCAGCACCATCAGCGAGGCCGGAAACTGACCGCGGGCGGCCTGCCCGACAGTGATGGTGAAAACCACAAAGGTGGCGCCCATCAGGATGCTCGCCTTCTGGTCGGCCATCTGGCTGAGCGAGAGGTTGGCCTGGGTGACGGTCCGCACCAAATGGATCGCATGGACCGAGAAGGCGGAGGGCTTGGCAGGAACTTCGCCAGGTTCAATATCGGGCGTGGGCACCTGCATTACACGACGCCAAAGGCCAGCATCGCGTCGGCCACCTTCTTGAAGCCGGCAACATTCGCCCCTTTGACATAATCGATGTAACCTCCGCCCTGATCTCCATAGCTGCTGCAGCTTGCATGGATACCGTCCATGATATCCTTGAGCATTTGTTGCAATTCCTCTTCGCGCCAGGCACGGCGACCGGAATTCTGGCTCATCTCCAGCCCTGACACCGCCACCCCGCCAGCGTTCGCGGCTTTGCCTGGAGCGAACAATATCCTGGCTGCCTTGAATACATGCACCCCTTCAAGGTCAGTCGGCATATTGGCGCCTTCTGCGACCGCTTTGCAGCCGTTGGCGACCAGCGCCTTGGCATCTGGCCCGAGTAATTCATTTTGCGTTGCACAGGGCAGGGCCACATCGCAGGCAACATTCCACGGGGTCTGGCCGGTATGAAAGCTCGATCCCTTGAATTCCTCACAATACTCCTCGATCCGGCCGCGCCGGTGCGTCTTGTGAGCCTTGACCCAATCGATCTTGTCCTGCGAAATTCCGTCAGGATCGTGGATGAAACCGCCCGAATCCGACAGGGTGAGCACTTTACCTCCCAGTTGGACGATCTTCTCTGCCGCATGGGTCGCGACATTTCCCGAGCCTGAGATTACGGCCGTCTTGCCTTTCAGGCTCTCATCCTTGGTGGCCAGCATATTGGCGAGGAAATAGACCGCGCCATAGCCCGTCGCCTCGGTTCGGATCAGCGAGCCGCCATATTCGAGCCCCTTGCCGGTCAGCACCCCGGTAAACTGATTGGTGATGCGCTTGTACTGGCCGAACATATAACCGATCTCGCGTCCGCCCACCCCGATGTCACCAGCCGGAACATCAACATCTGCCCCGATGTGGCGGTACAGCTCGGTCATGAAACTCTGGCAGAAGCGCATAATTTCGCGCACGCTCTTGCCCTTGGGGTTGAAGTTGGAACCGCCCTTCCCGCCGCCCATCGGCAGGCCGGTCAGCGCGTTCTTGAAGGTCTGTTCGAAGGCGAGGAATTTGAGAACGCTCTCGTTGACACTGGGGTGGAAGCGGATCCCGCCCTTGTAGGGCCCGATTGCATTGTTGTTTTGCACCCGCCAACCGCGCTGGACCCGAATATTGCCGGCATCGTCCTCCCAGCAGACGCGAAACGATACGATCCGGTCAGGCTCTGCGATCCGGCGAAGGATTTGCTGGGAGTGGTACTCTTCCTTGTCGGCGATAAAATCGAAGATATCCTCGGCCACCTCCTGCACCGCCTGACAGAATTCCGGCTGGTGCGGATTGCGCCGGTTGACCCCATCCATGAAGCCTTGAAAATCAACGTGATCCGATGCCGCCATAGTGCCCTCCCAAGCTTACCCGGTCGAGGATATGCCGGTCCTGCCCGCTTGTATATACGTAGGGCGATCAGGGGGAAAATCCCGTTGGCAATGAGTCAGCCCAGCAACAGCCGCGATCCGGCCCAGATCGTCAGCGCGGCGGTAAGCCACCGGATCATCCGTTCGGGCAGCCAGCGCACTGCCATCAAGCTCCCCAGTTGCCCGCCCAGAATTACGCCGATGAGCAGCGGCAACCCGCCCGAAAGCGCCTCGGTAAAGCGGCCTGGACCGGCCTTCGCCAGCTGGCCGAGCAGCCCGGCTAGCGAATTGATCAGGATGAACAGGCTGGTCGTCGCCGCGATCTCCCGCGCGCCGTTCCACCGAACCAGGTGGAGCAGGGGCGCGAGGAATATGCCGCCACCGATGCCGACCAATCCAGCCAGATAGCCCAGCGGCGCAGCGAAGAACGGCATGAACCGGGCCAGACGAGACGGCTTTCCCGTGGTCTCGGCGCTGTGCGGAAGCAGCAAAGCCAAGCCGGCCAGCAAGAGGCTAACCCCCAGCAGGACCAGGAAATGCGATTCCCTGATTGGCGTGAGTCCGCCCAGAAATGCCAGCGGTGCGGCAATCAGCGATACGGTCAACGCCCCGCGCCAGGGAGTGATCCCAGCCCGCGCAAAGCGGATCGACGCTCCGGTAACCACGACGATATTGCAGGCGAGTGAGAGGATCGGCAGCAGCCGATAATCAAACCCAACCAGCGACAGGAGCGCGCTGTAAGTCGATCCCCCGCCAAAGCCAACCGAAGCATAGAGCAGGGCAGTGGCGAAAAAGCCGAGCGGCAGCCAGACCGTCACTGTGCCCCACTCACAATAGCCGGCCTAAATCAACCAGCAGCGCCATGACAATGCTTGTACTTCTGGCCCGAGCCACAGGGACACAGCGCATTGCGTGACAAGCCAAGCTCAGCATAGGGATCGCCGGCCAGCGCGACATCCGAACCCAGCGCTCCCATCATTGCAGCCGACCCTGGCGTCCACGCGCCCGCATCGTTCTCACCCGTGAACGGATCGATGTGGCTGGTGAGGAATTCGGGCAATTCCGGCAGCTGCATCGGTTCTGCAGGGGGCATGGTTAGCTGGCTGTTGGAAAGAATCCGGGTCACGTCCTCACGGATGATTTCCAGCATCTTTTCAAACAGGCCGAACGCTTCCTGCTTATATTCGTTGAGCGGGGTCTTCTGGGCATAGGCCCGCAGGAATACGACCTGACGCAACGCATCGAGCGTCGCCAGATGTTCCTTCCAGAAATGGTCGATCCGCTCAAGCAGGACACTTTTTTCCACCTGGCGCCAGATCTCGGCATCAGCGCCGATCTTG
>JBKJTN010000025.1:0-6944 GCA_046590275.1 Novosphingobium sp.
CGGCGGGGATCCAGTCGGCATTCGGCACGCGGACGCCGCTGGTGGTGCCGTTCCAGGTGAACAGCACATCATCGGCCCAGTCGATCTGGACCAGATCGGGCAGCTGTCCATAATCAGCGCGCATCACGGTGGGTTCGAGGTGGAGCTGCCTCACCGCATCGGTCACCCAGCCCTCGCCGAAGCTTTCCCAGGCCAGCGCCGTCACGCCGCGCGCGCCAAGCATGGTCCACATTGCCATTTCGAACGCGCCGGTATCCGAGCCCGGGACAATCCCGATCCGGTGGGTATGGGGCAGCTGCAGCGCCTCGCGCATCAGATCGATGCAATATTGCAGGCGCGACTTGCCGATCTTCGCGCGGTGCGAACGGCCGAGGCTTGTGGTAGCCAGTTTTTCGGGGGAATATCCGGGCGGCTTGGCGCAGGGACCGGAAGAAAAGAACGGGCGCGCGGGTTTCCGCGTTGGCATCGTGGGCGTGCGCTCAGGCGCGCCCTGTGGGGGCATTGGTACAGTCATTGTAGTCTCTCCTTACAGAGAGCACGCGCGGCGTTGGGACCGCGTGGCCCGTCGGCGGCCTTAGTGGCGCGCCCCGGCAAGTCAAGCTGATCAGGCGGGCGTGGAGCGCAGGGTTGGTGACCCGATCCCTCTTGACCGCCTGCTGCTCTGCGGTCGATCTGCCTGAAAACCCATCCAGACGAGATAGTTCACAAATCAAATTAAATGCTCATTTTCATAGGTTTACCGCGCACAAAAATTGTTTGTCAAATGCAGCATTTCCTGTAGTTTTCGAGCGGGCGGCAAAAGCTTCCCACCCCGGTTCGGGGGAACCATAATTGGAGGGGCGTATGTTAGGAAAAATTACCGGCTTGGCCGGCGCGCTAAGTGTTATCCTTGCGATAGTCGCAGCGCTTGTAGCGATACCAACTCTCGACATTTCTGTCATACTCGTACTGCTCGGCCTGATTGCCGGCATCGGCCTTGCTGCAGAACGGATCATTGGCTTCCTGGTTGCAGTCCTGGCCTATCCGGCGCTTGGCGCTGCGCTTGGGCTCCTGCCGGTGGTAGGCGGAACGCTTACTGCCATAACCGGGAACCTGGCGCTGGGAGCAGCTGGTGCAGCCTCATCGGCTCTGGCCATCTATCTCTTCGGCCAGGTCAAGAACGCATTGCTCGGCATGGGCAAGTAATCGGATTCAGCTTCGTCACAAAGAGGGGCCTTGCGAACTGGGGAGTTCGCAAGGCCTTTTCTTTTGCGGCAAACCGCGCCTGTCCTTCACCATTCCTTAACCATAAATACCGCAAAACCGCCGCATGCGAAGGATATTGGCCCTTTTGCCCCTGATGGTAGCGCTTAGCGCCTGCATCGAAATTCCGCAGGGCCGCAAGCACGAACCACTGCGCCAATCGACCGCAGCCTTTACTCCTCGCCCGGAAGCGCGGCAGTGCCTTGCCAGCCTCGGCGCAACGCGGGCCAATTTCAGCCCGCTTCCCGATCAATATTTCGGCGCCGGATGCTCGACTTTGAACACGGTCCGGCTCGCAGCACTGCACGGCGATGACGCCGCGCTGGCGCTGTCCAACCTTGGTCCGGTGACCTGCCCGCTGGCCACCAGCTTCGCCGGATGGGCCCGCTTTGGCGCGGACCGCGCCGCCCGCCAGATCCTGGGTAGCGCGCTGGTCCGGATCGAAACGATGGGCAGCTACAGTTGCCGCAACGTCGCAGGCTCCGATCGCAGATCGGCCCATGCCACTGCCAATGCGATCGACATTTCGGCTTTTGTGCTGGCCGATGGCCGCAAAATCAGCGTCCTGGGAAATTGGACCCGCGGCACCGCACAAGAACGCCGCTTTCTGACCACGATCCATCAAAGCGCCTGCAAGCGTTTCGGCACGGTGCTGGGACCGGCTTACAATGCCTCGCACCAGGATCATCTGCATCTGGAGCTCTCGAACCGCGCCTTTTGCCGCTGAGCAAGCCAAGCGCCCGGCGCAGACAAACCACCGACCGACGAAGGTCAGGGCCCGGTCAACTCTAGCTTGCGACCCACCGACCGGGTCCTGACATTCTCGCGGCGGCGTCAACTGGGGGGGTAATACCGCGACAGCCGCCGACGGCAGACGTGTTACCACGTTCTAAAGCTGAAGTGCGCTCATGTCTTTGCGAATGCAATACGGACGAAAGGTGGTAGCGGCACTGGCTACAGGCCAGCTTCCACCGCCACCCGCACCGCATCGGCAGTGGTATCAACCTTGAGACTTTCAAGCAGCAGCGCGCGGTGCATCTTGACGGTCTTCTCGCTCAGCCCGAGGTCGTGGGCGATCTGCTTGTTGAGCTGACCTTTGGCGATCATTGCCAGAATTTCGCGCCGCCGCGGCGAGAGAGTGGCGACCAATTGCCGCGCCGCCGCCCGCCGCGCCCGACCAGTCGACAAGCCGGGTTTCGCCTTTGCCAGCTCCACTTGCGAGCCGAGCATGAAGGCCAGATTACCGGCCGCATCGAACATCGGCGCCACCATCACCGCATTGCGGAATGATGAGCCATCCTTGCGATAATTGACCACCTCGAACAGCACGCCCCGGCGCTCTTCGATGGCGCGGTTGACCTGTGCCGCCACTTCGGGCCGCGATGGCATGCGTGACAGGAACCGGCAATTCAGGCCGATCACTTCCGCCTCCACATAGCCGGTAAGTTCGGTGAAGGCGCTGTTGCAGGCGACCAGAGGATTGTCAGGCAGCCGAGGATCAGTGACGCACATCGCCAGCGGACTGGATCTTATCGCCACTACCAGGGGATGATCGATTTTAGTGACATCCATGTGCACCGTTCCTCCCCCGCTGCATGCTAAATATACACCTGATCCTGGCAATCCACCAGCCGAAATGGCGCAGCTTGCTTCAATCGCACCACTGAGCGAATGTGAATTGTTGACCTGATTATGAGCATGCAGTCCAGCCACGAGGGCCAGTTCGATTTTGATTGAACCTAGATCCGGGCCTAATTTATTGTCCGATCGTGATTTCCGGGCGGTGAAATATTCCATTCCACTCGGAATCACTCTAGGCGCACCGGCAATGCGATCGCCCCAACTTGTGCCATCCGGCTATGATAGCCGGCCTTCGCTGCGTAGCCGGATCGGTGCGACCGTGCTGACCCTGGCGATCATGGGGTTGATTGTGCTGGCCCTGCTGGGCCTTGGCATTGTCCCTCAGGGACCCGGCCAGCTCAGCCAGAAATTCACGGCGGTGCAACTCTCATCGTCCGATGACAGTGCCAAGGCGGAAGGACGCAAGCGCCCCGAAGCCAAGCCCAAGCGCGCCGAGATCGCACTGCCGCAACCGGTCCCCACCCCTGTGCCGACCCCGCCGCCGTTCAAGATCATCAAGCTGTCGAGCAGGGAGTTCGCCGCGTCAGACATCTCGGGACTGACCAGACATCCGGCCCAAAGCGAGGCCAATGGCGATGCCGCGCAGGACAGTGGCGCAGCTTATGGCCCGGGCGGCGGCCCGGGCGGCGCACGGCTCTACAAGGCCGAATGGTACCGCGAACCGTCCAATGCGGAACTGGGCGGCTATCTCAAGGCCGGGGCCCCGCCGGGAAGCTGGGCGCTGATCGCCTGTCAGACGATTGACCGCTATCGGGTCGACAATTGCCGGGAAATGGATGAATCGCCGCGCGGCTCGGGACTGGCCCGGGCGATGCGGCAAGCGGCATGGCAATTCTTGGTCCGCCCGCCAAGGCTGGGCGGAAAACCGATCCCCGGCGCATGGGTGAGCATCCGGATCACCTTCTCGAAGCTACCAGCCGGCAGCAGCGATTCGGCCGCGCCCGGCGCGGAGGGCTGACGCCTATTCGCCGTCTGCCGGCTTATCCGCGTAGAAACTGTAATCCGGGAGCGAGTGGAAGGCGTTCTTCAACGCCTCGCTCCAGCTGGACGAGATCGCCCGAAAATAGGGATCTGCAGCAGTGATCCGGCGGTGGTGCAGCGGCTCGAACCGGTCCCGCTCAAGCACCAGCAGATCGAGCGGCAACCCGACCGAAAGATTGGCGGCCAGCGTTGAATCGAAACTGACCATCAGCAGCTTGACCGCATCTTCAAAGCTCATGCCCGCATCGTAGCCGCGGATCAGGATCGGGCGGCCATATTTGGTCTCTCCGATCTGGAAGAACGGCGTGTCGAAGCTGGCTTCGATGAAGTTTCCTTCGGGGTAGATCAGGAACAGCCGCGGCTCCATCCCCTTGATCTGGCCGGCCAGAATGATCGATGCGGTAAAGGTGCTCGCCGCTTCCTCGCCGTGATCGTCCTGACGGGTTTTGATCGTCTCGCACAGGAGCTTGCCGACCAGTCCGGCCACCTGAAACATGGTGGGCGCTTCCAGCAGTGAATTGCGCCGCTCATCAGGGGCCTTGGTGCGCTCTTCCAGCTGGCTGATGACCGCCTGGGTGGTGGCAAGATTGCCCGCAGTCATGATCGCAATGACCCGCTCGCCCGGAACCGACCAGTGGAACATCTTGCGGAAGGTCGAGATATTATCGACGCCGGAATTGGTCCTTGTGTCGCTCATCAACACCAGCCCCTTGTCGAGCGTCATTCCCACACAATAGGTCACAGGCCGGTCCTCTCCTCGCCCAAGCGCCTACTGCTCAACGATCTGCTGTTCAACTGCCAGCCGCACTTGCAGCGAGCTATCCCCAGCTCCGTAGGAGACGCCGGTGACCGGTGCGGCCTCACGGTAATCGCGCCCGGTGGCAACCCGGACGTAGCGGGCATCGGGACTGATCGCGTTGGAAACGTCGAAGCCAACCCAGCCCAGCCCCTCGACGTGCGCCTCGGCCCAGGCGTGGCCGGCCTCCTGATCGATCCGGTCGTCCATCATCAGATATCCGCTGACATAGCGCGCCGGAATGCCCAGCGCGCGGGCCGCACCGATGAAGATATGGGCATGGTCCTGACACACCCCGCTGCCAATCGCGGCAGCCTCTTCAGCCGTCGTCTCGACATGGGTCGCCCCGATCACATAGCTGACCGAACCGATCACCGCCCGCGACAGCGCATGGAGGCTGGCCAGCACATCATCGCGCGGGGCTCCGAGCTGGCTCATCAGCGCGCGCACCCGTGGGCCGGGGCGAGTCAGCGGCGATTGGGTCAGGAAGGCCCACAGCGGCATATGCCCGGCATGATGCCCGATGATCCCGGCATTATCGGCCGTCTGCACCACGCCGTCACAATGGATCAACACTTCGCTGACCCCGGGTTCGACTGTGATCAGAGTGGTGCGATTGTGGTTGTGATCTTCATAATCGACCTGAGAAATGCCGCCCGTGATGTCCATATCCCACGACATCACCTGCTGGCCTTGGGTCGATTTCGGCGTCAGCCGCAACCTTTGCAGCCCGTGGCTGACCGGCTGGGTATATTGATAATGCGTGGTGTGGCGGATCTTCAGAAGCATCAGGCGTTGAACCGGTAATCGCGCTCGATCGCCTGCGCGACCAGCTGGTTGCAGGCGATGAATTCGCCAATGAATTCATGCAGCCCGGATTCAAATATCCGCTCGATCCTGGTATCCAGCAGCGCGCCCAACGCCTCCAGCTGGGCATGGGCCGAGGTGGTTTCGCCATATTCATGGCTCAGCCCGCGCAGGTTCGAGCGCAGCTTGTCGTGGCACGACGCCAGACTGCGCGGGAACCGGCGATCGAGGATCAGGAACTCAGCAATCCCGCGCGGGTCCATTGTCCCGGCATTGAGCCAGCGATAGGCCCGGTCACCGGCAACAGAGCGCAGCACGCTCTCCCACTGCACATTATCGAGATTGGAGCCGACCCAGGCAAGCGAGGGGAGCAGGACGTAGTATTTCACGTCGAGGATCCGCGCGGTATTGTCGGCCCGTTCGCTGAAGGTGCCGATCCGCGCGAAATTGAAAATTTCGTTGCGAAGCATCGTGCCGTCGATCGCTCCGCGGACCAGCGTGGCTTGCCGGCGGATGATGCCGAGCACCATGCCGAGCGAACCTTCGCGGACCGGCCGGGAGAGCAGCTCTTTCAGGAACATCCAGCTTTCGTTGACCGCCTCCCACACTTCGCGGGTCAGCGCCGTGCGCACCCCGCGGGCATCGGTCCGCGCTGCCTCGATCATCGCCAGAACGCTGTTGGGGTTGCTCTTTTCGCGCAGCAGATAATTCCACACCTGCGCGCCCGAATAGCTGGCATGGGCCGCCTCATAGCCGGTTGTCTGGCCGACCGTGCTCACCACCGAGCGCCATTCATCGACGCTGGTCACCGCATCGCGGGTCAGCGCCATGCGGAAGCCCGCATCAAGCAGCCGTGCGGTATTCTCCGCCCGTTCAAGATAGCGGGCCATCCAGAAGATGCCGCTGGCGGTCCGGCCTAGCATCTAAGCCCCCTCCTCTTTCGGGGAGGGGGTTGGGGGTGGGGGCTATCGGCCGGGCGTTGCGCCCAGTAGGACCGCCCCACCCCGTTGCGACTAGGCAGCAAGCTGCCAAGTCTCACTACCCCTCCCCTGAAGGGGAGCGGGCAAGCGAGGCAAGACACACCCATCCCCATCAGTCTTCCAGCACCCAGCTGTCCTTGGTGCCGCCGCCTTGCGACGAGTTCACCACCAGCGAGCCCTTCTTGAGCGCGACCCGCGTCAACCCGCCCGGCGTGATGTCGATCCCCTCGGGCGAGACCAGCACGAACGGCCTTAGGTCCAGATGGCGCGGAGCGAGGCCGGCATTGGTGAAAATCGGCACGGTGGAAAGCGCCAGCGTTGGCTGGGCGATGTAGTTGTCGGGCCGCGCGCGCAGCTTGGCGGCGAACGCCCCAATCTCGCGCCTCGAGGAAGTCGGCCCGATCAGCATGCCATAGCCGCCCGAGCCATGGACCTCCTTGACTACCAGATCGGCCAGATTATCCATTACATAGGCCAGGCTATCGGCTTCCGAACAG
>JBKJTN010000118.1:0-5703 GCA_046590275.1 Novosphingobium sp.
GCGGCGCCAACGTCACCGACATCGTCGTGCTGGTGGTCGCCGCCGACGACGGGATCATGCCGCAGACGATCGAGGCGATCCGCCACACCCAGGCCGCAGGCGTGCCGATGATCGTGGCGATCAACAAGATGGACAAGCCCGAGGCCAATCCCAAGAAGGTTCGCGAACGGCTGCTTGAGCATGAAATCGTGGTCGAGGCGATGTCGGGCGATGTGCAAGACGTTGAAGTTTCAGCCAAGACTGGGGCAGGGCTGGATGAACTGATCGAGAAGATCCTGCTGCAGGCCGAACTGCTTGAGCTGAAAGCCAACCCCGATCGCAGCGCCGAAGCCACGGTGATCGAAGCCAAGCTCGACAAGGGCAAGGGGCCGCTCGCCACTGTGCTGATCAACCGCGGTACGCTGAAAGTGGGCGATATCTTCGTGGTCGGCACCCAGTCGGGCCGGGTTCGGGCCATGCATGATGACAAGGGCCGCCAGATCAAGCAGGCGTCACCCTCGCTCCCGGTCGAAGTGCTGGGACTTGGCGGGGTGCCGATGGCCGGTGATACGCTGACTGTTGTCGAAAACGAAGCCCGCGCCCGCGAAGTGGCGCTGTTCCGCCACGAACAGGCCACCGCCAAGCGCACCACCAGCGCCCCGGTCAGTCTTGAAAACATGTTCTCGGCGCTCAAGGACAAGCAGACGGTTCTGGAATATCCGATCATCATCAAGGCGGATGTGCAAGGTTCGGCCGAGGCTATCGTCAATGCGCTCAACAAGATCTCCAACGATGAGATCAAGGTCAAGGTGCTCCATGCCGGTGTTGGCGCGATCACCGAAAGCGATGTTTCGCTGGGCTTCTCGACCGGCGCTCCGGTGGTGGGCTTCAACGTGCGGCCCAATGCCAAGGCGCGTGAGATGGTTGATCGCCACAAGGTGCGGATGAAGTATTTCGACGTGATCTACCATCTGACCGAAGACGTCGCCAAAGAAATGGCCGGTCAGTGGGGCCCAGAACGGATCGAAACTGTTGTCGGCCGCGCCGAGATCAAGGAGATCTTCCCCGCCGGCAAGAAGGATAAGGCTGCCGGGCTGCTGGTTACCGATGGCTATATCCGCAAGGGCATCCATGCCCGCGTCACCCGCGCTGATGTCATCATCACCAAGACGATCATTCAGTCGCTGCGGCGCTTCAAGGACGACATCGCCGAAGTGCGCGCCGGTCTTGAATGCGGCGTGGTGCTGGAAGGCACCAACGACATCAAACCGGGCGATATCCTCGAAGTCTTCGACGTCGAGATGCGCGAACGGACCATGTAATTGTTTGCCCCTCCTCTTCAGGGGAGGGGCAGCGAGACTTGGCGGCTCTGCCGCCTAGTTGCAGCGCGGTGGGGCCTCTCCTCGAGGTAAGACCCAGCGGACCGGCCCCACCCCAACCCTTCCCCTGAAGAGGAGGGGCGAAGGAAGAATCCGTTTTGGCTTATGAACCTGACAGAAAATCAAGGGTCTTTGGGGTACTAGGCGTGGCCATCATGATTCTCGCACCGGTTATCTACATATTATACCGCATCGCATATTACGCCTGATGCCCCGCTACGTCGCCTTGTTCGGTTCCATAAATGTCGGCCGCAACCGGCTGAAGATGGCTGATCTGCGTGCTGCGTTTGAGGGCGAGGGGTTCGCCAACGTCGAAACGGTGGTGGCCAGCGGCAATGTGCTGTTCGATCACGAGGAGCGCCCCGAAGTTGGGCTGGAAGAAAAGCTCACTCTGATGATGCGCCACAAGTTCGGTATGGACAGCGTTGCGCTGGTCCGTTCGCGCGATGCGCTGGCGGCGGCGATTGCCGAAAATCCGTTCGGCGCGGACGGCGAGGAGGGCTTCGTCCACACGCTGTTCCTCGAAGGCCCGGTTGATCCCGATGGCTTTGCCCGATTGCAAAAGGACCGCACCGGACCCGAACGGCTTGCTCCGGGAACCCGAGCGCTGCATATCGATTATGTTGCGGGCGCTGGAGAAAGCAAGCTGGTAGGTGCCTTTATCGAACGGCGCATGGGTGTGCGCGGCACCGCGCGCAATTTGCGCTCGATGAAGCGGATACTCGCCAAGATGGATGAAAGCGCAGCATAATGGCCATTCCTCCCGCCGCCCCGGAAACCCGCTCGGTTCGCCTGCTCAAAGTGGGCGAACAGGTGCGCCATGTGATCTCCGAGCTGCTGATCCGGCAGGAAGTGCACGACGAGGTGCTGGCGTCACACGCCATCAGCATCACC
This sequence comes from Novosphingobium sp., assembly GCA_046590275.1. GTDB lineage: Bacteria > Pseudomonadota > Alphaproteobacteria > Sphingomonadales > Sphingomonadaceae > Novosphingobium. The sequence goes on from JBKJTN010000118.1 coordinate 2,253, forward strand.
GAAGTCAGGATGTCGCCCGATCTGCGCCACGCCAGCGTGTTCGTGAAGCCGCTGCTGGGTTCGGACGAGGCTGTGGTGCTGAAGGCGCTGCGGACCAACACCGCCTATTTCCAGAAGGAAGTGGCCGGCAAGCTCAAGCTGCGCTTCGCCGCCAAGCTGAAATTCCTGCCCGATGAGAGCTTTGACGAGGCGGCGCGGATCGAATCGCTGCTGCGCCATCCCAAAGTGGCGCGCGATCTGGGCGACGAAGAGGCCTAGCCCGGTACCATCCGCGCGGTAATCGTGATCGTCACCTTGCGGCCAACGATCATGCTGTAACTGTTCATCCCGAACTCACGCCGGTCAATCGTGGTCCGTGCGGTCAGCGTGATCGGCTCGCGGCCATTTGCGTGGGCCGGCGGCTGGGCGAAGCTGACCGCAAGCTGGGCCGGGCGGGTCACTCCGCGCGCAGTGATCTCGCCCGCCACGGTCGCGGTTTGTGCCCCGGTCATCGTCATCTGGCGGCCCGCAAAGCGCACCGTGGGGTATTTTCCGACATCGAAGAATTTCGGACCTTTGAGGCGGTTTGTCGTGACGGTGTCACTTGATACAAGTGCGCGCGCGTCAACCGTCACATCGAGGTCAATCGCTTCGAGCGCATCGGGGGTCAGCACAATCCGTCCGGAAATGCTTGGGAACTGCGCGGTCTTGCTCGACAGGCCGAAGAACGAAACCTTGGCGCGGACACTGCTGCCCGCTTCTTCCAGCGCATAACGATGGGTCGGCGCAGCGGCACCGATGAGCAGCACAAATAGCGGGGCGATCCTCAGGCAGGCAAAGTGTCGCAATCCAGCTCTCCAATGCCCCCGAAGTAACCAAAGGCTGCGCCTGATGGCTCCTTCTGTCAATCGCTATGGCCTTTGGCGGTGAAGGCGTTATCTGCGGTGCGCGATGGCCAAGCTCTATTTCTACTACGCCAGCATGAATGCGGGGAAATCTACCACGCTTTTGCAGGCAGACTTCAACTATCGCGAACGCGGCATGGCGACCATGCTGTGGACCGCCGCGCTCGATGGACGCAGCGATGACAAGGCGATCGAAAGCCGGATCGGGCTGGGCGCTGATGCGCATCGGTTTGATTCTGCAACAGACATGTGGGCACGGGTTACTGAGGCGCTGCCATTGGCCTGCGTACTGGTCGATGAAGCGCAGTTCCTTGGCAAAGAACAGGTCTGGCAGCTTGCCCGGTTGGCGGATGAGGCCAATATACCGGTGATCTGCTATGGCCTGCGGACCGATTTTCAGGGTGAGCTGTTTCCCGGTTCGGCCACGCTGCTGGGCATTGCCGATGCGCTGGTCGAGCTCAAAGGCGTGTGCCACTGCGGCCGCAAGGCGACCATGAATTTGCGGGTCGATCCCAGCGGCGCGGCGGTCAAGCAGGGCGCGCAGACCGAGATCGGCGGCAACGACCGCTATATGGCCTTATGCCGCAAGCACTTTAGCGAGGCCCTCAACCGATGAACGATACGATCTATCAGGCCGCCGCGCTGATCATTCCGCTGGTCATCGCCATTGTCTTTCATGAGGTGGCGCACGGGTTTGTGGCCAAGCTGCTGGGCGATCCGACCGCCGCCGAGATGAAGCGGCTGAGCCTCAACCCCATGCGCCATGTCGATCCGATTGGAACCATCGTGCTGCCGGGCTTCCTCGCCCTGATCAAGGCGCCGGTGTTCGGCTGGGCCAAGCCGGTGCCGGTGATCAGCCAGCGGCTGCGCAATCCCCGATTTGGCATGATGCTGGTGGCCGCTGCCGGGCCGGGCAGCAATCTGGTGCTGGCTGCGGTGGGTGCGGTGCTGCTGGGGCTGCTGTCGCGCAGCTTGTCTGCACCGCCGCTTGAAGGGGCGCCAATGCATTTCCTGCTGCTCAACCTGTTCAATTTCCTCAGAATCAACATCTCTCTCGCGCTCTTCAACCTGTTGCCGATCCCGCCGTTTGATGGCTCGCACATTGTCGAAGGCTTGCTGCCGCGCAGTCTGGTCCCGGCCTTTAGCAGCCTGCGCCGCTATGGCTTTTTTCTGGTGTTGGCGCTGATCGTGATTTTGCCCCAGCTGTTCCCCGGCTTCGATCCGGTAGGCAAGCTGTTGCTTCCGCCGGTCCGGTGGATGACCGAGCATTACCTTGCGCTGGCAGGGATGGTCGCGGGCGGCTGACGCTATGCCAAGCGGCTGGATCATTCTCGACAAGCCGCTCGGGCTAGGCTCGACCCAGGCGGTTGCTGCGGTGAAGCGCAATCTGCGCGAGGGCGGATATGGGAAGGTCAAGGTAGGCCACGGCGGCACGCTCGATCCGCTTGCCACCGGCATCCTGCCGATCGCGCTGGGCGAGGCGACCAAGCTGGCTGGGCGGATGCTCGATGCGAGCAAGGAATACGAGTTTACGGTCCAGTTTGGGGCGGAGACCGATACGCTCGATCTTGAAGGCAAAGTGGTGGCAACCAGCGATGCACGGCCCACCCTGGCCGAGGTTGAGGGGGTATTGACCCGTTTTACCGGGCCGATCGAACAGGTGCCGCCGGCCTATTCGGCGCTGATGGTCGATGGCAAGCGGGCCTATGATCTGGCCCGCGCGGGGGAAGCGGTGGAACTGAAGGCGCGAGCTGTAACGATACACTCACTAGTAATTGGTCATCCTGAACTTGTTTCAGGAACCATCGCGCCTTCGGAGACGGTCGAGTTTGGGGAGAAATGGGCCCTGAAACAAGTTCAGGGTGACGAGTCTTGTTTATTGGACGAAATCACCCTGATCGCCCATGTTTCCAAAGGCACCTATATCCGCAGCCTTGCCCGCGATATTGCCCGCGCGCTTGGCACAGTTGGCCATGTCACCATGTTGCGGCGGGTGCGGGCCGGTCCGTTCGGTCTCGATCAAGCGATTTCGCTGGACAAATTGAACGATGTGGGTAAGGGCGCGCCACTTGAGAACATACTCTTGCCGCTGGAGGCAGGGCTGGTCGACATCCCGGCTCTCAACCTCAGTCCGGAACAGGCAAGGGCGGTCAAACAAGGCCGCGTTCTGACCGGACTGGCCTTAACAGACGGGGTCTACTGGGGGAAAGCCGGCACGCTGCCGGTGGCCTTGGTGGAGCTTTCGGGCGGAAGCCTGACCGTTTTGAGAGGCTTCAACCTTTCCGATGTCGCGGAGTAAATACAATGTCGGTTACCGCAGAAAAGAAGCAGGAAATCATCAACGACAACGCCCGTGGCAAGGGTGATACCGGATCGCCCGAAGTACAGGTCGCGATCCTCACCAGCCGGATCGTTACGTTGACGGACCACTTCAAGGCGCACCACAAGGACAATCATTCGCGCCGCGGCTTGCTGATGATGGTCAACAAGCGTCGCAGCTTGCTTGATTATCTCAAGAGCAAGGACGTGGAACGCTACAACGCGCTGATCGCCAAGCTCGGCCTGCG
>JBKJTN010000158.1:0-17228 GCA_046590275.1 Novosphingobium sp.
CTGCGGCGGCATGAACAGGTTCCAGATCCCTTGCGCCTTGGCGCGGGCCTTTTCCTCTTCGACTACCGGCAGGACTTTCCAGCGCGCGCCTTCGGCGTCCTGGCGCTTATAGTCGCCGTAGCGCGGACGCACGTGGTTTTCGATGAACTGGCGCACGCGGTCGCGCCAATATACCTGCCGCTCGGTTGGTTCGAAATCCATGGCGTCTGCCTTTCATTGTGATGGCGAGTCTTGGTTACTTCCCTGCCAGAGCCAGGCAGCCCCGCCAAGGGTGAATTAATCGCGCGGTTAAGTTGGTGCCGAATTGACTTTCGCCGCCGCTGCCAGCTTTGCGATCCGCTGCACATGATCAGAGCGGGTAATGGGAAAACGCGAGATAAAAGCGATGCTGACAATCGCGATCGTCACCAGGGCAATCAGGAAGTATATCGCCAGATTGCTGAGCACTGGTTCGGCAACTGCGCCGGGCACCGCCTTGGCCGGAAAACCCGACGCGCTGACAATGGCACCGGTAAGAAATATCCCAACTCCGGTCGCGCATTTCTGGGTGAAGAAATAGGCCGAGAAGAACAGCCCCTCGGTCCGTTCGCCGGTTTTCTCCTGCGATGCCTCGATAATATCGGCACCCATCGATTGGGTCAGCATCGTTGCCGAAACAGCCAGCGCATTGGAGAGCGTGACCAGAGTAAACAAGGCCGGGATCAGGCCCGGCTGGCCGTTTTCGGGAAAGAGTCCTGCCATCCGCAGCAGATAGGGGGTGACCGCCAGGCACAGCGAGACGATCCCTGCCGCGACCGCGCCGGTCTTCTTTTCGATCCGGCCCTGGAGGAACCCGACAAGGAAGAACGCGCCCATCACCCCCACGAACAGTGTCACCGAATAGGCCAGAAAGCCCGACTGGGGCATCTCCCAATAGTAGGTCAGCAGATAGGTGGCCGACGAAAAGGTCATGCCCAGATTGATATAGGCAAACAATGTGCTCGCCAGCAGGATCAAAAAGGCATGGTTGGCCAGCGTCTGGCGGATCTGGCGGACCGTCTGGCCCAGCGGCAGATGGACCGCGGGACTCGAGTCCAGCCGGGCAATCCGGCGATGCGTTGTCAGCGCGGAAATGCTCGTCGCGATGATCATCAGGAACGCGCCGGTCCAGCCGTAGAGTTCATAACCATCGATATTCAGCTGGCCGACCGGATAGCGGGCCGAGGGCACAAGAAACACCCCGAAGGCCAGGGTCAGCATCAGCAGCCCGCCCGCCCAGGCGAACATGAACCGCCAGCGAGTCAGCGAGGTGCGCTCGTCGTAATCGCTGGTCAGGCCCGGAACGACTGACAATCCCGGAATTTCATAACAGGAAACTGCCGCGCGCATCAGGAAGGCGAACAGCAGCAGATAGCCGTAAAGCCAGCCGGAGCTCGTTTCGGGAGGGTGCCACAGCATGATCCACGCCCCGGCCATCGGCAGGATTGCGGCATACATCCACGGATGGCGCTTGCCCCAGCGGCTGTGGGTCTTGTCGCTCCAATAGCCGACCAGCGGATCAACCATCGCATCAAGCAGCAGCGCCACCAGCAGGATCAGCCCGACCAGCCGCGCCTCAAGCCCCAGCACCTGACTGTAAAACAGCAGCAGCAAAGTGGCGAAGCCATTGTCCTTGACCCCATAGGCGACCGAGCCAAAGCCGTTGCCCAGCTTGATCCGCAGCGGGAGCGGCTCGGCTGGCGGCAAGGGAACGCGCCCGGGTGCTTGGGTTTGGTAAGAACTCATGCAGGGGCTTCAGCCATTGCCAGCATCGCATCGAACAGCCCCGGTGCTTCGGGATCCCAGGCATGGCGCTGGCCGATCGTAATGCCGCCATCGACCAGCAGCGAGGTCCCGGTCATGAACGAGGCCGCATCGCTGCACAGGAAAGCCACGGCGTTGGCGATGTCTGCAGGTTGGCCGCCGCGCGCCACCGGCTGGGCGTTGGACGACATTTGCGCGATGATCGCCTTGGCGGTGTCGACCCTGTCAGCGGGCATCTCGACCGAGGCGGTGAAGATATTGGTGTTGATGAAGCCAGGCTGCACAGCGTTGACCCGGATCCCGTAGCGGGCCAGGTCCGTCGCGGCGACCTTGGTCAGATGGAGCACGCCCGCCTTGGCCACCGCATAGGCGGTTGGCGAATAGCCAGCGCCCATGGCCGCGACGCTCGAGGTGCTGACGATCGCAGCACCGGGACGACCTTTCATATGCGGCGCGGCATAGCGGATCCCCATCGCGACCGAGCGGAGCAGCAAGTCCATCGTCCGGTCCCAGTCCTCCGGTTCGATCTCGTCGATCGGAGCCCGCGCGCCGCCCGCGCCGGCATTGTTGAACACAATATCGATCCCGCCGCAGGCCGCAGCCGCCTGATCCATCAGCGCCTTGATCTGCGCGACATCGCAGACATCGCAGGCGACGGCAGTGATGCCGGGAGCCTGCGCCGCAACCGCCTGCGCGCCCGCCAGGTCAAGGTCGGCGGCAAAAACCGCCGCGCCTTCGCGGGCGAACAGCAGCGCGGTTTCGCGCCCGATACCCGATGCCGCACCGGTCACGACCGCACACTTGCCCGAGAATCGCCCGGTGGTCATATCGTTCTCTCCTGCAGTTTTGATTTGCGAGTTAGCTTAGGGCAGCTTCGCGTCCGGTCAACGCTTCTCCGCTTGACGCTACGGCAAGCTGACTTCGCCCGGAGCCGCGGAAATGCGCGCTTGCATGCGGCCACCGAGTCGCCTTAACCTCTCGATTAAGAGAGGAGCTTCCCGATGTCTGACCTTGATGGCTTCCGGGCCGAAATCCGCGCTTGGCTGGAACAAAATTGCCCTTCCGAAATGCGCGAACCCGTGCGCGAGGAAGGCGATATGTGCTGGGGCGGACGCAAGTTCCAGTTCAAGAATGAAGCGCAGAAGGTCTGGTTGGAACGCTGCGTTGCCAAAGGCTACACTGTGCCGGATTGGCCCGAAGCCTATGGCGGCGCAGGGATGTCGGCGGCCCAGGCCAAGATCTGGCGTCAGGAAATGGGCCGGATCGGCGCCCGCCCGCCGCTCTCCAGCTTTGGTATCTGGATGCTCGGGCCGGCGTTGCTCAAATTTGGCACGGAGGAGCAGAAGGTCCATTATCTGGGGCAAGTTGCGCGCGGCGAAATCCGCTGGTGTCAGGGTTATTCGGAGCCGGGCTCGGGCTCGGACCTCGTTTCCCTGCAGACTTTTGGCGAGGATATGGGCGATCACTGGAACGTCAACGGCAGCAAGATCTGGACCAGCTACGCCGACAAGGCCGACTGGATCTTCTGTCTGGTCCGCACCGACAAAACCAACAAATATCAGGGCATTTCCTTCCTGCTGTTCGATATGGAAAGCCCCGGGGTTTCGACCAAGCCGATCCTGCTGATCAGCGGCAACTCGCCATTCTGCGAGACGTTCTTTGACAATGTCAAAGTCCCCAAGGCGCAGATCGTGGGTGAGGTGGGTCGCGGCTGGGATGTCGCCAAATATCTGCTGGGTCATGAGCGCGAGATGATCTCGGGCGCGGGCAGCAGTGACCGGCTCAACACCATCGGCGCGGTGCTCGCGCGAAATGGCCTCGAAGATCCGCTGCTCCGCGCAGAACTCGCGATGTTCGATGTCGATGCGCTGGCTTACGGCGCGATGGGTGAGAAATTCCTCGACGAGGCCAAGACCGGCCGCGCCCATCCGGCCCAGCCCAACATGATGAAATACGCCGGGACCGAGCTGAACAAGCGCCGTCACGAACTGCTGATGGCGGGCGGCGGCAGCCGGGCGCTGGAATGGGACAGCGAGGCGACGAGCGGCGGCTCTGCATCGCGCGGCTGGCTGCGGACCAAGGCTAATTCGATTGAGGGCGGCACCAGTGAAGTGATGCTCAACGTCATTTCCAAGCGTATTCTTGATTTGCCGGGGGCCTGACCAATGCCGCTTTTTCACACTGACGATCAGACGATGCTGGCAGATACGGCGCGGTCATTCATGGCCGAGGAAGGCGCGATTGCCAAGCAGCTGCGCCATTGGCGCGACTTTGTCGGTAAAGATGGGGGGGGCTGCAAGGATGGCTTCGGCCACGGGCTGTGGCAGCAGATGGCCGAAATGGGCTTCACCGGGCTTCTGGTGAGTGAGGCCGATGGAGGGCTAGGCATGGGCCATGTCGAAGCCGGGATCGTGCTGGAAGAGATCGGCCGCAATCTAACCCCCTCCCCGTTCCTGACCAGCTCGGTCATGGCGGCCAGCGCGATTGGCGCGGGCAGTGCCGATCTGAAGGCGCGCTGGCTCCCCGGATTGATTGCGGGGGACAGCGTGTTCGCGGTCGCGATCGATGAAGGCGCCAAGCATCGGCCTGAGCGGATCAAGACCCGCGCGGAGCGGGCCGGCAACGGCTTCCGGCTGTCCGGCGCGAAGGATTTCGTGGTCCACGGCGGCAGCGCAGATATGCTGGTGGTGGCCGCGCGCACTGCGGGCGCCGATGATGACGACACCGGGATCACGCTGTTTGCGGTGCCGCGCGATGCGGCGGGGCTGTCGCAAGACGCCGTGCGGCTGGTCGACAGCTCGATGGCCACCCATCTCAAGCTCGACAATGTCGAGCTCGATGGCGATGCGGTGATTGGCGAGGTCGATGGCGGGCGTGAAGTGCTGAACCGGATGCTTGCAGCGGGGCGGGTTGGTGCGGCGGCGGAAAGCGTCGGCGTGGCGCGCGGATCGTTCGATATGACCGTGACCTACCTCAAGCAGCGCAAGCAATTCGGCCAGCTGATCGGCGAATTTCAGGCGCTGCAGCACCGCGTCAGCCACCTTTATTCCGAAATCGAGATTGCCCGCGCGGCGGTGATCAAGGCGCAGCAGCTGCTTGATGGAGGCAGCGAGAAGGCCGAGCTGATGGTTTCGGTTGCCAAGGCCAAGGCCGGCAAGGCAGCCAGCCTCGCGGTCAAGGAAGGGGTCCAGATGCACGGCGGGATCGGCATGACCGACGAATACGACATCGGCCTCTACATGAAGCGCGACCGGGCCCTCGCCGAGTTCATGGGCGATATGTACTACCACGCCGAACGGGTGGCCAAGCTGAGCGGTTACTAAGAGAGTTTTGCGCGCGCCCTTCGACAGGTTCAGGGTGAGCGGATCTAGTTCATATTCCAATTTCCGTTCATGCTGAGCTTGTCGAAGCACGCGCGCCACATCAGCCCATCGGGAGAGTAATCATGGATTTCGCCAAGCTTTTCAGCCTCGAAGGCCGCATCGCGTTGATCACCGGCGGGTCGCGCGGGATCGGCAAGATGTTCCTCGAAGGCTTTCTCGCTGCGGGTTGCGAGCGGATTTACATCACCGCGCGCAAAAAGGCGCAGATCGATGAAACGGTGGCTGAATTCGACGCGCAATATCCCGGCAAGGTTATCGGCATCCCCGGTGACATCAGCCAGGCGGACGGCATCCAGGGCCTCGCTGACGAGCTTGCCCGGCGCGAAACCCGGCTCGACATCCTCATCAACAATGCCGGTGTGGCCTGGGGCGCGGAATTTGAAGATTTCCCCGAAGTGGGCTGGGACAAGGTCATGGACCTTAACCTCAAGACGCCGTTTTTCCTCACCCAGAAGCTCCACGGACTGCTCAAGGCGGCGGCCCGCCCGGGCCAGCCAGCCAAGGTGATCAACGTTGCCTCGATCGATGGTATGCGGCCCAATCCGTGGGATACCTATTCCTATCAGGCGTCCAAAGCGGGCCTGATCCATCTGACCAAGCGGATGGCGGCGCGGCTTATCACCGACAATATCGTCGTCAGCGGGATTGGGCCTGGCGCTTTCCCGAGCGAGATGAACAAGGCGGCGGCGAAAAACCCCGAAGGTTCATCCAAGGGCATCCCGGCCAAGCGGGTCGGGGTTGCCGAAGATATGGCGGCGGGGGCGATTTATCTCGCCAGCCGGGCGGGCGATTACGTGGTCGGCACCACGATCCCGATCGACGGCGGGATCGTCAACGCGTGGATCCCCAGCGACGTGATTGATCCATCGGGGCATTGATAGTCCCGCTTGCGGGAGGGGGGATATCTACCCCCGCCGCATCAATTCCCGGACGAACCCGATCAACCCGGTCTGACGGGCGCGCTTCATCCGCTCGGCGGCCAGGATCTGCTCAATCTTGGCGAAACACACATCGATATCGTCGTTGACGATGACATAGTCATAGCCGTCCCAATGGCTGATTTCGGCCTGGGCGCGCTGCATCCGGGCGGCGATCACGTCGGCGCTGTCGGTGCCGCGCCCGGTCAGGCGGCGCTCCAGCTCCGGAACGCTGGGGGGCAGCAGAAACACTCGGACCACATCGGTCTCGGCCTTCTGGTAAAGCTGCTGGGTGCCTTGCCAGTCGATGTCGAACAGATAATCCTGACCCTCTTTCAGGCCGGCGCGGATATGGGCCTTGGGGGTGCCATAACAATACCCGAAAACCTCGGCCCATTCCATGAAATGGCCGGCCTCAACCATGGCGTCAAAGCCCGCACGGTCGGTGAAGAAGTAATCCTGCCCCTCAACCTCGCCGGGGCGGATTGGCCGGGTGGTGACCGAAACCGAATTGCGGATTTCGGGATCATGGGCGAGCAGCTTGTGCGCCAGCGTAGTCTTTCCGGCCCCTGAAGGGGAGGAAAGGATGAACATCAGTCCGCGGCGCTGAAGTGTATCACTGGTAGCCATGCGCGCTGATGGCGCAAGGTGGGGGGCTGAATCAAGCCTTGGGAGTGGATTGATCCGCAGATTCGGGCTTTTTCGCCCGTTTCGCGCGGCGCCGCTCATACAGCGTCTTGGCCAGCCAGCCGCCGCCGACCACGATTGCGCCCGGGACCGAACGCGTGGCGATCCGCACCGCAGCTGCGCCCGCCAGCCCGCCCAGCAGGGTCGGGCGCTTCTTCGGCAAGGCGGGATCTTCGGGCAGCACCTTGGCACCCGTGAATTTATCAAGCGTCAGGTCGATCAGCCGGTTGCCGCCGCGCCGCGCCAGGGCCGTGATGATCTTGTCGGCCATGGTCTACTTCTTGCGGCCGAAATCGACCGTAACGACGTTGGAGCCATCTTCGGCAGTCGCTGAAGTGCCGCTGGCGGGCGAATCGTTTTCTGCCTCTTCATGCGGCTCGGGCTGAAGATCAGGCACCGAAGTCTGGAATTGCAGCCCGAAATCGACCGACGGATCGACGAACGCGGTGATTGCGGAGAAGGGCACCTGCAGCTTGGACGGGATCTGGTTGAACGACAGGCCAACCGAGAAACCGTCTGCATCCACCTTGAGATCCCAGAACTTGTTCTGGATGACGATGGTCATCTCGTCGGGGAAGCGTTCCTTGAGGTGCGCGGGGATCGAAACACCGGCCGCGGCCGTCTTGAAGGTGATGTAGAAGTGATGCTCGCCGGGCAGATTGCCGCCGCTCGCCTCCACTTCGCCCAGCACCCGGCCAACCACGGCGCGCAAGGCTTCCTGCACGATTTCATCGTAGTGAATCAGGCTATCGGGTACATGATCGTCCATCAGCCTCAAGTGGGGATAGTGCGCCAGCCGGTCAAGGGTAATTGATGTGTCTGCTGGACAACAAAACCCGCCGGTTTATAGGCCCACCTATGCCCCAACTAGCCTCTGACTACAGAATTGCCCGTATCGCTCGCAAGACTCACGAGACCGATATCGCGGTCGAAGTGAACCTTGATGGCACCGGCGCCTATTCGGTTTCGACTGGGATTGGCTTTCTTGATCACATGATCGAGCAGTTCTCACGCCATTCGCTGATCGACATCTCGTGCCACATCAAGGGCGATCTCCACGTCGATCAGCACCACACTACCGAGGACAGCGCGATCGCGATCGGTCAGGCGATTGCCGAGGCGCTGGGCGATAAGGCAGGGATCGGGCGATACGGCATGGCCTATTCGCCGATGGACGAGGCCCTGTGCCGGGTCGCGCTGGATATTTCCGGGCGGCCGATCCTGGTCTGGAAGGCCGCCTTCAGCCAGCCGCGGCTGGGCGAGATGGATACCGAGCTGTTCGAGCACTGGTTCCACTCGATCGCGCAGGCGGCCGGTATAACGCTGCATATCGAGCTGCTTTATGGCAGCAACAACCACCACATCTGCGAAGGGATATTCAAGGGCTTTGCCCGCTCGATGCGCAGCGCGGTGGAGCTCGATCCGCGTAAAGCTGGTGCGATTCCTTCTACCAAGGGGGTTCTCGGTGGCTGAGATCGTCGCGCTGATCGATTACGGCGCGGGCAATCTTCAATCGGTCGCCAACGCTTTGAAAGTTGCGGGCGCGCAAGACGTCGCAATCACCGCCGATCCCAATGTGGTGCGCGCCGCCGATCGCATCGTGCTGCCCGGGGTGGGCTCGTTCAAGTCTTGCGCCGAGGGGTTACGGGCGATCCCGCACCTCGTCGAAGCGTTGAGCGAGCGGGTGCAGGTGGGGGCTGCGCCTTTCCTGGGCATCTGCGTGGGGATGCAGCTGCTCGCCACCACGGGCGTCGAGCATGGCGTGACCTTGGGTCTTGGCTGGATCGGTGGCGAAGTTCGCCGGATCGAAGTCACTGATCATGCGATCAAGGTTCCGCATATGGGCTGGAACGATGTCGGTCCGATGCCGCACGATGACGGCGCGGCGCTGATCGAACCGGGCGAGGCCTATTTCCTCCATAGCTATCATTTCGTTCCAGATGAGGGCCACCATATCGCCGCGCTGACCGATCACGGCGGCGGGATCATCGCGGCAGTGGCGCGCGACAATATTCTGGGGGTGCAGTTCCATCCGGAGAAGAGTCAGGCCTATGGGCTGGGGCTGCTGGCAAGATTTTTGGAGTGGCGCCCTTGATTATCTTCCCTGCGATAGACCTCAAGGGCGGACAAGTGGTCCGTCTGGCCGAGGGCGATATGGACCGCGCGACGGTCTATGGCGACGATCCGGCGGCCCAGGCAGTGCTGTTTGCGGAAAGTGGCGCGCAATTCCTCCATGTGGTCGATCTCGACGGATCATTTGCGGGCCGCGCCGAAAACCGCGAGGCGGTTGAGGCAATTCTCAAGGCCTTCCCCGGCCATGTCCAGCTGGGCGGCGGCATCCGCAATGCAGATGCGGTCGAGGGCTGGTTCGATCTTGGCGTCAGCCGGATCGTGATGGGCACCGCCGCGCTCAAGGACCCGCAGTTTGTCAAGGATATGGCCAAGGAATACCCCGGCGGGATCGTCGTCGCGGTCGATGCCCGCGATGGCATGGTCGCGACCGAGGGCTGGGCCGAAGTGTCCGACGTTGCGATCATCGACATGGCCCGCCGGTTCGAGGATGCGGGGGTTGCCAGCTTGCTGTTTACCGACATCGGCCGCGACGGGCTGCTGACCGGTTGCAATATCGATGCAACGGTCGATCTGGCCCGCCGCACCGATCTGCCGGTGATCGCCAGCGGCGGGGTCAAGGGGCTCGATGATATCCACGTCCTCTCGCTCCATGCCCATGAAGGGATCGAAGGCGTGATTACCGGACGGGCGCTCTATGACGGGCGGCTCGATCTGGCGGCGGCGATCGCGATGGGGAACCGCAAATGACTGTCCGGATCCGCGTCATTCCGTGCCTCGATGTCCGCGATGGCCGGGTGGTCAAGGGCGTCAATTTCGTCGATCTGAAGGATGCGGGCGATCCGGTCGAGCAGGCCCGCGCCTATGATGCAGCGGGCGCGGACGAGCTGTGTTTCCTCGATATTTCCGCCACCCATGAAGGGCGCGGCACGCTGCTCGATGTGGTGCGGCGCACCGCCGAAGTGTGCTTTATGCCGCTGACAGTTGGCGGCGGGGTGCGCTCTGTCGAGGATGCCCGCGCGCTGCTGCTGGCGGGCGCCGACAAGGTCGCGGTCAATTCCGCCGCCGTCAGTGATCCGCAGATCGTCGCCAGGATTGCCGCGAAGTTCGGCAGCCAATGCGTGGTTGCATCGGTCGATGCCCGCAAGTCTGGTGACCGCTGGGAAATCTTCACCCACGGCGGCAGGAAAGCCACGGGGATTGATGCGGTGGAACATGCGATCCGGCTCGCCGAGCTCGGCGCGGGCGAACTGCTGGTCACCTCGATGGACGGGGACGGAACGCAAGGCGGTTATGACCTGTTGTTAACCCGCCGCATTGCCGATGCAGTTGCGGTGCCAGTAGTTGCGAGCGGCGGGGTCGGCACGCTCGATCATCTGGTCGAAGGGGTGACCAAAGGCCATGCCAGCGCGGTCCTCGCCGCCTCGATCTTCCATTTCGGGACCTACACGATTGCCCAGGCCCATGCCGCCCTGCGCGCCGCCGGATTACCCGCGCGCGGCTGAATCCTGTCAGGATTTATTACATCAGCGCTATTTTGGCTAACCGCGTTAATCATTAACATCGGCTCGAAACGCCGACCAACAGTTGCTGGCACAGTGTTTGCGTAAACCATTACGTATGTTGGGGGCTTCAAACATTTTCAGGGCAGTTATGCGCGCAGCATTTGGCGCTGCCGTGCTTTTTTCCGCTAGCCCGGCTCTGGCCGCGAGCGCAGAAAGCATTCCCGAACCTTCAAATATCGCCTTGTTCGGTCTGGGCATGATCGGCCTGATCCTGGGCCGAAGGGGCGGGCGCCGCAAACCACGCGACTGACGCTGCCGAGACGATCTGGCACTTGACCGCGCGGCGGCGCGGCAGCAATGCCGTGACCATGGATTCTTCCGACACCCTGTCCCGCCTTGCCGCTACCATCGCCGACCGGCGTGCTGCCGATCCTGAGTCCAGCTACGTCGCCAGACTCAACGCGCACGGGCTTCCCAAAATCGCGCAAAAGCTGGGCGAGGAAGCGGTTGAAACGGTGATCGCGGCGCTCTCTGGCGATGCGGCGGAGCTCACCGGGGAAGCGGCGGATCTGCTGTTCCATCTGCTCGTCCTGCTGGACGCCAAGGGTGTGCCACTGGCTAACGTGCTGGCCGAGCTCGATCGGCGCGAGGGCGTGTCCGGGATCGCGGAAAAAGCAGGACGGCCAAAGTAATGCCGATCGACGCCACCCAGCCCTATGACGATCAGAACATCTTCGCCCGGATATTGCGCGGCGAGATCCCCAACCGCACCGTTTATGAAGACGAATGGGCGCTGGCGTTCCATGATATCAACCCGCAGGCGCCCTGGCATGTGCTGGTGATCCCAAAGGGCGCCTATGTCAGCTGGGATGATTTTTCGGCCAATGCCTCGGCGGAGGAAATCGCCGGTTTCGTCCGCGCTGTCGGCCATGTCGCGCGGGAAGCCGGGCTGGTGGAGCCAGGCTATCGCCTGCTCACCAATACCGGGCTTAACGCGCATCAGGAAGTGCCGCATTTGCACGTCCATCTGTTCGCCGGACGACCGCTTGGCCCGATGCTAGCACGTTAGAACGCAAACCAAGCTTGCCCTGCGAGTCGCGCCCCGGCTAAAGACCGCGAGGCATGATGTCATTTCCCGAACCATCCCACGGTCTGATCGAGGATCGCATCCACCGTTTCGCGGTGCGTGCCTATTTTGAAGACACCGACCTTTCGGGCGTGGTCTATCACGCCAATTACCTGCGTTGGTTCGAGCGGGCGCGCTCTGACTTCGTCCGCTTGCTCGGGATCGATCAACGCGCCGTGAACGAGGCAGGCGAGGGTGCTTTTGCCGTCACAGAACTCACCATTCGTTATCTGTCGCCCGCGCGGCTTGACGATGCCGTGGGGATCGAGACGGTCACCGAGGAAATGCGCGCCGCCAGCTGCCGGATGCGTCAGCGGGCCTATCTTGTGGCCGATGGCCGCGCCGGCTTGCTGCTGTCCGAGGCGCAGCTCCGGATTGGCTTCGTCGGGCCCGATGGCCGTCCGCGCCGGATGCCAGCTGCCTGGCGCGCCGCCTTTGCTCCAGTCTCCCCGGCTGAAAAAGTTTCTCCAGTTCCCGAAGGATCCGAATGACCATCCTGTCGCTTCTTGCCGCGGCCCCCGCGCATCTCAATCCGGTCAAGCTGTTCCTCGATGCCGATATCGTGGTGCAGCTGGTGATGGGCGGGCTGATCCTCGCCAGCATCTGGGTGTGGACCATCATCGTCTCGTTCGGCCTGCGGATGGCGGGTGTGCAGAAGCACTGCGATGCCTATGAGCGCGATTTCTGGAAAGCGAAGGACATCGACAGTTTCCAGGCCGAGCGCGGCGGCGGGAGAAACGGGGGCGGTGTTCCCTCGGCCCGCGTCGCCGGGGCCGGACTGGCCGAATGGCGCCGCTCGACTGCGGGCAAGGCGCTCGACCGCGATGGCGCGCGGCAGCGGATGGCGATGGCGATGGATTCAACCGTAGCGCAGGAAGCGGACCAGCTGGCCGAGCGGCTGAACTTCCTTGCAACGGTCGGCTCGGTTGCCCCGTTCGTGGGACTGTTTGGAACCGTGTGGGGGATCATGAACAGCTTTTTCCAGATCGGCCAGCAGCAGAACAGCTCGCTGGCAGTGGTAGCGCCGGGCATTTCCGAGGCGCTGTTCGCCACCGCTATCGGGCTATTCGCGGCGATTCCGGCGGTCATCGCCTACAACCGTTTTTCGCATCGGGTGAACTTGCTTGAAAGCCGGCTGCAACGCTTCGCCGACCGTTTCCATGCGAGCCTGAGCCGCGAGCTGGAGGCCGATTGATGGGGATGGGCGCCTCAAATGCCGGACGCTCGCGCCGCCGCGGCCGTGCGCCGATGGCCGATATCAACGTCACGCCGCTGGTCGATGTGATGCTGGTGCTGCTGATCATCTTCATGGTCACCGCCCCGCTGATGACCGCCGGGGTGCCAGTCGAACTGCCCGAAAGCCGAGCCAAGGCGCTGACGCAGGACCAGCAGCAGGTCACCCTTACGATGGCGCGCGACGGCAGGATTTTTATCGACAAGACCGCAATAGCGCGCGGCGAGCTGGCTAATCGGCTGGCCGCACTGCCCAGGAATGCCGACGGAAAACCCCCGCAAGTGACGCTGCGGGCCGACAAGGCGCTCGACTATGGCCGGGTCATGGCGGTGATGGGCGAGCTCAATCGCGCCGGGTTCAACTCGATTGCGCTGGTCACCAGTGGTTCAGTTGCGGCGCCCTAGGCTTCGGATATGACAACCGCACCGCTCCGCAAAGAGGAAGCATTCGGCCTTGGGCTGGCGGTGGCCGCCCATGTGCTCCTGTTTGCCTGGCTGGCGCTGGGGACGCGCGCGCCGGCGCCCTTGCCGCTGCCCGACAAGATGACCGTGACCTTGAGCGACGAGGTTGCGCTGCAATCCACCTCGCCCGAGCCTGCCGCGCAGGCCGCGCCCGATAGCGCGCCGGAACTGGGTGAGGTTGCGTCCGTGCCAGAGCCGGTCGCGCGGGTCGTGCCGCAGCCGCTGTCCAAGCCCGTGCCAGCTCCGCGCGCGACCCCCCAGCCCAAACTGACCGCGCCACCGCGCTCCACCGCAACCCCCGCCATCCGCCCGGCAGGGGCAAGCCGGATCGGCAGCGATTTCCTAAAGGGTGCAGGCGGAGCTTCGGCCAGCGGCACCTCGTCAAGCTCGCCTGCTGCGACCGCCGGCCCCGCCGTCCGTTCGGCGCTGGCCGGGGCGATCTCGCGGCAATTGAAGCCCAGATGGACCGCGCCGCAGGGAATCGACGCTGAAAAGCTGGTGACGATCCTCAGCTGGAGCCTCAACAAGGATGGCTCGCTGGCGGGAACCCCGCGGGTGGTGCGGCAGGACGGGATTACCGATGCCAACCGGGCGCAGGCGGCGCGCCATGCCGAACAAGCCGTGCGCGCCGTGCAGCTGGCTGCTCCGTTTAATCTGCCCGCAGAATATTACGATGCGTGGAAGCGCGTCGCTGATTTTCGCTTCGACAGGAAGTTGTCGCAATGATGTTTCGTAGCTTTCCCCTCTTCGCGCTCGTCCTCGCCGCTCCAGTGCTGGCTCAGCAAACCAGTCCGCCTGCGCCCGCTCCGACTCCCACCGAAGAAGGCGGCCTGTCGGGCTCGGTGTCGGATGAAAGCGACTGGCAGGATCTGGGCATTGCGATCCCCTCGTTCGCGACCGACGCCGATGTCCCGACCCAGACCAGCGCCGGCTCGACCGCCGCGTTGGGGCGCAGCGTGGCCCAGATCATCACCGCGGACCTCAAGAACAACGGACTGTTCAAGCCGGTCGGTCCCGATGCGCTGCCCCAGCCCGGCTTTGCCCAGATCCAGGCGCCTGACTTTGTCACCTGGAAAGGGCGCAGCGCCGAAATGCTGGTGCAGGGCTATGTCCGTGCCGCCGAGGGCGGTCAGCTGACGGTCGGCTGCTACCTCTACGATGTCGCGCTCAGCCAGCAGCTGGCCAAGGCGGGCTGGACCGTGGCTCCCGGTGAATGGCGGCGCGCGGCGCATAAATGCGCCGATATGGTCTATTCGCGATTGTCTGGCGAAAGCCCGTTCTTTGACAGCAAGGTCGCCTATATCGCCGAAACCGGCCCCAAGAACCGCCGGATGAAGCGCCTGGCGATCATGGATTCGGACGGCGCCAATCACCGTTACCTCACCACCGGGCAAGCCACCGCGCTGACCCCGCGCTATTCGCCCGACTACAAATCGCTCCTTTATCTGAGCTATCTGAACGGCAATCCGCGCATCTACGTTTATGATCTGGGCACCGCCAGCCAGCGGCTGATCACCCAGAGCCGCAATCCGACCTTTGCCCCGCGCTGGTCGCCCGACGGCAAGTGGGTGCTCTATTCGATGGCGACCGGCGGCAATACCGACATCTACCGGATCTCGGCCGCGGGCGGCGGCACGCCGGTCAAGCTGACCGACAGCCCCGGAATCGACATCGGCGGCAGCTTTTCGCCCGATGGCAGCAAGATCGTGTTCGAGAGCGACCGATCGGGCAGCCAGCAGGTCTATGTGATGAACTCCGATGGCACCGGACAGCGCCGGATCAGCTTCTTCGGAGGCCGCGCGGCAACGCCCGAATGGAGCCCGCGCGGCGACCAGATCGCCTTCACTCACATCGGCGGCAATTTCCGGATCGCGGTGATGAGCCCCGGCGGCGGCGATTTGCGGCATCTCACCGATAGCTGGCAGGATGAAGCGCCGACCTGGTCTCCCAATGGCCGGATCGTGCAATTCTTCCGCACCGCGCGGGGATCGGGCCGCACCGGAATCTGGCAGGTCGATCTGACCGGCCGCAACGAACGCCGCCTCGCCACCCCGGTCGATGGCTCCGATCCCGCATGGGGACCGGTTCGCCCCTGACCGGCGTTGACTAGAGTGATACTAACGTTGAACCTGAATACCGCATAAGGAGAGACCGACTATGTCCGCCAAATTCCATCCCGGGAACCTTGCCCTGGTGCTGCTGGCCAGCGCCGCGCTCTCCGCTTGCGCCAGCAAGGCCCCCAAGCAGTTGCCGCCCGATCCCGGCGGCGCGGTCGCCACCGACACCACGCCTGGCGCAATGCAGGGACCGGCGCCGGGCAGCAATGCCGATTTCGTCGCTACGCTGATGGGCCAGGACACGATCCTGTTCGATACCGACCGCTTCGAAATCGACAGCGCCGATATGACGGCGCTGGCAGCGCAGGCGCAGTGGCTCCAGAAATATCCGGGCAAGCAGGCGACGCTCGAGGGCCACTGCGACGAACGCGGAACGCGCGACTACAACCTTGCATTGGGCGAACGGCGCGCCAATGCGGCAAAGAACTATTTGATCAGCCTGGGTATCGACGCAGCCCGGATTTCAACCGTCAGCTATGGCAAGGAACGCCCGCTTGCGCTGGGCAGCGACGAATCGAGCTGGGCCAGGAACCGCCGGGCGGTAACCGTTACGATCGATTAGCGCTTGGCGATTAACCCTTGGCGATTAGCGGTGACTGCTTAGCGCAGGTTGGGCAGGAGTGAGCCCAGCGAAGGCAGTTCAGCCTGCGCAGCGGCCGAAATCGGCGAAACGGGTCCGATCGGGGCATCACCTGCGGACACACTGCCAAACAGGACAAATGCCGTCATTGCCAGCACCGAGAGGGTGGAAGAAAGGGCGAGTTGCTTGCTCATCGGAAATACACTTCCTGTATCTGGCCTATTGCGTCTGCCATTCATTATGGGGATGCTTCGCCTCTATTGCAATGCAGCATTGCCAAATGAAACTTAATATTCCGTATTTTTTTCAGATGGCTCGCGCTGGGCTTGCGCAGCGGCACCGTTCCAGCATATCGGGGCCGGATGAGCCGCGTCCGCAGATCCGATAATTGGGGTTTTCCCCGCTGGGGTGGTTACGCCGGCGGCCGGGAAACCGTTACCGTCCGGCTCTGCGACCGGCACGGCTGCACCGAGCGCGGTGATTGCCCGGCACCCAAGACCCCCAACAACCCGGATCGCTGGTATTTCTGCCAGCGCCATGCAGCGGAATACAATCAGGGCTGGGACTATTTCGAAGGGTTGAGCAAGGAAGAGGCGGCCGAGCGCGCTGCCAATGAAACGCGCGACAATTCGGGTTACAAGGAGGCCGCCCATTATGGCTGGGCGGGTTCTGGCGATGGCACCCGCAACCGCGACGAGCTTCGGGCGCTCGACCTGCTCGAACTCACTCCCGATGCTGATTTCGATGCCATCAAGAAAAGTTACCGGGCCAAGGCCAAGATCGTCCACCCTGACCTGCGCCCCGGCGATGATGATGCCGCGAAGGCCTTCCAGGCGCTGCAATTGGCCTATGAAGTGCTGCGCGCGGCCGAAGAGCGGCGGGAATGGAAGGGCTGATTCTCGATCCGGCCACCCGGCTGGAGCGGATCGAGACTGCCCGGCTGGTATTGCGCCGCGCCGCTCTCGACGATCTGGACGCCATCCATGCCGCGATGCGCGATCCGCGCGCGATGCGATACTGGTCCACCCCGCCGCATGGTGACATCGAGCAGACCCGGCTGTGGCTGACCGGCATGATCGAGGCGGACCCAGCGACCAGCGACGATTTCGTGATCGAACTGGACGGCGTGGGCATCGGCAAGCTGGGTTGCTTTCGGCTGCCCGAAGTGGGCTTTCTGCTCCACCCTGACCATCACGGCCAAGGCTATGCCCGTGAGGCGCTGGATACCTTCATCGCCTATATCCGCAGGCGCGGCTTGCCCAGGCTGACCGCCGACGTGGATCCGCGTAATGCAGCTTCGCTCGCGCTGCTCACAGGGGCGGGCTTTGCCGAGACCGGGCGAGCGGAGCGCAGCTGGCTGGTCGGC
>JBKJTN010000095.1:0-40151 GCA_046590275.1 Novosphingobium sp.
TCTGGGAAAATCGACCTATGCGCGCTGCGGGATCATCGTCAATGTCACGCCCCTGGAGCCGGGCTGGGAAGGCCACGTTACGCTGGAGTTTTCCAACACCACGCCGCTCCCCGCCAAAATCTATGCCAATGAGGGCGCCTGCCAGTTCCTGTTCCTGCAAGGTAATGAGCCATGCGAGATCAGCTATGCTGACCGGGCGGGCAAGTACATGGGCCAGAAGGGCGTCACCCTGCCCAAGCTTTAAGGCGCAACTCGGTAATTCAGTTCGACTTTGCTACCGAATCATGCAGTTCTATGATGAACCCGGCCGAAGCAGATTCGGACGCCATGGAGAGCAAGCATGAACAAGGCAGACCGCCCCTTCGATATCATCGTCTATGGCGCGACCGGCTATACCGGGCGACTGGTCGCGGAATATCTGGCGCATCATTACAAGGGAAAAGGCCCAAAATGGGCAATGGCCGGGCGCAGCGCGGCGAAGCTGGCCGAAGTGCGCGATTTGATCGGCGCGCCGGCCGATACGCTGCTGATCGTGGCCGACGCCGATGATCCGGCCAGCCTTGCGGCGATGGCAAACCAGGCGCGGGTTATCATCACCACGGTTGGGCCTTATCAGCTCTATGGCGAGCCGCTGCTCAAAGCCTGTGTCGATGCTGGCACCGATTATGCCGACCTGTGCGGTGAACCGGTCTGGATGCGCCAGATGATCGACAAATATCATGCCGCGGCGCAGGCCAGCGGCGCGCGGATATCCCTCTCGTCCGGCTTCGATTCAATCCCGTTCGATCTTGGCGTCCTGATGCTCCAGCAGGAAGCCAAAGCACGCTTTGGCGCCCCGGCGCCGCGCATCAAGGGCCGGGTGCGGGCGATGAAAGGCACGTTTTCGGGCGGGACTGCGGCCAGCCTCAAGGAAAGCCTCAAGACGCTGGCCAAGCACCCGTCGCTCTTGCCTTATATGACCAGCCCCTTCGGCCTGACGCCGGGCTTTGACGGTCCGAACCAGCCCAGCGGGATGATCCCCGAATACGACCGCAGCCTCGATAGCTGGGCCGCGCCTTTCATCATGGCGGCGATCAACACCAAGAATGTCCACCGCACAAATTTCCTGCTTGGCCATCCCTATGGTGCGGACTTCAAGTACGACGAGATGGTCCTGACCAGCCCGGGCGAGATGGGCAAGAAGGCGGCCGAAGCGATGGTCGCGGCGCTCAAGGCCCCGTTCGGCGATGGCGGCGGCCCCAAGCCGGGTGAAGGCCCATCCAAGGAAGAGCGCGACACCGGCCTCTATGATGTGCTGTTCGTGGGCGAGATGGCCGATGGCCAGACCATCCATTACGGGGTCAAGGGCCGCTATGATCCGGGCTATGGTTCGACCAGCCGGATGATCGCGGAAACCGGGATTGCGCTGCTCGATTGCCAGGCGGCGGGCGGTATCTCCACTCCCGGCGCGCTACTGGGTGAAGCGCTGGTCAAGCGTTTGCAGGAGCACGCGGAGATCAGTTTCGCGGTCGAGGCTTGAACCCGCCCGCTTTGGCGAGCGGAGTGCCGGCGCCGGAATACAATGAATGGACCGACGGCTGGCGTATCGTGCTGGCCTGTGCACTCGCGTCGGGCACTGGCATCGTCCTGCTGTTCTTTTCGTTCAGCCTGTTTGTGCTGCCGATGGCCAAGGAACTTGGTATTTCGCGCGGGATGATCGGCAGTCTCCAGTCGCTGGTGATATCCGGCGCCTTGGGCGCACCGATCATCGGTTGGCTGGCTGACCGATACGGGTTTCGCCTGGTTTTCAGCGTTTGCACTGTGATGGTCGTCGCGATCGAACTGGGCATGGTGCGGTTTGCCACCACGCTGACCGAATTGGGGATCGGGATCTTCCTGCTTGGTTTTGTGGGCGTAGGCACGACAGCGCTCACCACCACCCGCCCGGTCAACGCCCATTTCAATCGGCATCGCGGCAAAGCGCTGGGGCTGGTGGCCGCAGGGGTTTCGATCACCACCATTCTCGCGCCGCCGCCATTGCAGGTGGTGATGGAGGTCTATGGCTGGCGCGGCGGGATTGCGGCCCTGGCGGCTCTGTCGCTGTTGATCGGCATTCCGGCGGTGCAGCTGCTGCTCCCCAACCGGGTAGCGGGTCCGGTGGTGCGCGCGCCTGTCGCTGCGGGAAAAGCCCTGCCCAGTTTTCTGCGCGAACGTCACTTCTGGCTGCTGGCCATCGCCGGGGTGTTTGTCGGCGCTGCGACTTCGGGTTTTGTGAGCCAGCTTTCGCCGATGATTCAGTCCGAGGGGCTTGATGTTGCCACCGGGGCGCTCGCGCTTTCCGCTTTTGCGGTCGGCCAACTGATCGGAAGATTGGGCGGCGGGCTGCTGCTAGACCGGTTTGATCCGCGATTGGTGGCCGTAACGCTGATCTTGTTGCCCGGCAGCGGTTTCGTACTGCTGCTGCTGACCGATCAGATGCAGCTCGCTGCGCTGGTGGCGGCTGGGATGATCGGGCTGGTTCAGGGCGCGGAGCTGGATATCAATGCCTATTTCGTCGCGCGCCGGTTTGGCCTCGCTCGGTACAGCGCGATCTATGGTGCGCTGCTTGGTCTTGGCTGGATCGGCAACGCTGCCGGGATCATCGGCGTCGGCCTGTTACACGACCGGTTTGGCAATTATGATGTGGCGCAGCTGCTGGCGCTGGTGGCGCTGGCGGCGGGCGCCGTGCTGATTTCAGGGGTCAGGCTTGCCCCACTTGCGCCGTCACGAGCAGATGGAAAGCATCTGTAACGCATTCATCGTTGTCTCAGTCGAACCGGTTTTTGGCCGTAACGATTTCAAGTGAATCAGGCGAAGCGGCGGGCGTCTGTTATTATCTTTTTAGCAGCGCATCAACCTGCCTCTCGAACGCTTAAGTAAATGATTAAAAAGCATTATCATTCCAAAGCCACTTTGGAAAATCGTTCAAAATTAACTCAATCTTACGGATATCCGGTAAACACACATTATAAGAGCAGGGCGTATTCGGGGCACCAGAGACATTCGGTTCGACGAAGTCTGGAGACCGCCGGTGACCAAATTCAAACGCTTGCTGCAGGGAGTGGCTTTGGGGGCAATTGTCGTCTCCAGCAGTGCGCACGGGCAGACCATTTCCACTGCGGTGGTTTCCACAGCAGCAACCACTCCCTCGGCGACGGTGCCAGTCTCCACCACGCGGGTGGTTGCGCCTTCTTATGGAAATATCGACCCGTTCTACAAGGACATCGGCGCGTTCTGGAAGGACATCAATCCATTCACCGGTAATATCGATCCGTTCTGGAAGGACATCAGCCCGTTCTCCGGCACCGTCGGCGCGTTCTGGGGCAACATCGATCCGTTCTACAAGGATATCGTCGCCTTCGGGGGTGAGACACCGCCGAATTACGCCCTTGTTGGCACTTTCTGGAAGTCCTTTGGTACCACCTGGACTCTTGCCGATCAGCAATGGGGTACGGTCGGCTCCTATGCCACCGACCCGCTCAAGTACCAGCAACTCCAGCAAAGCCTGCTGGGTCTGGTCGCGCAATCCGAAGCGGTGTGGGGAACCGCCGTCACCACTCGGACAGGCCTGTCCTTCCGGACCGGCTTCGCCGACAAGATTTTTGCCAAATATGGCGTCGATCTGAACAATGCAGCGACCTTCGAAGGCATGACCCAATCGGAGCGGGTTCAGTTCTTCCTCGACTGGTACGATGGATTGATGGACTATTCAGGGGCTGATCATGTCGACTACTGGATGGGGTCGATCAACTGGTCGCCGAACATCACCCGGGTCCAGGGCGGCGGTACCGGCACGATCATCGGCCTGCTTGATTCGACCGTGACCAACTACCCGGACATAGCCAACAATGTCATTTTCAATGGCGGTTACAGCAATCCGCTGAACGGCCACGGCACTGCTGTCGCCAGCCTGCTGATTGCCGAGCACGACGGCCGCGGCTTGATGGGCATCGCCCCCAATTCGTCGGTCGCAGCCTATAATCCGTTCGATGCAACCGGAACTGCATCGTGGGATGATGTCACCGCGGGCGTGCTGGCGCTCAGCGCCCAGCGCGCGAGCGTGATCAATATGTCGCTTGGCGTTCCGGGCTGGACGTTGCACCAGGACTGGAACACGGTGTTCTCCAACCCGGCCGTTGCGGCCACGAGGCAGAACACGGTGTTCGTTATCGCCGCTGGAAACGAAGGCACCGTCCAGTCCGCCGACCTTGCCTGGAACTGGGCGACCGACCCGAACATCATCGTGGTCGGTTCGGTCAATCCGTCGGGCGTGATTTCAGGTTTCTCCAACACGCCGGGCACAGCCTGTTTGCTGAACAATGGCATCTGCTATGCGCAGAACCGGCTCTTGAACCGCTTCATCGTCGCGCCGGGCGAGGCGATCCTGGTATCGGATGGAATGGGCGGAATGATCCGCCGCTCGGGCACATCGTTCGCCGCGCCGCTGGTATCGGGGACAATCGCCCTGCTGCATGACCGCTGGCCATGGCTGGCGCAGTATCCGGACGAGACCATTGATATCATCCTTCGTTCGGCCAAGGACCTGGGCGCCGCAGGGCCCGACGCAGTCTATGGCTGGGGCATGCTCGACGTGCGCGCCTCGCAGACGCCGCTCGATTTCAACAAGCTGACTTACTACGAGTACAAGGGCGGCAGAATTACTTCGCGATCCGTGAAGGCGATCCGGACTGCCGGAGTGAAATCAACCTGGGAAGCGGACGGAGTCTTCTTCTCGATGTTCGAGACGATCGGTAACACCAAGCGCGACTTCGTCGTGCCGATGTCATCGCGCCTGATCGGTCAGAAGACCAGCGCGGGCGGATCAAGCGAATACTTCCAGAATTATATCACCAGCCGTTTTATCGACTGGATCAAGACCGGCCGATTCACCAACTTCAGCGATGTCAGCACCTCTGCGGTCGATGTCGGCGGCGGACTCGAGTTTGCCGTCTCGGCCAGCCCGTTCCTGCCATACGCAGACCGTTCGGCCTTTTCCGGTTCGCCGCATTCGGCGATCAGCCTCGCTGACCGCGACCGGGGTCTGCGCTTGACCGCAGGGTTTGGCCAGGGGGCTTTGGCAATCAACGGAGCGTATGGGGCAATCAACGGAACGAGCGCGGCCATCAGCGGCGCGACCGGCTTCGGACTGACTTCCGATCACAGCAGCAGCACCGGGGGAGTCAATCCAGTGCTGGGCTTTGCCTCAGGCGGAGCGTTCGGCGCAATCGGCTATCAGATCGCGCCGGACTTGCAGGTAACCGCCGGATTTTCCGAGAACCGGCTTGTGCATTCGCAGCTGCCTGGCCTCGATCATGCTGATCAAATCGCCCTCAAGGGATTTGAGCCCTACCGCGCCAATGCCTTCAATATGGCGGTTACGCATCGGGTCAGCCCGGCGGTTTCGGCCACATTCAGCTATACGCGGCTGGACGAAAAGGCTGCCGTGCTGGGTGTCCAGTCGGTTGAGCCGGGAGACTTGGGAGACGGTTCGGTGACCGACGCCGCCACGCTATCGGCAACCGCCGAGCTTGGCCAGGGCCTGCAGCTTTCGCTGTCGGCAACCGGTGCCAGAACCCATGCGAACGGCAAGAACCAGGCATTTTCCACCAGCCAGGGCGGTGTCCTGACCACCGCATTCGCGCTCGCCGCGGCGAAGACCGGGATTGTCGGCAAGCGCGACCAGCTGCGCCTTTCCATCGCCCAGCCGCTTCATATCGAGCAAGGCAAGATGGAGTTCACTTCGGTTGCGGTGATCGATCGCACAACCGGTGAGATCGGACCAGTGACGCAGCAGTTCGATATTGCCGGTCAGTCACGGCGCTACATCGGCGAGATGCTCTATGCGACGCCGGTGCTTGGTAACCGCGGCGAGCTGAGCCTGTTCGGACGGGCCGAAATGAACGCTGGCTCCGGCGGGGCAGATGAGAATTACATTGCGGGGGGCCGGGTGCGGTTCGAATTTTGAGACTCGTCTGATACTGGCCGACTTGACGGAACGTCAACCGTCCGCTGGTAACAAAGGCGCATAGCGCTCGCGCCAGCGAGGGGGAGACTACACTGTTTAATTACTGCCGCCTTGCAATCGGAATACTGACGTTATTGGTAATGCCGGCTGGTGCAGTATTTGCGCAGCCGGCAGCTACGTCAGCCGCGGCGGCGATTAGCGGGCCGGCGGCTGAGTTCGGACGTCATCTGACCTCGGCCAAGGCCGTGATGATGTCGGATCCGGGTTCGGCGCTGCGCGACGCACGTGCGGCGATTGAAATCGGCAAGAGGATGTCCGGAAGCGAGGCCCGGATCGCCATCGCCACTGGCCAATGGCTGGAAGGCGAGGCGCTGGTCCGCCTTAACCGCGCCAAGGAAGCACGAAAGGTCATCACCGACGCACTGGCGGTCGCCGTCCAGGACCAGCCCGGAAGCAAGCTGCACGCCGACCTGCTCAAGGCCAACGCAGCAATCGCCAACGAAACCGGCGATCTGCAGTCGGCGTTGACCTCGCTTCATCAGGCCCACCGGATATTCGGGAAGCTGGGCGAACGACGCAGCCAGGCGATCGTCTACCAGAACATCGGTTCAATCTATTCCGAAGCCCGCGATTATCAGCGGGTTCTTTATTATTACGATCTCGCCAACGAAACCTATGGCGAGGATCCAAACCTTTCGCTGGCTGCGCACAACAATCGCGGCAATGCATTCAAGGAAATGGGCAAACTGGCCGACGCACTGCGCGAATTTCGCATTGCCTTGGGCATTGCACGCAAGATCGAAAGCCCGTTGCTGGAAGCGCGGATCATTACCAACATCGCCTCAGCCCAATATCTGAATGGCGAACTGGCCGCGGCCGAGGCGACGGCCCTTTCCGGTCTGGCGCTGGCGGAAGGGGATGCGGCAGAATGGCGGCCGTTCCTGTGGGGCATCCGCGCGCAGATCGCCTACAAGCAGGGGCAGATCGCGACCGCGCAGGAACTCATCGAACGCAGCTTCGCTCGAACCGACCTCACTCAGACTTCGGCCTTCTACAGGGATTTCCACGATACCGCACAGCAGATCTATGCAGCCCAAGGCCGCAGCGATCTGGCGCTGATCCACCTCAGGGCGCTTAAACGCCTTGACGATGAGACCCACGGCATCACCGCGTCGGCCCAATCGGCGCTCACGGCGGCCCAGTTCGATGCCACCAACCAGGAACTGCGTCTGGCGCGGCTCAAACAGGCCAAACTGATGGGCGAAGTAAAACTCGCCAGATCATCCCGGCAGCTCCGCTCGGCACTGGTATTCACCTTGGTCGGGGGACTGGCTGCACTTGCGATAATCATTGCCATTTCGATTGCCTTCATCACTAACCGTCGCGCCCGGCTCAAGGTCACCGCGGCGAATGACCAGTTGGCATATGCCGCCAATCACGATGGGCTGACGGGCATGGCCAACCGCGGATATTTTCGCGCATTGCTGAGTGAAGCGATCAGCCATGCATCTAGCCATGAACAGCCTTGCACCTTGTTCCTGATCGATCTTGATCGCTTCAAGGCGGTCAACGATACATTCGGCCACCAGGTGGGGGACAGCGTGCTGCGGACCGTTTCAGAGCGGCTCGAAGGCCTGGTCGCCGGTCGGGGCCGTGCTGGCCGGCTGGGCGGCGACGAGTTCGCTGCATTCTTGCCCTACAGCGCCCAGAACGCCGACCCGGAGGATTTCGCCGCCGAGGTTGTCGCGGCATTGAGCAAGCCGATCATGATCGACGGTCGCCTGGTCGACACGGGCGCAACCGTCGGCATGGCCAGCTTCCCGCTCGACGGTTTGAGTATCGATCAACTGTCCCGGTGCGCCGATCTGGCGCTCTATCATGCCAAGGATGCCGGGCGCGGAAGAAGCGCCAAATTCGTCACCTCGATGCAGCTCGAAGTTGATGAGCGGGTCCGGCTCGAGAGGGACTTGGGCGGCGCGATCAAGAACTACCAGCTGGTCATCGCCTATCAGCCGATCGTCGATGCCGCAACGCGTGAAGTTGTCGCGCAAGAGGCATTGCTGCGCTGGGAGCATCCGGAGTTGGGGACAATTCCACCCTCCGTGTTTATCCCAATTGCGGAAGAGGCCAAATTGATCGACGAGATCGGCAAATGGGTCCTGCGGACGGCCTGCGCAGAAGCGCAAACCTGGCCCGGGCAAGTCAAACTGGCGGTCAACCTCTCGGCAATCCAGATTGAGGGTGCCGATCTGACAGCCAATATCGTGCACGCGCTTGCAGCCAGCGGGTTGACTGTCGATCGGCTGGTGCTGGAAATAACCGAATCGGCGTTCCTGCGGCAGGGGGCCAGCACCGATGCGACGCTGGCGCGGCTGCAATCGCTTGGCATTTCGCTGGCGCTGGATGATTTCGGCACCGGCTTTTCCTCGCTGTCCTATCTCCAGCGGGCGACTTTTTCGACCATCAAGATCGATCGCAGCTTTGTCCAGAAGGCGGTGGAGGGCCACAACGAGAGCCTCTCGATCATCCAGGCCATAATCGCGCTTGCGCGCGGGCTGAAAATGGACACCGTCGCTGAAGGCGTTGAAACCGAAGAGCAGATAACCTTGATGCGCAGCCTCGGCTGCACCCAGCTCCAGGGCTACCATATCGGCAAGCCGATGTTCGCAACCGGTGAGGAAGCGCAGTCCGCGGGCACAAATGCCCCGTCACGCGCGCCGCGCCGCCGGGCTTTGAGGCGGACCGCCTAGACCTGCTGCTTGCGGATCAGGGTCCGGCTCGCCCCAACGAGATGTGGCAGACCGACTTCACCTACTTCAAGATTATCGGGTGGGGCTGGGTCTACCTCTCGACCGTGCTCGACGACTTCTCGCGCTACATCATCAGTTGGAAGTTGTGCAGCACGATGCGCGCCGAAGACGTCACCGACACGCTGGACCTGGCATTGGCAGCATCGGGCTGCGACCAGGTCCTCGTGCATCACAGGCCGCGCCTGCTGTCGGACAATGGCCCGTGCTATATCGCAGGCGAGTTGGCGGAATATATCGAGGCCCAGCGCATGAGCCACGTGCGCGGTGCGCCCTTCCATCCCCAGACGCAGGGCAAGACCGAACGCTGGCACCAGACCATGGAGAACCCATCCTGCTGAAGCACTACTTCCTACCTGGCGTTCCCAAAGCCCAGATCGAGTCCCTCGTGGAGGACTACAACCACCGCGCTCCCCGCGAGAGCCTGGACAACGTGACCCCAACCGATGCCTACTTCGACCGGGCAACCGCCATCATCGAACCACGAGAATCGATCAAACGATAAACCATCGAACATCGGCGCTTGCAGTTCCGCAAGCTCGCAGCCTGACATCAGTCTTGGGACGAGGCCAACGCACTGCTAACCTGCGCCGCACTTTGCGCCAAACGTTCTGACGGAGAACAAACGCTGACAATCGACGCGCCATCGAGGTAAGAATCGCTTTGCGCTCAATCTCGTCCGACAACCGTCAATCTCGCGTAATCATCTTAATCGGCGTCCCACTGGCATGCTCGCGCTAAATCTGAACCAATGCCTCCACAACCTACGTCCCGATGTCGCCACCTGAAACACCAGGCCGCTGTTTGCACCGTCAGAATCAAAGGTCGCTCTTGCACGCGGATCGCCCCGCCAAGAGATTCCTTTTTCACGCCGACCAGCAGTCCAAGTAGCGCGATGCTTACATCGCTAGGGTGGCCATTGTAAGGTTGACGATCTAGCGGGACATCCACTGCGGGAGATTATAGCCTTTCCCGCAGGGCTTCATAGGGTGTTTTCCATTGAAGGCTCCGTGTGGTCGATTGTAGTTGTAGAAGTTCTCCCACTCGTTGAGCTTGGCTTGGAGGTCGACGTCAACTGGTGGAGGTTTTACCGCTTACCACAAAGGAAAGGAGAAGATTGACCGATTAGTCGCCGTAGATGGAGGTGATCCCTTAGCAACGTGGCGACTCCACGACCTCCGCCGAACACTTGCGACGGGCTTTCAGCGGCTGGGCGTTCGTTTTGAGGTCACCGAAGCGGTGTTGAACCACGTCGGCGGTTCGCGAGCGGGAGTGGCAGGAATTTACCAACGGCATGATTGGAAGTTGGAGAAGCGCGAAGCCCTCGATCTCTGGAACCACCACGTCTGTGCCATCCTCGCACGGAGCGATGAAGCGCTCGAGATACCTAACACTGCCGTAGGAAATACTAATATGGACTTGTAACGGTCGTCTAATCGCATGATCGTCAAGAGGGATTTTTACACAGTTCTCCAATCTACGATGTAGTGATCGTAGCGGTTAATGCTTGGGTTTGCGGGCTTGGCTTCAGTTGCACCGGTCATAATCGTTTGTCGAGGACATGGTCGTCTACGCGGTCGAGACATGCACGCCGCATGATAGGTTTCGTGGATCGGATCTTCCAATGTTTTGCACGCATTTTGCCGAGAACGCCAACTGCACCCGTTACAACGGAATGATCCATTCCGCGCCCCGACAGGGACGACTTGGCGCGCCCAAAGCTGGACACAAACGAGAAAGAAGTTTTCAACTCAGCCTGTTAGCCATTCTATTTTATCGAGAGTCTCAGGCTGTAGTATCGACCGAATGATCGAACAGTTCGCCAGTCTTGAGCATGGTGTGCATGATGACCGCCAATTTGCGCGCAACTGCGACGGCCGCCCTTTTGAACCCGACGCGCTCTTGGAGCTTTAAGCCCCAGATACGTAGAGCGCTGTCCGCCGTCGTCCGCGTGAGGATCACCATGGCCGCTTCGTACAGCAGTCCGCGCAGATGATTGTCACCGCGTCGGGAGATGCGAGCGGCATAATCAACTTCACCCGACTGGTAGCGCCTGGTGGTCAGTCCGATCCAGGCACCGACCGAGCGCGACTTGGCAAAGTTGGCTGGATCCTCGATCGCTGCAATAAAGGATGAAGCTGTAACCACGCCGATACCGGGTATCGACATAAGCAGTTGGCATTGCTCGCTCGCGCGTCCCGAGGCGGTAAGTTGCTTGTCCAGCTCAGCAACACGCGAGCGCAGGGCATTCCATGCCTCGAGCATTGGCAAGACGATCCGCTCAAGCCCAGCGTTGGTTGCCAGCAGGCTGCGGATATGGCCCTCGAATATGCTCCCCGCGCCCTTGGGCACGACCAGCCCGAATGTTTTCATCAAACCGCGGATCTGGTTCGACATCTGGATCGTCATCTTCAGCATCTGGTGGCGTGCGGCCACCAGCGTGCGGACGAGCATGCTATCAAAGCTCTTCACGCGAACCTCGCGGTAAAATCCAACCTCTGCAAGATGAGCCAGTCCATCCGCATCATTCGAACCAGTCTTGTTCGGTGCCATGTCGAGCGCGGCTTTGGCATGACGCGCATCAATACAAATTGCCGGCACAGCTTCAGCCGTCAGCGCATGATAGAACCACACCGACAGCGGCCCTGTTTCGAAAACGACGCGCTGCGCATCGGGTGCATGCTTACGGATGGTGGCCGCTATAAGCTCAGAATCAGACCGGCATTTGCCGCGCCAAACCCGCTTGCCGCCTTGGCGGACCGAGATGAAAGTGTCTTTCATAGACACGTCAAGACCGATATATTGTTCCATGGTTGTCCTCCGTCAGGTGCTGGGGCCCAGAGACAATCGTGAGCCCGTATTCGCATCCTATCGGGGGCAACCAACTTTCAAACATCAGTGGTATCGTGCAGCTGATCGCAGCCCCGCGATTACCCTATGTTTTGCGCCGAATAGACGTCGAACATGTTACAGGGCGAAATATGCGAGTGGGATTGCCTCCCCGATAGCTCGCTGCCCCTGACCATTAGGGTGAAGGCCGTCGCCGCTTTGGAAATCACCGTTCAAGCGCAAGGGGTCTTTTGAATCGGCCATTTGACGGTCAATGTCGACAACGCTGTCGAAAGCTCGTGAGGATCTGATCCACGCGTTGACATCTTGGCGCAGCTTCTCGGAATCTTCATCAAAGTAGTTTGAGCCCTTGAATGGCAAGAGTGTAAGGGCGGTCACCTTGATGCCGTTCTCTTTGGCCCGAAACGCTAACTGGCTAAGCCCTTCGATGATATCACGCGTTGTGGCCTTTGTTTGCCGAAAACTGCCGATGTCGTTGATGCCGACCAGAATCACCAAATGGGTAACGCCGGGTATGGCGAGAACATCCCGGTCGAAGCGAGCCATGGCGCTGTGGCCACCGGCCTTTGTCAGGACGCGGTTGCCGCTGATCCCCTGGTTGACGACAATGTGCGGTCGACGGGCCATAGCCAGTCGCCGCCCGAGCACTTCGCTCCATCGGCAGGGCATCGGCTCTGCATTGGGGCACCAAGGAGCATCCGTGATAGAATCGCCGAATGTGACGATAACCGGCCGCCGCCGGCCAAGAACGTCAATGCCGGCGAGTAACGGACGGTATTCGGACGACCGTTGCGGAACCCAGTCATGCTGATGCGTGAAATCGCCTTGCTCCGATACCTGGATCCGGTTCGCGCGGTCGACGTGCAGGTCGTCAAGATCGACTTTTCCAGGCAAGTAAATCGACACCGTCAGCAATTCGAAGGCCTTGACGGGAATTTCAACCGGGTCGCTAACTAGGAGGCCGCCGACCGGGATGCGATGTGCTTCCTTGCCGCTGAATGTTGCCTCCGCGAGTTTCCCAGCCTGACTGGTTACTGTCACTTTACCGATAGCGATTGGAAACTGACCAAAGTCATTCGTGAACCGCAGTCGAATGGTGTTGCCGCCTGCCCCTATGCGAACTTGCATCCGGAGCGTCTGACTCTCGATTCTGATGATCTGGCTCTCATCGGCTTGCCACAAGCTTGCGGTCCAAGCCCGATTCCATGTCTTAGGTGCAGCTAAACTGGGATCAGCGGTCAGGAGCCACAGCAGCATGCAGCCACTCAAGATTGTCCTGATCGCCTTAACCGCGAGGGCTACCCTTGGCACCGTGCGGGCAAACATGTCATCGCCTCCTTCTACAAAGGCGGAAACGCGGTCGAAATTCGATCCAGACCGCGATCAGTCAACACGTTCAGACGAAGAACAGGCGCTTGAAATGGAACATGTCTTCGAGAGAGCAGTATTCGGGCTGCCCGAACTCAATCACCGGACACCGCTTGGCAACCTCGGCATGTTGAGCTTTATAAGAAGCCCGGAATTCACGAAGTTCGGTGGGATCCAATGTCCTAATCAGGTAAGCCAATGTCACGTGGAAACGATAGGAATCGTGGCTGGGAGATCTGATCTCGAGCAACTCGGAAAACTTGTTGCGCAGTGCCCGCATGCGCTGGTTTTCGCTATCATCCACCGGCAGCAAACGGATGGTGAAGGGAGTCTCGCGATCGGCTGGATCGGAGAGGTCGACGCGCACCCTTATCGGGGCCAATGAGCCCAGCTTGGCGTTCGCGATCCGCTCGCCAAGGATCCGGTTGCATTCCTCGATAGGGGTGTCGAAAGGAATTGATTTGGGCCAGAGTCCGGGCTTGCGATCAGGATGATTTGCCCCGCCAAAGATAGTCATGTGGTAGCTGGACGGCGGTAGCGCCGTGATCTTGTTGGCGAACCGAAGGGCAGGCAGCTGCCGATAGATGTCCAGCAGAGCCTCAAAAAGGGTGCTGTTTGGCCCTTGCTGGTCCACATGGCATATGACCGTGTTGCCGATAAATGGGCTCACCCTGCCATCAGCGTAGAATTTGCGACCAACCTCGGAAGTAAAGCTGGAAGGGTGCTTGGCGACGGCAGGGGAAGCTGCCAATGCAGCTCCCGTCGCACCAAAAAGGCCAAGCAGTTCTCTACGTCCGAGGTCGGCAGCCATTTTTATACGTCTCCGCTCACGTTCAGAATTTGACCGACGCACCGATCATGACTGCGGGGGCATAATCAATCGTAGCGAGCCGGAATTCCTGATCGCGACCAATGTTTTGACCCAAGCCCTCATCGGTGATGTTTTGTGCTTCGACTGTAATCGAAATCGCATCGGAGACATCATACCTAACCTGCAGGTCGACCGTGTTGATCGTCGGCTGGAAACGGTTGCGATAAAACTCGTTCGCATTGGTGAAGTTGCTGAAACGCGTGTCCCACAAAACACCCGTATGGTTCCAAGCAATGCGGCCGTGCAATGGACCTTTGTCGTACAGCAAAGAGACGTTGAACAAACGATTGGCCTGCTCTGGGAGCCCCGGTGCCTTGATTACGGTCAAATCACCGAGCGTGACGGGGAAGTCGACGTCGAGAATTGTCGCGTTGGCTGAAACACTAAAGCCTGGCGCGAATGGAATCTGCTTAGTGAAGCCGATTTCGATGCCTTTGACGGTAACCGCGTTTGGCGAGTTGCGAGCCTGTGTAACAAGCACGTTTCGCGTAGCACCGTTGATCACAACATCTTCAAGCGCGCCATAGGTGAAAATTTCACCTTTGATTCGCTTGTAGAATAGACCGACATTCAATATGCCAGCGCCGCCATCTAAATACCATTCACCGCTAAGATCGAACCCGTCAGATTGGCGCGGTCGCAAGTCTGGATTGCTCCGTGTAAGGGTTGCTTGGGTTCCGGTATCGGTCAGCACCTCACCGCGCGTCGCGGCATCGGCAAACCTCGGGCGGCCGATAGTTCTGGCGTAAGCGGCCCGCAACTTTATGTCGGGCGACGCATTGTAAACAACTGTTACG
Organism: Novosphingobium sp.; assembly: GCA_046590275.1. Classification (GTDB taxonomy): domain Bacteria; phylum Pseudomonadota; class Alphaproteobacteria; order Sphingomonadales; family Sphingomonadaceae; genus Novosphingobium. Next base: position 14,677 of record JBKJTN010000095.1, read on the forward strand.
GACGGCAACCAGTGACCATATTGGGCACCCCCGGTTACAGGCGTACTCACGCCGTTGATGCGGCGGAAGCCGTTCGAACCGATGTCGGCCTTCTCATAGCGTACCCCCGCGATTGCAGAAACGCTGTCACTGGCATAGCGACCGAGCAGATAGCCTCCATAGACATCTTCTTTGATGCCATAGGTGCCGCCAAAGGTTGCAGCCTGATCCAACCTAGCAACAGCTGTAGAACGAACCGCGTTAAAAGCCGAATCGGCTGCTGCGGGATCGATGTAGAAATAATCATTGCCACGGCATCCAAAGGGGCACCGCTGTAGCGAAGACAAGACCGTATTGAGGCGATAATTTGGGCCGGTAAAGTCGGTCCGTGTAAATGTCACATCGCGTTCGTTGTGAACAAACTTGAATCCGGCCTTAGCGCTGAACCCGTCTCGCGGATCGCCATACTCATAATCGAGCCTGGCTTCGTAAAGATTGGCGTTCATCGCTTGCTCCTCCTCGCGGTGGCGCAGCAATGGATAGGTCGAGGCATCATTGACCGTAGGGTCTACGGCTGACCAAACGGGGAATGCTCCTGAGTCGTCATAATTAAAGGCGAGACCGGTGCGTTGAAAGATATCCCAGCGTTGCGGGTTCCGCAGCTTCGAACCGCTCCATCCTAGAGCGAAATTAAAGCGCGACGTATCGCTGAACTCGAAATTGTTGGTAAGGTTAACGCCATACATCTGGCGCTCGAACTCGAACTGGCCAAGCTGCGCGAGTTGCAAGACGTTGGTCAGGCGTCCAGTGGTGGGCGTCTGGTTAAGGACTGCCGTTCCGCCTTGCGCTTGAGCTGTGGTCTCGTAACGGTCCGAGAGTTCCTTCTGGTTGTAATAGAAACCGTTCAAAGTGGTTACGACGCCGTTTCCTGCGTCCCATTTCAGCTGACTGGAGCCGCCAAAACGCGTGCGGTCGTTATCGTAAATGTACCAGCGCCGCTCCTGCGGCACACCAATGCCATTACCGGCATAGGGTGTAGTATTCCGGGTGCCGTTTGCATTGAAAAAGAAGCGCTGGCCGCCACTTTCGATCTGCGGGACCCAAAGCCCACGCTTCCAGTAAGCACCAGAAACCACGAGCTCGAACTGGCCATCGGCCCCAAAGCTGGTGCCAGCAATAACGTCTGCCTGACCGGAGAAGGTATTGCCGCCAACGTCACCCGGTTGAAAATATTTACCCGCACGGGCGGTAATAATTACGCTCGAGCCGCCAAGCGACTTAAGATCACGAGACACAAAGTTGATGGCGCCAGCCACCGCGTGGCCGTCAAGATTGGGGGCGCCTGTCTTCTGGACTTCGATGCGTCCGGCAAGGCTCGACGGCAAGACTTCAGTGAAGAGTTTGCGACCATCTGGATCGGGGCTGGCAACCTGGAAGCCGTCAACAGTCGAATTGATGTAGTCGGCGTTGAGACCACGGATAGTGATGAAGCGCGGCTCACCTTGGTACGTCAGAACGTTGACGCCGGTCACGCGGCGAAGGGCATCGCCTGCATTGAAGTCTGGTAGATTGCCGATGTCGTCCGCCGCGACTGCATCGATGATGCTGATTGCTTCGCGCTTCGCGTCGATTGCGCGCTTGTTGGCCAAAGCCTGGCCGGTGACCACGATTTCGTCGGACGCAGGTTCATCGGACGCAGCCTGTCCGTCTTGGGCGTGCGCCGCCGTCGAAAGCGTCACAGCAGCGAGTGCTGCCGTGGCGAGCAAGCGGGTACGTGTGTGAAAAATGCGAATCATTGGCCCTCTCCTTATGGTCCGTTGTTTTTTCACTCCTTACGCGTCATAAATAGGGGAGTCAATTATATTATAAATCGGATTGCTCGCGGAATAGCCGCCACATTTGGTTGGAGGAAGAGAAGTTGCATGTTGCATTTGCACGCCGCAGGAGTGACAACGTCCCAACATAGAGGCCTAAATCGATAGCCGTTCGTCGAGCTGCCAGAATGAAACGAGACATGGTTGAGAATTTTGCGAAACTTACACCGGGAGAAAGGGACGTTCTACGAACCGTCCGCCAAGTCCAACCTTGCACGCAGGCACTGCTAACATCGCAAGTGAACGTTACTCAGCAGAGTATCTCGCGGATCGTTGGGAGCCTGTCTGACCAGGGCCTCTTGCAAATCGGTCCTCCATCTTCCGCAGGACGAAGGGGCAAACCAAGTCCTACGCTCGCACTAAACGGAAGCGCAGCCTACGCCGTGGGCATATCTATCATGGCTGACTCAGTAGCGACGGGTTTGATCGATTTTACGGGAACTCTCCTTGGACGCGAGGTTCAGATCGTTCCTGGGATGGAGCTTTCGGACGTTCTCGGCACCATTTGTCGTCAACTCGACACGCTGCTCAAAAGACACAATCTGAGCCGGGACCATGTTGTCGGAGCGGGTGTGGCGATGACTGGCTATTTCATGGGTCCAGAGCGCCGGTTCAATCCGCCGCAGACGCTCAAGCACTGGATGGACATAGATGTTGAGGGGGAGATCAGTCGGTTTCTGGAAATTCCCATTTGGGCGGACAATGACGGTAATGCAGCGGCTATTGGCGAGGCCGCGCTTGGCGTGGGTCGTCGCTGCAGATCATTTGCCTACCTCTATTTCTCGGCAGGCTTCGGCGGTGGCGTTATCATCGATGGCAAGCTGATGCCCGGACGCTTTGGCAACAGCGGCGAGTTCGCCGGGGTACTGCCCTACAATATCTACGCGCATCCCAATCTTGAATCGCTGCGCCATTGCATCTCGGTGCGCGGGACGGATCTAAGCTCAGTCCACGACCTTGTTACGCGATTTGATCCCGCATGGCCGGGTATCGACGACTGGATAGCCAAGGTGAAAGACTCGTTGTCATTGGTGGCCTCATCCTGTTCAGCAATTTTAGACACCGAGGCAATCGTGCTGGGCGGGCTCATGCCGCGCGCGCTAGCCGAGAGGATCATTCCGGAAATTGAGTTTTACAGCATGCCGCGGTGGGGTGTCCGTCGTCCTGTTCCCGAAATACTGGCGGCCGAAGCGCCGGGCGAGGCCACGCTGTTCGGCGCTGCTTCTATGCCCTTGGAACATCTTTATTTCTGATTCAGAGCCTTGCTGAGACGCAGGAAGAGGAAGGCTGCCGCAATTGCGCCGCCAGCCGGAACTAGTAAGCTTAGAACTTCGATCATCCAGATCGCGGTCAATCCCTGCGTCGCGCCTGACTTGAAGCCGCTAACTTCGAGAGCGAAACCAGCGATGACCGCGCCCAGACCAATCGCGGCTTTCTGAACCAACGTCAGAAAGGCCAGTAGCCCGCCGTCGACCCGGATCCGGGCTTGCCCGGCGATCTGATCGGCGACTTCACCCGCCAAGCCCCAGATGATCTGGATTGCACCGCTGAGGAAGAATCCGACGGCCCCGGTAGCGAGAACGATCAGCGCAAATGAGCTGTCCTTCAACCAGAACGAAACGAGCAGCGTCAACGCGAGTCCACTGAACGTGATCAGCCCGATGGAATGCGATTTTGCGCGGGCCAGCAGCATCGTCCATACTGGCATCGCGACCAGCTGCCCGATCGTCAGGGTCGCCAGCAGTGCGGGCAGCTGATTGGGTTCCTGCCTGACATATTGCAGCCAATAGGGCAGTATCTTGGCGAACAGCGGCGTCGTCGCCGCGAATAATCCGGCCAGCGCGAGATACAGAATAGCGGTCCGGTTGTGGAGAATGGCCCTCAGAAACTTACCCGGACGAAGCGCCTCTTGCCCAAGACCCCGTTCCGCCATGGCAATCCTGGACGGACGCAGACTCTGCCAGACAGTCAGACACAGTATGACCGCTGCGACTACCGCCATGTTCATGAGAGACTCGCGAACCGAGCTGCTATCGGCCCTGACAAATTGAGGCGCGACCTGTGTCGCGACAATCAGTCCGCCCAACGACGAGAAGAAATACCGCATACCGGCCAGGCGCATCCGCATCGCCGAAGTGACCGGCATATGAGCAAGCAGGGCATTGTGCGGGACGTCGAGCAAGGCGTAAGCGGTGCGGAAGCCGAGCATCGCTGCAAAAAGATAAGCGGCGTTGATTGCGGTCTGGTCCGATGGCAGCCAGAATAGCGCCACAAAACCGATCCCTGATGCGACCGGCGCCCACCTTAGAAACGGGCGATAGTCTTGTCCAACAGATGCCCTTCGGTCGATCCAGTAGCCGATCAATGGATTGATGGCTGCGTCCCAGAGCAGCGACAGCAGAATGATCGCACCGGCCCAGCCCACCGGGACTCCTGCAACTTCAGTCAGGTAGAAGAGCAAGAGATAGTCGAGCGATGTCCACATCAGGCTCTTGCCGAAATTGCCCGACGCATAGCCAAGCTGGCGCTGTAACTGGAATTCCATGGCCGTGGGTCAATTCGAGCAGGTGTTGGCTTGCAAATTTTCATTTATCATATAATTGAACTGAAGCAAGTTTGATTCATCGGGAGCGGACCCTTGGGTGTCATCGTGTCTTTTGGCGAAGTTTTGTTACGGCTGGCAGCACGACCACCTTCGCTGTTGCTTCAGGAGGCACAGCTTGAAGCCACCATTTGTGGAGCAGAGGCCAATGTGGCGGTTGCATTGAGCGGCTTCGGCCATACCACGCGCATGGTCTCCCTTGTTCCAGACAACCGGCTTGGTGAAGCGGCTCGAAGCGAACTGCGACGCTTTGACGTGGATATCCGTGAAGTCAAAAGCGGCAATGGCCGAATGGGCCTGTATTTCCTGAGCCCTGGAGCGATGACACGGCCGACCGAGATCATTTATGATCGCGTGGGATCTTCATTTGCCAATCTCGACGCGGAGGCAATGGACTGGCAGCAACTGCTCGCGGGTGCGGACTGGCTTTTCGTGGGCGGCATAACCGCGGCACTCGGGGACGGACCCTTATCAGCGCTGCGTTCCGCAATTACATGCGCGAAGCAGCAGGGCGTGAAAATAGCCTTTGATTGCAACTACCGACCTTCGCTCTGGCAAGGTCGCGAGCAACAGGCAGCAAAGATTTTGCGAGAGTTGTCCAGCCAAGCGAGGCTTCTCTTTGGCGGACGCCGGGCGATTGGAATGATGCTGGACCAGCAATTCGGCGCTGTGGACCCCAACAGCGGATTCCACGACGCCGCGAATGCCATGTTTGCCGCTGCGCCTGGGCTGACGCATGTCGCTGCGACGCGGCGCGAGATCATTTCGGCTGATAACCAGCGACTGACTGGGTTGATCGCTGACCGCCAAGGTCTGGCTCTAAGTCCGACCCTTGCACTGGACTGTATTGTTGATCGAATCGGCACGGGTGATGCCTATGCCGCTGGCGTCGTGCACGGGCTGGAGAGCGGACACGATCTGGATCAAACTGTTCGCTTTGCCGCGACCGCCGCACAATGGAGCCACGGTGTCAGCGGTGATTTCCTGCGGGCAAGCGTGAGCGACTTAAACGCCATGCAAATTGGCACCGGAGACGTTCGCCGCTAGCTCCTAATGCGAATGACGCGGCGTTTTTGCGCGGATTACTCTGTAGTCCGCCATGTCCGGAAAAATGGCACCGCCATCAAGATCGTTGACATGCGCGCGGTAGATTTGCTGCCAGAATGTCTGGTTTTCCGGGATGAAGGTTTGCAACCCCTGTCGACGTGTAGCGATTTCCTCCTCGCTCAACAGAACATCGACCCGACGTTGGGTGAGATCGACGCGAATCCGGTCGCCTGTCCGCAAGATGGCAAGTCCGCCGCCGGTTGCGGCTTCTGGCGAGACATTGAGGATCGATGGCGCACCCGAGGTTCCACTCTGACGACCGTCCCCCATGGTTGGCAGCTCGGGAATGCCTTGGGCGAGGAGGTACGCTGGCGCTTGCATGTTCACGACTTCAGCCGACCCGGGATACCCGACCGGTCCCGCCCCGCGCATGATCAAAATGCAGTCACCATCGACAGCGAGCGCAGGGTCTTCAATCCGGGCATGATAGTCTTCAGGTCCGTCGAACACGATTGCCCGCGCTTCGAAGGCACTAGGATTTTTGGCATCCGAGAGATATCGAGTCTGAAAATCGGCGCTGATCGCGCTGACCTTCATGACAGCGGACCGGAAAAGGTTGCCCGACAACACGATGAACCCAGCAGCTTCACGAACCGGGTTATCGATTGTCCGAATTACATCGGGTGCCACACTGGCGCGCTCAGCCCAGTTTTCCGAGGCGCTCCTGCCTGTGACTGTGATTGCGCCGCCTTGCAGGAGCCCGGCTCGATCAAGCTCGGCCATGACCGCCGGCAGACCGCCTGCCTTGTGATACTCTTCACACAGATAAGTGCCTACCGGCTGACAGTTCACCAATTGCGGCACTTTAGCACCGTAAGTTTGCCAGTCCTCCATCGTTAGCGGCACCCCCGCATGCGCTGCAATTGCGTTGATATGGATAGGAGCGTTGGTCGAGCCGCCGATCGCTGCGCACACTACAATGGCGTTGATGAATGCGTCCTTTGTCAGAATAGAGGTAGGGCGCAGGTCTTCCCACACCATCTCGACAGCCCGCCTGCCGGTCGCATAGGCCATCTGCTGGCGTTCTCGATAGGGTGCCGGGATGGATGCGGATCCCGGCAACATCATCCCCAAAGCCTCGGCCAGCCCGTTCATCGTGGAAGCTGTGCCCATGGTGTTGCAGTGTCCTGCCGAAGGAGCGGATGCGGCAGCCATCGCCATGAAGCCCTCATAGTCGATGGTGCCCGCAACAAGCTCGCGCCGTGCCTCCCAGATGACTGTTCCCGAACCTACGCATCGACCAAGATAGTCACCATTGAGCATCGGCCCGACATTCAGGGCAATCGCTGGCAAGTCGACGCTGGCTGCGCCCATGAGGAGCGCTGGCGTGGTCTTGTCACAGCCGGTGGTGAGCACGACTCCGTCGAGTGGATAGCCATGCAAAACTTCGATTAGAGAGATGGCCTGAAGATTGCGATCAAGAGCGGCCGTCGGACGTCGACCTGTCTCTTGGATCGGGTGAACGGGAAACTCGATCGCGATTCCGCCAGCGTCCCTAACGCCATCCTTGATCCGCAAGGCAAGTTCAAGGTGATGGCGATTGCACGGGGCAAGATCCGAGCCAGTCTGGGCAATGCCGATAATCGGACGCCCGGACTGCAATTCCTCGCGGGTCAAACCGAAGTTCAGATAACGCTCGAGGTAAAGCGCCGTCATGCCCGGATCGTCCGGATTGTTGAACCATTGCCGGCTGCGCAGTTGATTGGCCGAAATCTTCTTGATCGTCATGCGGTTGCATTCCTTGCCTGATGGAAAGCCGCGACCAATGCTTTCGCATCCCGTTCGATTTCGGCGATGGACTTGCCCGCCTTGAACAGCGAGCCCCCAACGCCAAAGCCAGCAGCCCCGGCGGCGAGATAGTCAGCCATATTGTCGGCATGGATGCCGCCAACTGCGAAAATCGGCGTGCTGGCGGGGAGCACGGCCTTGATCGCCTTGATCCCGGACGGTGGCATCAGCTCCGCGGGAAAGATCTTGAGGCCCGTTGCTCCTGCCCTGAGCGCACTGAACATGTCGCTCGGCGTCAAGACTCCGGGCAGGACAACAAGGCCTTTTTCTGCCGCGTAGGCGATGAGTATTGGATCGCAGTGCGGCGAAACGATCAGCTTGCCGCCCGCATTGATAATTGAATCGACCTCAGCAACGGTTGTGACTGTTCCCGCGCCGACCAGGACATTTTGGCCCACTGCTTCTGATACCGCAGCGATGCTGCTGAGTGGATCGGGCGAGTTCATGGTGACCTCGAGAATCTCGAAGCCTGCGCTAACGAGAATTCGGGCGACGTCGGCCGCTCTCGCCGCCTCAAGGCCTCTCAATACAGCAAACAATGGCAGCCTTTCGGCCAAATCTTGTGTGTTCATCGCACTTTCCGACACCCCTTCACCCTCACTCGAGCTAACATTCCAAAAGCCTATTGTCTATTTATCATATAAATGCAATATCACACGCAAAGAGTGTTTGGGAAGGGATTTAGCCGATGACGTTGGCCACAATCGATATCGTCGTGATCGCAGCATATGCGATCTTCATTTTCGGGCTGGCGCATTATGTCAGCCGGGAAAAGGCCGGTCATCAGAAGGATTCTTCCGACTATTTCCTTGCGTCGAAGAACTTACCCTGGTGGGCAATCGGGGCGTCATTGATCGCTGCCAACATTTCGGCAGAGCAGATTATCGGCATGTCCGGCTCGGGTTATGCCATCGGTCTTGCCATCGCATCTTACGAATGGATGGCCGCCATAACTCTGTTAATCGTCGGCAAGTTCTTCCTGCCAATTTTCCTGAAGAACGACATCGTAACGATGCCGCAGTTTCTTGAACAACGATATGGCACCCGCATTCGGACGCTGATGGCGATCTTCTGGCTCGCATTGTATATCTTTGTGAACCTGACCTCGATCGTTTGGCTTGGCTCAATCGCGGTCAACAAGGTGGCCGGCGTCGATCAGGATGTTGCGCTCTTTGCGCTGGGCGGATTCGCGCTGGTTTATCAGCTCTACGGCGGTCTGAAGGCGGTCGCCATGACAGATATCGTTCAGGTCACCCTGCTTGTTTTCGGGGGTCTGCTGATTTCTGGCATCACGCTCGCGCAAATCGGTGGTGATGCTGGGATCGTCGGCGGCTTCACCCGCATGACGACAGAATTGCCCGAAAAGTTCGACATGATCCTGACATCCGACAATCCATTCTACAAGGATCTGCCAGGGCTTTCGGTGCTGCTGGGCGGCATGTGGATCGCCAACCTTTCTTACTGGGGTTTCAATCAGTACATCATCCAGCGTGCGCTTGCCGCCAAGAGCCTAGCCGAAGCGCAGAAGGGCATCGTGTTTGCGGCCTTCCTCAAACTGCTGATGCCCGCAATCGTTGTCCTGCCCGGCATTGCTGCCGTCATCCTTTCGCCCGATCTTGCCAAGCCGGATGAAGCCTATCCGGCCATGATGCGTTACCTTCCCAGCGGCGTGTTGGGCCTGGTCTTTGCTGCGCTCATGGCTGCTGTGGTTGCCTCAACGGCCTCCAAGATCAATTCGATCGCCACGATCTTCACGCTGGACTTATATGCCAAGTTCCGTCCAGTCAGCGAAAATGCTAAAGGCGCTGCTCACGAAAAGCACCTCGTTCTCGTCGGACGGGTCAGCGCTGCTGTCGCCACATTACTGGCTTTGGTGACCGCGCGCCCACTGCTCGGCGGATCCGATCAGGCCTTCCAATTTATTCAGGAGTTTTCCGGCTTCTTCACCCCCGGCATCACGGTGATCTTCCTGCTTGGCCTTTTCTGGAAGAAGGCGAGCGAGGCGGGTGCCATCGGCGCGGCGATCGTCTCGGTCGGATTTTCCTATCTGCTGAAGGCCTTCATGCCGCAACTGCCGTTCATTGACCGGATGGGAATCGTATTCTTGGCCGCCTTGGCTATTGCAGTGGTCCTGTCGTTCATTCGTCCGGCAAGCGCTGGAAGCGATCGTATCACCACAACCGGTATCAGCTATCAGACGACCGGTAGTTTCAATGCAGCAAGCGGTGCCATCATTGCCATTCTGATCGCCCTTTACGCGACTTGGTGGTGACGCCATGTCTTCGGCCCATGCAGAGCTGGTCGGAGCGATCCCGTGCCGATGCACACTGGGCGAAGGGCCAGTTTGGGATGAGCGGTTAGGCCGCCTATGGTGGACCGACATTCCGGAGAGGCGTTTGCATTACTGGGATTGGGAAGGGCACAAGTCCGGCTGGTTCGATTGTCCAGAGCGCCTCGGCTCGCTGGGTCTTACCGATGATCCCGATTGGCTGGTTTGCGCATTTGCCAGCGGCTTTGCCTTGTTTCATCCAGAAAGTGCTGAGTTGCGCTGGTTGGAGCGACCCGAAGAGGCATACCGGGGTATCCGGTTCAATGATGGTCGGGTGGATCGGCAAGGTAATTTCTGGGCCGGTTCGATGGTTGAAGATGAAAGCCTGACGAATGGTGCGCTTGGTTCCCTATATCGTTTGACACCCGGCGCTGCGCTAACCCGCTTGATCGATGGCATTGTGATATCCAACAGCATCGCCTGGTCGCCAGAGGGTCAATGGATGTGGTTCGCCGATTCAACCGAAGGCGTTATCCGGCGCTATGCCCACGATCCGCAATCCGGATCGCTGAGCGATCGCGTTGATTTTGCGCGTTCGCCCCAGGGAAGTTCGCCGGATGGTTCTGATGTCGATGCCGAAGGTGCGCTTTGGAACGCGGAATGGGGCGGTGCCTGCTTGACCCTCTACGCGCGTGACGGATCTCAGCGCATCGCGCTGCCAGTGTCACAACCGACGTGCATCGCCTTTGGCGGGCCTGCGTTGGATCATATTTTCGTCACTAGCGCCCGCGAAGGGCTGGATAACTATCAACTGAACGCTGAGCCAGAAGCCGGCAATGTTTTGATCTTGAAAACTTCTGTCACCGGGCTGCCTACCCCTAAATACCCCCTTCTTCAAAAGTGAGCGCCATGAACCAGGACAATTTACCGAAAGAACGCCCGTCGACACTTGATGACGGGGGCAACATCACCCGCCGGATCGTCGATCAACTCGGGCGCGCGATTGTGGCGGGCGAGTATGCCAAGCAGCCCTTGCCGATTGAGGCGGAACTGTCGGAGCGCTTTTCCGCCAGCCGCAGCGTGACGCGCGAAGCGATCAAGATGCTCACTGCCAAGGGACTGATTTCGTCTCGTCCGCGCCACGGCACCAGCGTCGCGCCAGAAGGACAGTGGAATTTTCTGGACCCCGACGTTTTGCGTTGGCTGCTCAGTCGGGGACTATCGCTTGATCTACTAGCCGAATTCACCGCTTTTCGCAGCGCAATCGAACCGCAAGCGGCAATGCTCGCGATCCGGCGGGGCGATCGAAAGGCTCTCGAAGCGATCGAGGCCGCAATTGAAGCGATGGAACGGGTAAATCCCCATGACCGGCCCGCATCGTTGTCGGCAGATATCGACTTTCACGTCGCAATTCTGTTGGCCAGCGGCAATCGCTTTATGGCCCAGTGCCGCGATCTTGTTGAAACCGCTTTGCGTTTCAGCATCCAGCTGACCGATCTGGAAAAGGGCGTGGATGTCGCCGATATCGAGGCGCACCGCGCGATTGCAAATGCCATTCTGGCTGGCGATGCGGCGCGTGCAGTGACCGCGACGCAAGACCTGCTGAACGAAGCAGCGATGCTGATCGAGCGGGCGCGCAAGGCAAGCGGCTGATGGGGTGCGTCACGCGGCACTCCTTTGGCTTTCTGTCTGACGGACGCGAAGCCGACCTGTTTGAACTGTCGCTGGACGATCAGGTTCGGGTGACTGTCAGCAATTACGGCGCCTCACTTATCGGTGTCGTTTGTCCAGATCAGGCTAGCAGGCTGGCGGATGTCGTGCTCGGCTGCGAAACCGTGGCGGAGCAGGCAACGCAACGCGGATATCTGGGTGCAGCCATCGGCCGAGTCGCAGGACGCATTTTCAATGCGTCGTTCAGCCTGGACGGACAAAGCTATGGGCTTTCGAGGAATGAAGGCCGCCATCATCTGCATGGCGGCAAGAGCGGATTTTCGCATCGCTTGTGGCGCACTGAGCCTCTTGAAGCGGGCAGATGCGGCGTTGCGTTCTTTCTGGCCAGCGAGGACGGGGACCAAGGCTATCCGGGACATGTCGATGCCCGTCTTACATATGAGCTCCTCGCGCCGGACAAGCTGGGGCTGACGTTTCACGCCACCTCCAGTTCGCCGACGCCGTTCAATCCCACATCACACACTTACTTCAATCTCGAAGGCCATGATGCGGGAACTGTTGCGGAGCATTGGCTGCAGATTTTCGCACAGCACCAAACGCCAACCGATGCAGAGCTCATTCCCACCGGACTTGTAGAATCGGTAGCCAGCACCGCCTTCGACTTTTCCTGCGGAAAAGCCGTGGCGACAGACTGGGACGGGTTGGAGCGCGGCTATGATCGCAACTTCGTCCTGAACAGCCCGCCCCCACAGATGCGCAAGGCCGCTATTGTCACCGCGCCTCGTTCGGGCAGGAAGCTGACAGTCGTGACTGACCGCCCCTGCCTCCATCTCTACACCGGCGGCTGGCTCAATATCTCAGGTGGCAAAGGCGGCGCTCAATACGGTCCGTTCGGCGGACTGAGCCTTGAAACACAAGGTTTTCCTGATGCGCTCAATCACCATGGCTTTCCAAGCGAGGTTTTGGTCCCGGGCCAGCCGTTCAAATCACAGACCATCTTTCAGTTCGAAACGGAGAAGACGCCATGACCGGAATGCTGGACGGGAAGATCGTAATCGTCACCGGCGCATCCTCGGGGATCGGCACAGCGATTGCGCGTGCTGCCCTGCGTCAAGGTGCCCGGGTCATGCTTCATGGCCGCAACGAGGCTGAACTCGACGCATTGGCGGCGCCGTATGGCGCACAGGCAGGCTTCGTTGCGTGTGATCTGGCTGCCGAGGATGCGGCAAGCCAAATCGTCACCGCAACGATTGCCCGTTTTGGTAAAGTCGACGCTCTCGTCAACAATGCCGGGATATTCCCCCGCAGCACGATCGACACAGATGTGCTCTCTCAGTTCGATCCGGTTTTTCACGTCAATGTCCGCGCTCCTTTGATGCTATCGCAGGCGCTGATCCATCATTGTCGTGAAAAAAGAAAGCCGGGCACGATTGTGAACATTGGCTCGATCAACGCCTATTGCGGCGCCGACATGATCCTCATCTATTCCATGTCGAAGGGCGCGATGATGACTATGACGCGCAACATTGCCGATACGCATGGTCCGGAAGGTATTCGGGCCAATCAACTCAACGTCGGCTGGACGCTCACGCAAGGCGAGATCGAAACCCAGCGCATGATGGGATCACCCGACGATTGGCACACCAAGATCGATAAGGCCGGGGCCCCGCGAGGCTCATTGCTAATGCCTGACGAGGTGGCAGAGCATGCCATATTCTGGGTTTCCGACAAGTCAGCCCCGGTCAATGGCGCGGTCTATGAGGTTGAGCAATATCCGGTCATCGGACGCAACCGCGCAGCAGGAAAGTAGGAAGAGTCAGATCATGAAACGAGACATCCTGCGCGGTTATGCCACAATCCTGGCCACTGCATCCATCACCATCACCTCTCCTGTATCAGCTCAAGATGCCCAACAGCTTCACGCGCCAGCCAAAAACGTAATTCTGTTCATCGGCGACGGTATGGGCATTTCGACGGTGACCGCAGCGCGCATCTATGACGGTCAGTCGCGCGGCGAGCCAGGCGAAGAGAATTTGCTGTCGTTCGAGCACTTCCCTTCTGTCGCATTGGTTAAGACCTATAACAGCAATCAGCAGGTTCCCGACAGCGCAGGGACTGCGACGGCAATCAACACTGGGGTGAAAACGCGTGCCGGAGCGATTGGCGTCGGCCCTGCCGCCGAGATCGGCAATTGCACGCAAAGCCTTGCCAATCGTCTGCCAACTGCTGCCGAGCTTTTGGCGCAGCGCGGCAAGGCGATCGGGATTGTTTCAACTGCACGCATTACCCATGCAACTCCGGCTGCGGTCTATGCACATGCCCCTGATCGCGACTGGGAGAATGATGCCACCATTCCGCTCAGCGAACGCGGCAAGGGCTGTATCGATATCGCCAGTCAGTTGGCGGCTTTTCCGTTCGACGTTGCACTGGGCGGCGGTCGGCGTGAGTTCTTTGGTAAGGACAAGGGCGGCAAGCGGATAGATGGCAAGGCTGACATCGTCGCGCCCTGGCAAAGGAGGACGGGTGGGCATTATGTCACCACTGGGCCTGACATGAACGCCGCCGCCCGAGACGGAAAGCCGTTGCTCGGCCTGTTCTCGGCCAGTCACATGACTTACATGCTCGACCGAACATCAAAAACGCTGGAGCCGACGCTGAGCGAAATGACCGGCGCTGCAATTGACCGCCTTGCGCGTGATCCTGATGGCTATTTCCTGATGGTTGAGGGCGGACGAATCGACCATGGACATCATGATGGCAAAGCCGCTTATGCACTCTCTGAAACGCAGGAGCTTGCCCGCGCGGTGCAAGTGGCACTTGGGAAGGTCGATCTCTCAAACACGCTAATTCTCGTGACGGCTGACCACAGTCATGTTTTCACTATCGCAGGTTATTCGACACGCGGAAATCCGATTCTCGGACTCGCTATGGGCAATGACGATCAAGGTAATCCAACGGGCAAGCCAATTATCGCTAATGACGGTCAGCCATACACAACCCTTGGCTACCAGAATGGACCAGGGGCAATCTCGAGCTGGCCGCGCCCTGCACCATCGACCGATGTGCGCGCGCCACAGCAGTCGCTGGTCCCTACGGGCGATACATTCAACGGCACTGCGAGCTCATCGGAAACGCACGGCGGTGAGGATGTCCCGCTCTATGCATCAGGGGCGGGCAGTATTTTGGTCCGAGGCGTGATCGAACAAAACCGCATCTACAATATCATCATGTCCGCTTTGGGCTACAGCAACTAACATGCCGTGAGCATAGAACTGCGCCAACTTCGTTACGCAGTCACAACTGCTGATGCCAAGAGCTTTGCGCGCGCGGCTGCGGCGTTGAATGTGAAGCAGATTACGCTCAGCCGACAAGTGTTGCAGCTTGAGGACCGGCTCGGCGTGAAGCTCTTTGAGCGCTCGACGCGCGGTGCCGAGATCACCGAGAATGGCAAGCCATTTATCGAACAGGCACGACGTATCGTGACCGATGTCGATAATCTAAAGGCCACCGCACGCAATGTCAGATACGGCCTACATGGCAGGATCGCGGTTGGTTACTGCTCGCCTCTAATGGCGGGCAACCTCCGTTTTGCGATCTCTGACTATTTGACGAGGTTTCCGGACGTTCAGTTCGATGGCGTCGAGGCGGGCTTGGAAAAGTTGTTCAACGGAGTCCAATCGCGCACCATTGACGTTGTAGTAGCACCTGTTGGCCTCGCCGAGGATGGTTTAAACTACCGCCGTGTCTGGTCCGAGCGGCTCTATGCGGTGTTGCCGATAGATCACGCACTGGCCGACAATTTGAAGCGATACCGTGCTAAAGCCGGACTGTCGCAGGAGGAGCTTGCCCACCGCGCGGACATTGACCGCACCTATGTCAGCAGCCTTGAGCGTTGCCAGTATGCCGCAACTGTCGATGTGATCGAGAAGCTGGCGCGTGAACTGGACGTTGAGGCTTCCGAACTGCTCAAGCAGCGCTGAGCGCTGCTGCTGCGTCAATCAGCACAGCGAACCCCGCCCGGCAGTGCCGGGCGGGGAGCTTGTCGAACCGGGGCTCAATCGCCGTTCGAGCGGGTCGCCGTGCGCGTCCAGATGAGGTTGAAGGTCTTGCCGTCTTCATCGTCGAACAGGTTGGCGTAGATCGGAGCGACGAAGCTCGGATCGTCCAGCTTGACCGAGAGATAGGCGCGGCCTTCGCGGCTCTGCTTGCTCCAGGCTGCACCGATTTCCGCGCGGCCGACGAAGACCCGGTGGCTGGGCGCGTTTTCGTTGGTGGTTTCGGTTTCGGCGACGATGCGGACGTTCTTCTGCTGAACGCTCATCGTGACGATCTCGCCTTTGTAGCCGTCGCTCGTCTTGGTGAAGGTGCCGATGTTTGCCATTTTGATTTCCTTTCAGTGTCTCGAACCCCGCGCCTATCGCGGTCTCGATGGCTGGTCGGAGGCAGCGGCGCGGACCGGACGCACCCGAAGGGCTGGAGCGTCAGCGGAAGACGGCAGGAGGCGGCTATTTTGCTTCGCGATGCAAAGCGCGGGTTTACCCGCGTGGCGGAAAATAGTCGCACGGATGCCGTTGCGGCCAAGGGCCGCGAGGGCGAAGCCCGGTTGCTGCCAACCAAGCCATGAACGAGGCCGGGTTGGGCGCGGAGTGTCTGAGCAGTGAGTGGATGGAAATCGGCAATCAGCAAGCCTTGCCTGGAGGGGTGTTGGATTCAAGCGGCGGAATCATAGGACTTAAGCGTCCAGCAAGGACTTCGCATTGTCCCAAGCGGGCCAAGTTGCGCCGGAAACGCAAGCATTCCGGCTCGACTGCCCCGCAGAAGATCGGTGTGGTCTGGTGCCAGAGCGGTGTGGCCGTGACGTCCATCGTCATGTCGGTGAACCAGCAAAGTCGCATCGATTTGTGTCAACCAGTTCGGCGATGGCGGTGCCTGTCTGACCGGCTGGTGCGCGGCAATCGCCCGAATGGCGACACCAGCCCAGTTCATCACGCCCGGCCCGGCGCTGCCGGGCAGGGTTCGCCGCGCGGGCGCAGTGCCCCGCACCAAGCTGCGATGCCAGTCGTTGCGGCGGCAACCAGTGACAGAATGATGCCTGGCACGCCGCTTGCGCTGAATGCGGCGGCGATGCCGTGCGCAGCGTGGTATCCGGCAATGGCGGCAGGCGATGCGAATGCGAAGCCGACCAAGCCACGCAACAGCGGCGATCGCGCATGGCCGATCAGCAATTGGCCGATGGCGAGCGCCGTTGTTGCCGCCGCCAGCCCCGCCATTAGTGAAATCAGCAGACCCGCGCCGATCGCGTGGACCCACAGCGCCGCCGCGCCGCCACACCAAAGCGGCAGAGCATGGACCGCAAGCGACCACAGCAATGCGCCTGCAAGACAGGCGCAGACAAGGATAAGGATAAGGATAGCAGCAATCAACATGAGCGGCCTTTCACGGCGAGTGCTTCGCCCGACGCACCCTGCTCCGCGACCACGGTGTTTCCCAGAAGCCCCCGATGCTGCACAGGGAACATCCCTTCGGCGGCAAATGGCCGAACGGCAGGCGACGGTCGCCCGCCGCCTGCCACTCCCTGCTCATGCTGCGAGACGTTCCTCGTCGGACGCAGCGGCTTCGGCGCTCTCCGCTTCCTCCGTATCGCAGCCCTGCGCCGCAGCGGCTTGCGGCGCTGCCGGGTCAGGCTCGCCCGGCTCGTCGATCTCGGCGAGCCAGCGGGCGCGGGTTGCGGCGGCAACCGTCGCCACGCCGCCCCGGTCGGTATAGGCAGCGGGCGGGAATGCCATCCATTTGGGCACCCAGTCATCCAGCTTGGGCCGCTCGTTGTTGCCGGTCAGGCAGTCAGCAATCACGCCTTTGATGACCTTGCCCTTTTCCTTTTCCTTGGCGTTGGCGACCATTGCGCCGCCGACTTCGGCGAGAATGGCGGTCATCACCTCGCGGTCGCGCAAGAGATCGTAGAACGCCTGATCCGCTTGCCAGTAGCTTGCCATATTGACCGCCAGCACCGGCCCCAGCGTCTCGATGATCTCGCTGCCGACAGCGAGCGTTTCGGCCATGACTAGCGCCATGACCTCCATCACCACAGCGTCGGGCAGTTCGAGCAGGCGCGTGACCAAAGGGACGATGCTCGAACCGTAGCGGTCGCGCGCCACCGTCGCGCTTTCCGCGTCGAAGCCGAGAACCGCCAACACCGCGCGGCGGCGCTCGTCGAACATGGTTTCTGCGGCGCAAGTCTCGACGCTCTCGTTGATCGCATCGACCCGCGTATGCTGGTCGGCGATCTTGACGCTCCACAGCGGCGAGCCGCAAATCATATGCGCGACCGTGATCCGCAGCGCGACCGAAGGACGGCTGGCCAATTCGCTCCGCTCCGCCGCATGGCGGTGCAGGTCGACATAGGAGGTCAGCGCCGAAGTCAGTTCGGGCCGCTTGGGCGCTGGCTGCGGACAGGCACTGCCTACGTCCGCTCCCTTGCGCGAGGCCCGCGCTTCCTTGGCACTGACATAGCCCTCGTGGAACATCACCTCGCCATTGTCGCGGGCTTGGATATAGACGCGCCCGCCCCGGCCCTTGGGGGTCTTCTCATATTCCCAGCTGGAGAAATGCTGCCCCGGCGGAACGATCTGCACATCGGCCCAGCCCGCTTCGAGATAGTCTGCTTTGCGCGCCTCGATCTCGGCCATCTGCGCGGTCCAGAACGCATCGGCATCGGCGAAATAACCGTCCTCCTCGAACAGGTTGGTGACGATCTGGCCCGCAAAGCCCGCCACATCAAACAAGGCCTTGCCGACCGAAATCGACGCGCCGCCGAACAGCCACGCTTTCAACTGGTTCCCGCGCGGGGCATAAGCATCGGCATCCTCGAACAGCGCCAGCCACGCTTTCTGCTGCGCCTTGCTGGCGAGGGTCAAATGCTTGACCGTCGCCGCGTCGATCTCCTCGGCGCGGTAGGCCTCGCGGATACGTGGCAGCAAGTTGCCGAGCGCAAGGATGCGCTTCACCTGCAAGGTGCTCAGCGCGAAGGTTGCGGCAATATCCTCGACGGTGCGGCCCTCCTTGACCAGACGTGTATAGCTTTCCCACTGGGTCACCGGATCGGGGTCTTGCCGCATCAAGTTCTCGATCATCGACACTTCGAGCGCATCGGCATCGTCGCCTTCGGCGAGCACGATGCACGGCAGGGTCAGGTCGTCCTGGCCCTGCTTCGCCGCCTCAAGCCCCGCGAAGTAACGGCGCTTGCCCGCGACAATCTCGAAATGGCCATGCTGACAATTTGGGCGGACGAACAGCGGCGACAGCACACCGCGCTTGATAACCGATGGCAGAATGTCGGCGATGTCGGGCACCTTCTTGCCGCAGCGCATGTTCGCCTTGGATACCGACAGCCGGTCGAGAGGGATTTGGTCGATCTGCATGTTACTTACTCCGTTACTAGTGTGGGTGGCCCCGCCTCCGGGGCATCTTGAGGGGCAATGGAGGCGGGGCCGGGGAAACCGAGCAGGCGACATGCCCGCGCGGCCTCCCGCCATCCGGGGAATGGATGGCGGAAGCTCATCGAAACATCTCAAGCTGGTTACGGGCGTTCGTATCGAACAGCCCATGATCGGCGGGTCGCTGCACCCTGCGCGGCAAGAGCGGCGCATTGGCGAGCATCGCCAACCGCGTAGCGGGCGTGATTGGGGCAACTCCGCTCACCAAGGTCTGGAGGCCTGCTTGCGTGACCTCGGCCTCGAACGGGCTAGGAGCGGCTTCCCTGCTCATGCCGCCTGCTCCTGCGGCGCGGCTGGGGCCTGCGAGAATGCCAGCAGGAAGTCAGCCGCCTTGCTGGCTTGGCTCGCGGCCTTGAAGATCGCACGGTTATCGGCGCGCAGCACGGCCAGCCAGTTCGCCAGATAGTCGGCGTGGCGCACGCTCGGGACAATCCCTAGCGTCGCACACAGAAACGCTGATGCCAGTTCGGCGCATAGTTCCTCGCGGGCATAGAGCGCCGTCCCGAACCTGCCGGACTGATCGCGGCCCAGCCGCGCGGCGCTGCCCGTCCAGTGACCGAGTTCGTGCAGCGCCGTCCGGTAGAAATCGATCTGATGGGTGAAAGCCGGTTGCGGCGGCACGTGCACGAAATCGCGTGTAACATCATAGAAGGCCCGCGCCCCGCCAATCCTGAAATCGGCGCCGCTCGCAGCGATCAGTTCCTCGGCGGCGGCGTGTTGCTCGCGCTCGGGGGGCGGGGTCGGGTCAGCGGTCAGCCGCTGGGGCAAACCCTCGCATTGCGCTGCGTTGAACACCACAAAGCGTTTTAGGAACGGAATCGAGCGGACGGCCTCGCCATCAACCTGCTCGCGCCCATCTTCGGGCGTGAAGCGGTCAGCATAAAAGACTGTCTGGCCCTTCTCGCCCTTGCGGACGCATCCGCCAGCGGCCAGCGCCTGCCGGTAGGTCAGCCAATCTTGCGAAGGATAACAGCCCTCAATGACCGCGCCCCACAGGATCAAGACATTGACGCCAGAGTATGCCCGGCCCGTTACCGCGTTGCGGGGCAGGCCGGGAACGGCGGCGGCGCTGCTCCACGGCTGCGCCCACGGGAAACACCCCGCTTCAAGCTGGGCGATGATCTTGGCCGTTACCTCGTCATAGAGCGTAGCGCGCGGCGCGGCATCGCCGCCGCCCGGTCGCGGCAGCGACGCGCGAAGCGCACCCTTGCTGCCTCCTTCGACTGCCTGCCTGCGGCAGTCGTTCTGGACGGGCTTGCCGTAGCTCCGACGTTTCCGACCAATTCCCATCGCTGCCTCCTCGCACTACCCAAAACCGCACCACGGCCCCGGCGGGACGGGGTGGGCGGCAAGAGCGACCAGAGAGGCGCGGCGCGGACAGGCGCACCGGACTGACTATCGAGGCAATAAGGCTGCCAGTTGCTGACGGCCGAAACGCAGTGGAGGACCCGGACCTGAGCGTAAGCGATGGGGGCCGGGTTGCACCTGGCCGCGCCGCGCCTAGCCGGAAGCGCCGCTCGCCCCGTCTCGCCGGGGCCGAACCATCAACGCCGGCGCGGCACGCGCCGTCCGCAAGACTCTGCTCGTGCCATGATCGCCCGAGCGACCAGCGAGATCGCTAAAGCAAAGGACTCGCACCCTGAAAGGAGGCGGTCATCGCAATTGTGTCCATGCAGGCGGAAAGCCGGGACCTGTCGGCTTTCCTCGCCTGCACTTGAAACCATATCCGCCGGGTTCAGAGTGCGCGCGGGGCCCTCATCCTGAAAACGCCGCACCCGCAGGAGCGCGCCATCAGGCGGGTGGGACCGAGTGCGTCAACAGCCCCGCTCTGCTTCTCTTGGGGCGTTGCGGGGTGTCCCCGCTCGAAGGGGTAGCCGGAGACAGCGCAGCGGCTTCGGCTCAGGGGAAGGCCTTCCCCGCAGCACGATCTCTGAAATCTGTCCGAAATCCTGCTACATATTTCGGACCCAGCGATTTGCGTCTGGTGCGCTTGAGAATTATTTGTTACAAAACCTCTGATTAAAACTGATTCAGTTATAGGATTTGTAACATGCCTGAAAGGGCAATCAGCCAACGCGAGCAACTCCGTGCTATCGTCGCACAGCGGTCGATCATCCGCGCTCAGGATCTCCGCAATGCCGGGATCGCCGGCTCAACGATTCAGCGTGCGCTCGAGAACGGCGATCTGATGCGCGTCAGTCGCGGAATCTACCAGAATCCGAGCAGCCACATCGAAGGCGACCTCTCGCTAGCCGAAGTCTCGAAGCGTATTCCCAAAGGCATTATCGCGATGGTCTCGGCTCTGGCATTTCACGGTCTCACCGACCAGATGCCGCGCAAGATATGGGTTGCGATCGGCACCAGCGACTGGTCGCCTGTGCCCGGTTACCCGCCGGTTCGCATTGTGCGGTTCGCGGACAAATATCTTGATCAGGGTGTCGAGCAGCACAAGATTTCAGGGGTTGAGGTGCCAGTCTTTTCGGTTGCGAAGACACTTGCCGACCTGTTCCGTAACGGACGCCTAGTCGATAGATCGGTAGCCGTCGAAGGACTGCGTGCGGCGCTGGACCAGCGCAAGGCCACTCCAGGCCAGATCGCCGATGCGGCCCGCGCTGGCGGTGCCTGGACAACAATGCGGCCTTATCTGGAGGCGTTGACATTCAATGGCTGACGCACCCAAGAATCTCGCGGCGTCGGTCAAGCAGCGTCTGCTCAACAAGGCGCGGCAGGAAGGTCGCGCCTTCGATATCCTGCTTGTCCGCTTTGCGCTCGAACGACTGCTCTTTCGCCTGTCAATGTCAGCCTATCGCGAGAACTATATCCTCAAAGGCGGGATGCTCGTCACCCAGTGGCTCGAACACGACAACCGCGAAACCCGAGATGCCGATTTCCTCGGATTCGGTGAAGCCGACGCCGAAGCCATCAAGGCCATTTTCACTGAGATCATGACAATCGCGGGCGATGACGGTCTGGAATTCGACACTGACGCCCTCGCGGCGAGCGCCATTCGCGAGGAAATGGAGTATGGCGGAGTCCGCCTGCGGACCACCGCCTATCTCGAACGCACGCGCATCCCGGTGACGCTTGATATCGCATTTGGTGACGCGCTGGCGGACGCAAGTCAAACCATCGAATATCCATCGCTGCTCGACATGGAACGGCCCAGCATTCGCGCCTATCCGCCCGTCGCGGTCATCGCCGAGAAATTCCAGGCCGTCGTCG
Organism: Novosphingobium sp.; assembly: GCA_046590275.1. GTDB lineage: Bacteria > Pseudomonadota > Alphaproteobacteria > Sphingomonadales > Sphingomonadaceae > Novosphingobium. The sequence goes on from JBKJTN010000095.1 coordinate 36,682, forward strand.
CGCTGGGACTGGCAAATGGCCGGATGAAAGACTTCTACGACCTTTGGGCTATTCCCAAGGCAATGCCGATTGATGCGCGCGCGCTCGATGCCGCCATTGCGGCTACGTTCGAACGAAGGGCAACGCCTGTGCCAACCAATCGTCCAATCGGATTGTCAGAGGCCATGGCACAAGATGCCGATGCGCTGCGGCGCTGGGGTGCCTATATCGAATCTCTGGAACATCCAGCGCTGGATTTTGCGGCGGCAATTGATGACATCTGGGCAGTTCTCGCCCCAAGTTGCGCGCGGCTGGGCGGCATCGCATGACGAACATCCCGGCACCTCGCGTCCATACCGGACGGGCGTAACTCATGCATCCAGGCGGCATCGCGGACAAAGTCGGCAATCGGTACGAGGCAGTCTGGCTTGTTCGCCATCTGGTTCAGCTGATCGACGGGCGAGCCCTTGCAATCACGATCGAGCTGCTTGGCGATGACGGCGTGGGCTTCGAGTTTTGTATCGACCGGCCGACGCATCGCGAGTGGCATCAATGCAAGCGTCAGACGAGCGGAAGCTGGACAATCAACCGCTTGGCTGGTGAGGGCGTGCTGGCGAACTTCAAGACGAAGGTTATCAACACCGCCACCGATACCTGTGTCTTTGTATCGACCGATCCTGCCAAACCGCTCAAGCTTCTCAAAGAAAAGCTACCTACAGCACACGATGTCGAACAGTTCGAGAAGTCGCTTTCAGGTGACGAACAGACGCATTGGCAGAATTTGCAGCAGCAGCTGGAATTCGATGCAATTCAGAGTTTCGAGTGGCTTGGCCGCTGCGAATTCCTGACCTTCCCGGAAAGCGAGCTCGTCTCGTCGCTTGCCGCCGAACTTGAGCGCTGGTTCACGTCCCCTGCTGCGGAGGTAATGGATGCACTTCGCATCTGGGTTGAAGACGATGGTAATTTCAATCGCGCACTCAAGTGGCCTGAGCTTGAAGCCTTTCTCAAGGGACGAGGCATCAGGCTCAAGCAATACGAATTCGACCGGACGATACCGGGCAAGCTTAAGGCGGCCAATCTCAACTACGACGAGAGCTATCGGCCGGTTGGTGCTGGCCTGTTCGATATCGAACGCGCTGAGGTCGATGCGCTGGTTGCCGCACTCAACGATCCCGAAAGCCCGCCAACTATTGCGCTCGCCGGGCCGGCCGGCTCGGGCAAGTCGGTAGCCATTCGCAAGGCGCTCGCGCAGATCGACGACGGATCGAGGCCCGTTCTGGTCTTTCGGGTCGATCAGGTTGGGGGTGTTTCAACGCTGTCGGGTCTGGGGGAGACAACGATCGAGGTCGACGATAGTCCGGCGGTTGTGCTGCAACAGCTTGCCGGTCAGCAAGCTGCTATCCTGATCATTGATCAAGCAGATGCTGTCAGCGAAATGTCCGGTAGGGCAACTTTGGTCCGCACGGTGCTGTTGCGATTGCTGCGACAGGCGCGGTACTATCCTGGGCTGAAGGTCGTGTTCAGCTGCAGGTCTTTCGACCTCGAAAATGATCACGAATTCCGGGCTGTCGCGGCCGCCAGCTTCTGCACGCGGATCGACATGGCGCTTTTGCGCTGGGCCGAAGACGTGCTCCCCGTCGCGAACCGCCTTGGCATTGGCGTAGATCAGGCGGGACCCAAAATTCAGGCGCTGTTGTGTCAGCCAATCGGATTAGCCATTGCCGCCGAGCTGGCGCGCAACGGGCCGGTCGACCTTGGTCATGTCGAGCATATCTCGCAGCTCTATGATGAACTGCTCAAGCTTCGCGACCGCGAACTTCGCAAACTGCATCAACCGTCCTGGGGGCTATTCGAAGCGCTTGGGGCCGTCGCCAAGGCGATGAGCGACCGCGAGCAACTGGCCGCTCCTGCCTCAGTGCTCGACCATTTCCCGGGCGGGATCGACCTGCTGCAGCAAGCTGGGTTGGTCGTGGTGCAAGGCCAAAAACTGGCATTGATGCACGAATCGCTTTTCGACTATTTGCATGCGCGCTCTTTTGTCACCGACGGGAAGCGGCTTCAGGACTTTCTGCTTGGAGCTGAGCAGACGCTTTTCCGGCGAACCCAGGTTCGGCAAATCCTCGCACAAGAGCGAGAACTTGACCGCAATAGCTACCTTGCCGACCTTTCCTTCATCCTGTCGGACGACAGGGTTCGCCCACATGTGAGGGACCTGGTTTTGCGCTGGCTATCGACTGTTATCGATCCCAGCGCTGAGGAATGGAAACTGGTTCTTGCTCATGCCGAAAGCGAAGCAGCGCTACCGCGGCACACGGGGCGCGTGATATTCGGCAACAAGGGATGGGGCCTTCTGCTCGATCAGCAGGGGATCCTCGATCAATGGTTCAGCGCTGACGACGACGATGATCTGTTCTGGGCGTTTCGTGCAGTCGAAAGCATGGCAAAGACTGCCGAAGCCGATGCAGCGCGAATTCTTTCGCGATTCCTTGATCGCCGACCCGAAAAAGCTCCGTTGGTCCTGCGCTGCTTTACCTGGTTTCAGCCTGATTGTCCGATGCCGATGATCGCCGATATGGTCATTCGAAGCGTCGAGCTATGCGATGGTGAGGCGCTCGCCGCCGTTGGGGAAGGCCCGTTCAATCTGGCTGACGGGTGGGTCAAGCATGCGCCTGAGGATGCTGGCCGGATCTTGGCGGCAATTCTCGAGCATTGGTACCGGCACAACGATACCGGAACGCCATTTGGCGACAACGCCTACCATCTCCACCGCGATTTCTACCATTTCAACGAACTTGCAGAGGCCAACCCTGCCATCGCCCTTGCAAGCGTAATCCCGGCAATGCGTACTGCTATGGATCGGACCGTCGTCGGTGATGAGCGTCCATCGGAAGACAGTCTCTGGTGTTACCGGAGCAAGGATCGCGGAGCGGGCCCGCATTCGGTTGGATTTATCGACATGGTCCGCACCGCACTTCACCGGGTCGGCACTGACTCGCCCGAACAGATCCCAGGTTTGCTCGCACCGCTCGATCCGCGACTTCACATGACCGCTTTACATCTATTGCTCGAATCCGTGTCGGCCAACCCGGAACTCGCAAATCTGCTTGAAGCGCATGCCGACAATCCCGGTCTGTTCAAAGCGGGATGGCATCACGCGGAGGCCTTTTCGGCTGGCAAAGCAATGTCAACCAGCTGGCCAGATCTCGGTGTATCGGTACGCGACCAACTTGAGACGCGCTTGATGCGGCTCTATCCTGAGTTGGAGTCCGCCGCACGCTGCTATCGAAAGAGCAAGGAGCCTGAACGCGAAGGTCAATGGCCGCCGCAGCAGCTCCGGTTGTGGGCGAAGCACAGTCTTGAAGATTCCGGCAAGCGACAATGGTCCACGTTCCGGCAGATGCAAGGCGCCGAATTCTCTCCCGAGGCTCAACGGCGCGTCCGCGAGCTGGAAAGAAAGTTTCAAGGTCACGAACCCGAAGAGCCGGACGGTA
>JBKJTN010000175.1:0-6498 GCA_046590275.1 Novosphingobium sp.
CGGCCCTGTCGCAGCATCTTGCACTGCTTCGCCAAGAGGGCCGATTGCGAGAGACCGAGGCGCGGTTGAAGCTGGCCGACCGACAGTTCCCCATCGGCCAGCTGGCACAGGATCATCAACCGCCGTTCATTGCCAAGCAGGCGCAGCAGACGGGCCGCGCGGCCAGCGCTGTCTTCGAACATGGCGAGGTTAAATTTGGCAAGATCGAACATGCCCTCATTATATGCATTGAATCTAATTTAGCAAATTCTAATATAATGGTCATCAGGAGGTTCTTCCAATGTCCGATTCGCCAAGCGCTGCACCGCAAGTCCAAGGCTTTTTCCATCCTGCCACCAGCACGGTCAGCTATATCGTACACGATCCCGCCACCGGGCAGGCGGCGATCATCGATCCGGTGCTTGATTTCACCCCGCGCAACGGCCGCACCGGCACGGCCAGCGCCGATGCGCTGCTGGCCTATCTGGCGCAGCACAATTTGACAGCGGTCTGGCTGCTCGAAACGCATGCCCACGCCGATCATCTTTCGGCTGCGCATTACCTGCGCGAGCAGACCGGCGCGCCCATCGTCATCGGCGCACAGATCACCAAGGTGCAGGCGATTTTCGGCGCGCTGTTCGAAGCCGATGATGTTGCCGCCGATGGCAGCGATTTTGACCGGCTGGTATCCGAAGGCGATGAATTGCCGCTGGGCGGGTTTACCATCCGTGTGCTGCATACGCCCGGTCATACCCCGGCCTGCGTCACTTTTCTGATCGGCGATGCCGCGTTTGTCGGCGATACGGTGTTTATGCCCGATTATGGCACCGCCCGGGCCGATTTTCCGGGCGGCGATGCGCGCACGCTGTACCGCTCGATCCGCAAGCTGCTGGCGCTTGCCCCCGCCACCCGGCTGTTTACCGGCCATGATTACCCGCCGCCCGAGCGCGGCGCTCCGGCGTGGGAAGCCAGCGTGGCCGATCACCGCGCCAACAACCGCCACGTCCATGACGGGATCGATGAAGACGCCTTCGTCGCCATGCGCGAAGCCCGCGATGCCACGCTTGAAGCCCCGCTGCTGATCCTGCCTTCGCTGCAGGTCAACATCCGCGCTGGCGCGATGCCGCCAGCGTCACCTGGCGGTCATGTCTATTTGCGCCTGCCGGTGAACGCGATCTGACGCTGGATGGACGCTGCCCCTGCAGGCCGCTAGTCGCGGGGTGCAATGACCATGCTCTACCGCCTCGATGCCAGCGCCGCAGAAGTGGCGGCGCGCTTTTCGGCGCGGGCGGGGGATGATCCCTGGCAGCCGGGCCATGTTGCGCCGGGCAGCTTCGCGCCGGTGATTACGGCGGGGCGCGAGTTCATCGCCGGACCGCGCCCTTCTGGCGAGCCAGTCCGGCGGATGATCCCGCGGCTGTGGGGCGTGCCGCCCCCCTCTACTGCTGGCGACGGGGGCCGGGCCGTGCTGACGGTGCGCAATCTGGAAAGCCCGTTCTGGATCGGAAACTTGCGCAACAGCGAATTCCGCTGCCTGATCCCGGCAACAAGTTTTATGGAATGGGGTGCCGGGCAAGACATCGATGGCAAGCGCCGGCAATGCTGGTTTGGCGTGGCCGATCAGCCGATCTTCGCATTCGCTGCCGTGTGGAAGGACAGCGAAGTGCCAAGCTTTGCCCTGCTCACCTGCGAAGCCAATGCCGCGCTGCGCCATGAAGGCCGCGAGACCATGCCGGTGATCCTGCCGCCCGATCCGCGTTCCCATGACCTGTGGCTGAGGGGTGACTGGGCCCGGGCACAAAAGCTGGTTGCACCCTACTCATCGTCACTGATGGTGATGCGCAGCGGCTGATGCTAGGCCGGAATGGCCTGAGCGGGTGTTGCGGCGGCCGCGTGTTTGCCGTCATACAGGAACTCCGCCCCGCCCAGCTCGATCTTCGGGAAATCGTCTTTTTCGGTCCAGTAGTCCTGGTTATGCCGCCATTCGGGGCGGTCGCCGCGGCGCGGCATCTGGTCCAGACCGCGCAAAAGATAGCTGGGGTTGAAATTCTCCGGCTCGATCCACGGCAGGATTTTCATGTCCTGATCCTCGGGCCGCGGCGCCACATCGATCCGCCGGGCGCCGAGCCTGTCCATCTGGTTCAGCAAGCCGCAGATGAAATCGCCCTGCATATCGACCCTGAGCGTCCAGCTGGCGCGGAAGTAGCCCATCACCCAGGCCATATTCGGCACGCCGGTGAACAGCATCCCGCGATAGGTCACGGTTTCGTTCCATTTGACCGGCTTGGCATCGACGCTGAACGGAATGTCGCCCATCACCGAGAGGCGGAAGCCGGTGGCGGCGACGATGATATCCGCCTCGATCTCCTCGCCCGACGCGGTGCGCACCCCCCTGGTAGTAAAGCGATCAATAGTATCGGTCACCACCGTCAGCTTGCCAGCCTTGGCGGCCTGAAACAGATCGCCCTCGGGCACAAACGCCAGGCGCTGCTCCCACGGGCGGTATTTGGGCGTGAAATGCGGCTCGAACTCGAAATCGTCTCCGGCATACTGGCGGATGAGCCCCTTCAGCTCTTCGACCACGACATCGGGTTCAGACTTGCAGCGCTCGATCATCCGATTCATGTCGTGATTGATCTGGGTGCGGACGACGCGGTGGATGGTCGGCTCGTCAATTCCGATTTCACGCAGCCGGTCGGCTAGTTCGTTGCGGTTGGCGCTGCACATGAAATAGGTTGGCGAGCGCTGGAGCATGGTCACATGCGCGGCCTGTTCGGCAAAGGCGGGGATCACCGTGGCGGCCGTCGCGCCCGATCCGATCACCAGTATCCGCTTGCCGGCATAGTCGGTTTTCGGATCCCACAGCTGGGCGTGGACGAACAGGCCCTGATAGTCTGCCAGACCATCCCATTCGGGAACGTAAGGCTTCTCGTGATCGTAGTAGCCCTGACACATCCACAGGAAATTGCAGGTGAAGCGTTCGGTCGCGCCGTTTGCCAGCCGTGTCGCCTCGACCGTCCAGAGATTGTCCGCGCTGGACCACTGGCACGTCGAAATACGGCGGCCATAACGGATATGCGGAGCAATCCCGTTCTCGTCGATCACCTCGCCCATATATTTGAGGATCTCTGCCGCGCTGGCGATGGGCGGGCCGATCCACGGCTTGAAGCGGTAGCCGAAGGTGTAGAGATCCGAGTCTGACCGGACGCCCGGATATTTATGGGTATCCCAGGTGCCGCCAAACGTGTCCTTCATTTCAAGGATCGCGTAGCTTTTGCCCGGGCATTGGTCTTGCAGATGATAGGCCGAGCCGATCCCCGAAATTCCAGCCCCTGCGATCAGCACATCAACATGGGTGACGGGCAAACTTGTAACGGCATCCATGACGCTCTCCTTCGGGCGGCTTAACCGCTCGATTAAACGCTCATTCGCCCAATCTGCCAAGAGTGTAATTGATGCTGGTCAAATTCCGTCGCTAGCCCATCCCCTGCCAGACCTTGATTGCCTCGACCGGCCACACCAGCATCAGCACGTTGAGGATCAGATTGTCGCGGATCATCGCCAGGGTAAACAGCTCGAAGACGATCCCCATCGCGATGCTGGCTTTCGCCGGCAGGCGGCTGGCGAGCCAGAAACCCGCCGCCATCCAGCCGATGTCAGCCACCGAATTGACGATGCTGTCGCCGCTGTAACCCCAGCTGACGGTTACCGCGCGGTAGCGATCGATGATCACTGGAGAGTTTTCGAACAACTCCCACGCTGCCTCGATAACCAGGGCAATCGGCAGCGCCCAGCGCGCGGGCAAGCCGCCCAGCAGCCCCCACCGCCGCCACAGCAGATGCGCCGCGCCATAGAACAGCAGCCCGTGGATCACATGGCTGAAGCTGTACCAATCGGTGAGGTGTTGGCTGTTTTCGGCCGATTGCACCACTCCCCACCACAGCTTGACCGTGCCGCACTCGCAGATCGCCGGGCGGCCCATGCCCGCCAGAATTGCTGCCGTAACAAGCAATGCCAGCAGCGTTACAATGGCGGCGCGGCGATGGGGGAGCAGGTTGGTCATGCAGGTTCCTCAATCGGCGGGTTCCGATCGCCCTCACCCAGTGCCAGTTGCATATAAAGCGTATCCAGCCAGCGCCCATGCTTGCGTCCAACGCTGCGCATCTGCCCGGCCCGGACAAATCCGGCGCGGGCATGGAGCGCTTCGGACGCTGGCTCCGCCCCGCCGATCACCGCGATCATCTGGCGGTAGCCGCAGCTGGTCGCCGCCTCGACCAGCGCCGCCAGCAGCGCGCCGCCGATCCCCGAGCCGCGCAGATCGTGGCGCACATAGATGCTGTTCTCGCAGGCAAAACGATAGGCCGGCCGATCGCGGAACTGGCTGGCATAGGCATAGCCGACAACTTCCCCCGAAGGACTTCGGGCCACCAGCCACGGCGATCCGGCATCCAGCACCTTGCCCAGCCGCGCCGCCATCTCTGCCTCGCCGGGCGGTTCGGTTTCAAAACTGGCGGTGCCATGCAGCACATGATGCGCATAGATCGCGGTGATCTGGGCGGCATCGGCCAGTGTTGCGGGAACAATCTCCATTGCCAATACCATGACCGATGTTACGCGCCGCGCCAAGCCCGGTTGCGCTGCCCTGCCCTTTCGCTAAAGGCAGGTGGCAATGGACGGGCGTGACAGTGACATCATCATCGTGGGCGGCGGGCTGGCAGGCGGGCTGCTGGCGCTGGCCTTTGCCCGATTGCGGCCAGATCTGTCACTGTTGCTGATCGAGCAGGGCAAAACGCTTGGCGGCAACCATTTGTGGTCATTCTTCGCCAGCGACATCGCCCCCGAACACGAATGGCTGGTTGAACCACTGATCGTTGCACGCTGGGATCGGGGCTATTCGGTGCGTTTTCCGCGCAATTCGCGCACACTTCCCACTCCTTACCGGACCATCACCAGCGAGCGGCTGGATGAGGTGGTGCGCGCTGCGCTGGCGGACGGAGCGGTGCGGTGCGGAGTTGAAGTTGCCTCAATCACGCAAGACCGGGTCACCTTGGCCAACGGCAGCGTGATCACCGCGGGCGGGGTGATCGATGCGCGCGGCGCAACCGGCATGCCGGGAATGCGCGGCGGCTGGCAGAAGTTCATGGGGCAGATGCTGCGGCTGAGTGCGCCCCATGGCCTCACGGGGCCGATGGTGATGGACGCGCGGGTGAGCCAGCTGGACGGTTATCGGTTCGTCTATTGCCTGCCCTTTTCCCCCACCGAAGTTTTTGTCGAGGACACCTATTATTCCGACAGTCCCGCGCTGGATCTGCAGGAGCTGAACGGGCGCATCGCCAGCTATTGCCAGTTAAACGGCTGGCAGGTGACTGCGGTGCTGCGCGAAGAGGCCGGCGTGCTGCCAGTGGTAGCTGAAGGGAATTTCGCGCGTTTCTGGCCCGATCCCAGGCACGCCCCGGCCCGGGCCGGCGCGCGGGCCGGCCTGCTCCACCCGCTGACCAGCTTTTCGTTGCCACAGGCGGTGCGGCTGGCGATCAAGTTGGCCAATTTGCCCGAAGTTACAGGTGCCGCGCTCGCCGCAGCAAGCTATAGTCACGCCAGCGCCCATTGGCGCCGCGGAGGATTTTACCGAATGCTTTCGACAATGCTGTTCGGGGCGGCCACCCCCAAGCGCCGCTACAAGGTGCTTGAACGCTTCTACGACTTGCCGCCGGGTTTGATCGAACGGTTCTATGCCGGACGCTCAAGCTGGGCCGACCGGGCGCGGATCCTGATCGGCCGCCCGCCGGTGCGTATCAGTGCGGCGCTGGCCAGCCTGATCGGCAAGGGCCGGCCGCTGGCGTTTCTCGATGATCCGGGCCAGAACCTGCAAGGTCCGGCACGATGAGCCGCGCCTGTGTGATCGGCGCCGGCTTTGGCGGCCTTGCTCTGGCGATCCGGCTGCAATCGGCCGGGATCGAGACCACTATCATCGAAGCCCGCGACAAGCCGGGCGGCCGGGCTTATTATTGGGAGCGCGACGGCTTTACCTTCGATGCCGGGCCGACCGTAATCACCGATCCGCCGTGCCTGAAGGAGTTGTGGGAGCTGTCCGGCCACGACATGGCCGAGGATGTAACCCTGATGCCGGTCTCGCCGTTCTACCGGCTCAACTGGCCCGATGGCACCAACTTCGACTATTCGAACGATCCGGTTGATCTGCCGCGCGAAATTGCCCGCGTCGCGCCGGGCGATCTGCCCGGTTATGAAGACTTTCTGCGCTATGCCGCAGGGGTGTACGAGGAAGGTTATGTCAAGCTTGGGCATGTCCCGTTCCTCGATTTTGCCAGCATGATCAAGGCAGCGCCAGCGCTGGCCAAATATCAGGCTTGGCGCAGCGTCTATTCAATGGTTTCCAGCTTTGTCAAAAGCGAGAAGCTGCGCGAGGCGCTCTCGTTCCACACGCTGCTGGTGGGCGGCAATCCGATGACCACCAGCGCGATCTATGCCTTGATCCACAAGCTGGAAATGGACGGCGGGGTA
>JBKJTN010000026.1:0-5510 GCA_046590275.1 Novosphingobium sp.
CTCAGCCACCAGTACCTGCCGCTTGATCGAGCTATCGACAATTCCGCCAACCAAGCCGCCAGTCAGCTTACCGTGTTCCACCGCCAGCCGGTTGGCGACGACCTGCCCGAACCCAAGCTGCTCGGCGACCGGATCGGCGAATTGATGGAAGCCGCCGGTCACCAGCACAGTGTGACAGCCATGCGCTTTCAGCGTCGCCACCAACGTCTTTGCGCCGGGCATCGGGGTGATCCGCTGTTCGAGGCATTGCAGGATCGCATCCTGACCTAAGCCGCCCAGCAAATGGACACGACTGGTCAGCGCTTCGGCGAAATCAAGCTCGCCCTGCATCGCTCGCTCGGTAATCTCGGCGATCTGCGCCTTGATCCCGGCAAAGTCGGCCAGCTCGTCGATGCATTCCTGGCCGATCATGGTCGAATCCATGTCGGACACGAACAGCCTTGGCAGCAGCGGCATGTGATCGGCTACCAGCAAGTCGGCGGGTGCAAACACGCTATCTAGGACCGCACGCAGGGCCGCCAAGGCGCTGCCTTCCACTTCGAACTGGACCACCGCATCATCATCGCGGCGCGGCTCGGCGCGGTGCAGGCGCATGCCCTGCGCTTCGATATCGCGGATCGCGCGTTCGAGATTTGCGGACAGCGCGTCCGGTTCTGCTATCAGCCGGGCAATGAGCACGCAGGGATCCTCTGAATCGGGAGCGGAGAAACCGCCGCTGGCGCTAATCGCAGGGCCGACGGCCAGCGGCAAGAGCGATTGCGCGGTGCGGCTGGCACTGGCCCTGATCGCGCAGGGGCACAAGCCGGTAGTCATCAATGCCGATAGCGCGCAGGTTTATGCCGATCTGGCGGTGCTGAGTGCACGACCGGCAACCGAAGAAATGCAAGGCGTGCCGCATTTGTTGTTCGGGACATGGGACGGAGCCGAGGCCTGCTCCGCCGCCGACTGGGCCACCCAAGCGCGCGAGGCTGTAGCAAAGGTCCACGCAGACGGGGGCGTGCCGATTCTGGTTGGCGGCACCGGGCTGTATCTGCGCACGCTGCTTGATGGGATTGCGCCGGTTCCAGTGATTGACCCAGCGGTGCGCGCCGAAGTTCGCGCCCTGCCCGTGAGCGATGCCCATGCCGCTCTACAGCAGGAAGACCCGCAGCGCGCTGCGGCGCTCGCCCCGGCGGATAGCGCGCGGATATCGCGGGCGCTGGAAGTGATCCGCTCCACCGGGCGCAGCATGACCGAATGGCAGCGCGAGTTGTCCGGCGGGATTGGTGACGCCGTAGCACTGCACCCCGCGATCCTGCTGCCGCCGCGCGCCCTGCTCTATCCGCGCTGTGACGCCCGGTTCGCAGCCATGCTGGCGGGCGGCGCGATCGAGGAAGTTCGCGTGCTGCTGGGGCGCGGGCTGGATCCCTCGCTTCCGGTCATGCGCGCAATCGGCGTGGCGGAGATTTCCGCTTTTCTTGCAGGCACGGCTACGCTGGCCGATACCGAGGTGCGCGGAGCCCAGGCAACCCGCAACTATGCCAAGCGGCAATATACCTGGCTGCGCCATCAGCCCCCGGCAGAATGGCCGCGGATTGAACAGGTAAATTACGATATATGCGGTATTTTCGCATCATTATTGCGCAATTAACGGTTGACACGTTATAAACTGTCTCCTAGAGGCGCCCCAACACCCGCTTACGCGGGCTTTGTGCGAGCTGGAGAGGAAACCCGGCATGGTTCACGCCGTGCCGGGTTAACCCTTTCAAGGGACAGCACAACCGAACACGAAAGGTTATTGCGGTGAGCGACGAGCGCAGCGGCGCAAGCATCCTGGTAGAAAGCCTTGTCCGCCAGGGAGTCGAATTCGTGTTCGGCTATCCCGGCGGCGCGGTGCTGCCGATCTATGACGCGCTGTTTGGCGACAAGCGCATCCGCCACATTCTCGTTCGCCACGAGGCCGGCGCGGCCCATGCCGCCGAGGGTTACGCCCGCTCCACCGGCAAGCCCGGCGTGGTGCTGGTCACCTCCGGCCCCGGCGCAACAAATGCTGTTACCGGGATTGCCGACGCTTTCATGGATTCGATCCCGCTGGTGATCATCACCGGCCAGGTCGCCACAGGACTGATCGGTTCCGACGCGTTTCAGGAAGCCGATACGGTCGGCATCACGCGGCACTGCACCAAGCACAATTATCTGGTGAAGGACCCCGCAGAACTCGCCGCGACGATCGACGAGGCATTCCAGATTGCGACGCAAGGCCGCCCCGGTCCAGTCCTGATCGACATTCCCAAGGATGTGCAGGTTGCCGTCGCCAGCTTCAGCGATGCGCCCCCGCAGCGCCGCAACCGCTATACCCCGCAGCTTGAGGGCAGCAGCCGCGACATTGCCCGTGCGATCGAGTTGATTGCCAACGCCAAGGCGCCGATCTTCTACACCGGCGGCGGCGTGATCAACTCCGGCCCGCGCGCCACTGAACTGCTGCGCGAGCTGCAGAAGCTGACCGGCGCGCCCGTCACCTCGACGCTGATGGGCCTTGGTGCCTTCCCGGCGGACCACGCCGACTGGCTGGGTATGCTGGGGATGCACGGCACCTATGAAGCCAATATGGCGATGAACCGCGCCGATGTGATGGTTTGCATCGGCGCGCGCTTCGATGATCGGGTCACCGGACGGCTCGATGCCTTTTCGCCCAACTCGACCAAGATCCACATCGATATCGATCGCAGCTCGATCAACAAGACGGTCCGGGTCGATTTGCCGATCATTGGCGATTGTGCCCGCGTCCTCGAACAGCTGATCGCGGCATGGAGCGGCCGCAAGGCGCAGGATCTGACCGAATGGAAAGCCCGGATCAACGGCTGGCGCGCGCGAGATAGCCTTGCCTACCCAGCCAACAATGAAGCGATCATGCCGCAGCTGGCGGTTGAACGGCTCTATGAACTGACCAAGTCGCGCGATCCGATCATCGCCACCGAAGTTGGCCAGCATCAGATGTGGGCGGCGCAGTATTTCCCGTTCTTCGCGCCCAACAAGTGGCTGACGTCGGGCGGGCTCGGGACGATGGGCTATGGGCTTCCGGCAGCGATCGGCGCGCAGCTCGGCAATCCGGATGCGCTGGTAATCGACATTGCCGGCGACGCTTCGATCCAGATGAACATCCAGGAACTCGGCACCGCGACCCAATACCGCCTGCCGGTCAAGATCTTCATCCTCAACAATGAATGGATGGGGATGGTCCGCCAGTGGCAGGAACTGACCTATGAAAGCCGCTATTCGCAGTCCTATTCAGACAGCTTGCCCGATTTCGTCAAGCTGGCCGAAGCTTACGGCTGGAAGGGTATTCGCATCACCAGCGAGGCTGAACTTGATGCGGGCATTCAGGCGATGATCGATTATGATGGTCCGGTGATCGTCGATTGCCTCGTCACCAAGGACGCCAACTGCTATCCGATGATCCCGAGCGGAGCAGCGCATACCGACATGATCCTGTATGGCGACAATGTTGCCGGGACCATGGATGATGAAGCCAAAGCGCTGGTGTGAGCGGGCTGGGGATTAGGGATACCGTACGATGAAAATCAAGACCAAGGCGTCCGAACGCCATGTGCTGACCATTACGGTCGACAACGAAGCGGGCATCCTTGCCAAGATCGCCGGGCTGTTCACCGCGCGCGGTTATAATATCGACAGCCTAACCGTGGCCGACATTTCGGAAAACCACTCGATCAGCCGGATCACCATCGTCACCCACGGTCCGCCCGAGGTGATCGACCAGATCCATGCCCAGCTCGAAAGGCTGGTCCCGGTCCACAAGGTGATCGACCTGACCGAACTTGGCGAACATGTTGAGCGCGAGCTGGCGCTGGTCAAGGTGGCTGGCACCGGCGATGCCCGGGTCGAGGCGCTACGGCTGGCCGATGTGTTCCGCGCCAAGGTGATCGACACCACCACCAGCAGCTTCATTTTCGAGCTGACCGGCGCGCCCGACAAGATCGACCGCTTCGTCGGCCTGATGCGCGAGCTGGGTCTGGTTGAGGTCGGCCGCACCGGTGTTGTCGGGATGATGCGGGGCAAGGACGCGCTATGAGTGCTACCTTACTCTGGATCGCGTCGGTCACGATGGTGCTCACGGCGGTAACCCATTCGATATTTGGGGAGCGTCGTTTGATCATTCCCCTGCTTGCGCTCAATCAAGGCGTCATGGCGCGGCAGTTGAGCCGGGACGTCATGCGGCTGGCTTGGCACGGGACTTCTATCCTGATGGTAGCGCTGGCCTACGTTCTAGCTTACCAAGCGCTATACCCAGAATTCGCACAACATCCGGTGGTCATGGCAATTGGCATTGCCATGACCGGCTTTGGTCTACTTGATGCAATTATCAGCAAGGGGCGACATATCGGCTGGCCACTGCTTACCTTAGCGGGCGTCTGCGCCCTCGCCTCGCTCTTCTAGAAAAATCAGGAAACGGAAAATCCAATGAAGGTTTATTACGACGCCGATGCCGATCTCAACCTGGTCACCGGCAAGAAGATCGCGATCCTCGGCTATGGCAGCCAGGGCCACGCTCACGCGCAGAACCTGCGCGACAGCGGCATCAAGGAGGTGGCGATTGCGCTGCGTCCCGGCTCTGCCAGCGCCAAGAAGGCCGAAGCTGCGGGCTTTAAGGTGCTCGCCAACAAGGACGCCGCCAAGTGGGCCGACATCCTCATGATCCTCGCGCCCGACGAACATCAGGCCGCGATCTGGGCCGATGATATTGCCGGCAATCTCCGCCCCGGCGCGGCACTCGCCTTCGCCCACGGCCTTAACATCCACTTCGGGCTGATCGAAGCACCGGCTGACATCGACATCATCATGATCGCCCCCAAGGGCCCGGGCCACACGGTGCGCAGTGAATATGTCAAAGGCGGCGGCGTGCCGTGCCTGATCGCCGTCCATCAGGACGCCACCGGCAACGCGCATGACGTCGCGCTGGCCTATGCCTCGGGCGTTGGCGGCGGGCGTAGCGGGATCATCGAGACCAACTTCAAAGAAGAATGCGAAACCGATCTGTTCGGTGAGCAGGCGGTGCTGTGCGGCGGGATCACCCATCTGATCCAGGCCGGGTTCGAGGTGCTGGTCGAGGCTGGTTACGCCCCCGAAATGGCCTATTTCGAATGCCTCCACGAAACCAAGCTGATCGTCGATCTGCTCTATGAAGGCGGCATCGCCAACATGCGCTATTCGATCAGCAACACCGCCGAATATGGCGACATCACCACTGGCCCCAGGATCATCACCGCCGAAACCAAGGCCGAGATGAAGCGCGTTCTGGCCGACATCACCAGCGGGCGGTTCGTCAAGAACTTCGTCCTGGATAACCGAGCCGGACAGCCTGAATTGAAAGCCGCCCGCAAGGCTGCCGAGGCCCACCCGATCGAAAAGACCGGCGCGCAGCTACGGGCAATGATGCCGTGGATCGGCGCCAACAAGCTGGTCGATCAGGCGAAGAACTGAAATGGCACGTCGTCCCCGGCCAAGCCGGGGAC
>JBKJTN010000048.1:0-13288 GCA_046590275.1 Novosphingobium sp.
CGCGCTGGTGCAGTGCAAGAGCTGCGGGAATCTGGCCGGTGCCAGCCCGCGCCTTGCCCAGCCAGTTGATTGCCACCCCAACTTCCAATTGCCGGGCGGGGGGGCGCTTTTCCTGCGCGGCGACTGCATCGACCATCGCCAATGCTTTGGTAAAGGCCGGCTCCGCCCCGGCATAATCTCCCTTGTCATATAGCAAGGTGCCCAGATTGCTCTCGGCATAGGATACTTCCATCTGCCATTCGGGCTTTTTGGGATCGAGCATCAGCAGCTGGTCAGCCAGGCGTTTGTAGTCACGGAACCGGGCTTCCGCTTCCTTGGTCTCGCCGCGTTCGTAGGCGATGTAGCCCACCCAGAATACCGACTGCGCATGATCGAAAATGCGCTGCGGATTGTCAGGAGCACGCGCCAGTTGCTCAGCAGTGGTCGCTGCCGCTTGCCGGAAAGCCTCCAATCCGCCGACGCTGTCCCCGCGAATATTGCGAACCTCGCCCACCAGATGCAGCGCCCGGCTGCGACGCCCCAGCGCATCGGCGTCGAGATTTCCGGGGCGCTGTCCGGCATAGTATTTGAGTGCGCGCTGGCCAACCACGTCGAGCGCATCGAGCCGCCCGACCGGCTCCAGCTTGGCGCGCAGATCGGTCAACATGAATTCGACCAGCCCGTCAGCCTCGGAACGCTGGTGATCGGCCTCATTGCGCGCCTGCACCGCCACCCAGGCCATGCCGCTCATCACCAGCGCCAATGCGAGCGAGGCTCCGGTGATGATCCGCGCCCGAAGCGTCCGCCGCCGGTCATCGCGATTTACCAGCTCGTCCAGTCCGACGCCGAGCATGGCGGCTGCCAGCTTGAGCCGGGCGCGACGCTTGCCATCGCCGCTGCTGCGCGCATCGGCAGCCAGCGGCGCGTCTGCCCTACTGTCCGTGACCGAGAGATCACCGGCAATAAGGTGGGTCAGCGCGCGGGGAAAACACTCGGCCTCGGCGCTGCCCGGCTCACCATCGACGATCAGCGCCAGCACCTTGGAAGGATCGCGGTGGGTCTTGAACCAGGCAACTTCGCGGTTGACCCATTCCGACTGGGCTGAGCGCGGTGAGCAGATCACGATCAGGAATTCCGAAGCTCCCAGCGCCGCTTCCACCGCGCCGCCGATGCTCGATCCGGCGGCTTCCTCCTCGCGGTCCTTGAACAGCGGATGGAGCCGGGCCGGAACCGCTCCCGCCGCGGTTTCCTTGCCGATCAGTGCTTTGGGCGTGCGATAGGTTTCAATCGCGTGGTGCAGCCATTTACCCCAGGCGGCATCGGCCCAGCTGTAGCTGACAAAGGCCTTGTAACGAAAACCCGTCAAGCCTGCCCCCACTCGTCCAAACGCGGATTTGGATCGGCGCAGACTACAGGGAAACGCGGATTGCGCAATCTCCCGCAATCCGGGACATTCTCCGACCAACCGCCATCGCAGTTCGGCAAACAACATTGACATCCAAGCGCCGTCGTCCGACCCAGCGTCCATTCATCCAGCGCACATATCCGATCGTTCAAGGGACTGTTCGCGCGCTATTTCACGGAGAAATTCATGAAGACGACCTGGCTTGTTTCCGTTGCCTTAGTGGCGCTTGTTTCCGCCCCGCTGGCTGCCCAACCTGCGCCCGCGGAGATGCCGGCGGGTCATGACCATTCGGCCATGCCGATGCCCATGACGACGCCCCCGCCCTCCTCCGCGCCCGACGCCAAAACGATTTATGGCAACTGGGGCGTCGCGCTTGAAAACCGCGACACTACCGTCGCACCAGGCGCGGATTTTGAACGGCACGCCTCGGGTACGTGGCTGGCGAAGAGCGAGATTCCCTCGGACAAGGCCGCGATCGGCAGCGGCAACGAAGTCAATGACCGGGTCCAGGATCAGTTGCGCAGTCAGCTTACGTCCGGTCCGGCAGGCAATAAATACGGCGCGCTCTATTCCAGCTTCATGGACGAGGCCAAGGCTGAGGCGGTTGGCCTCGCCCCGCTCAAGGCCGATCTTGCCAAGGTTGCGGCGATCAAGACCCGGGCGCAGTTTGCCCGCTTCATGGGCGGCACGAACGGCGCCTTTGGCATTTCGCTGGTCGATTTCGGGGTTGGCGCCGATACGCTCGATCCGACGATGAACGTGCTCTATCTCGGCCAGGGCGGGATCGGCCTGCCCGAGCGAGAGTATTATACCGCCGCGCAGTTCAAGCCGCAGCGCGACGCCTATCGCGCCTATATCGAGCGGACCATGCGCGCGGTTGGCAATCCCGCGCCGGCTGTTGCCGCTGATACGATCATCGCGTTCGAAACCGCGATTGCTGCCAAGAGCTGGAAGATCGCCGACCGCCGCGACATCGGCAAGGTCAACAACCCGATGAGCAGCGCGCAGCTGGCCAAATATGCCCCCGGTTTTGATTGGGCGCAGTGGATGGCCGGAGCCCGGGTGCCCGCACAAAAGCGGATGATCGTCGGCGAAAATACCGCGGTCCGCGATACCGTGAAAGTCTATGCCGCCACGCCCTTGGCGACGCTTAAGTTGTGGCAGCAATTCCACCTGACCGATCAGGCTGCGCCCTACCTGACCAAAGCAATGGTCGACAGCAAGTTCGAATATACCAAGACGCTGTCAGGTGTTTCCTCGCTGCGCCCGCGCTGGAAGCGGGCTGTTCAGCTGGTCGATGGCTCGCTGGGTGAACTGGTCGGGCAGGACTATGTCCGGATGCACTTTCCGCCCGCCGCCAAGACCAAGATGGAAGCGCTGGTAGTCAACCTCAAGCTGGCCATGACCGACCGGATCAAGACCAATGGCTGGATGTCCGCGCCGACCAAGCTGGCCGCGCTGGAAAAGCTCCAGAAAATGGACGTGATGGTCGGCTATCCAGACAAATTCCGCAATTACGATGCGCTGGGTATCAATGCGGGCGATCTTTATGGCAACGTTCAGCGCGCCGGCCGGTTCAATGCCGATTACGCCATGTCGGACCTCAGCAAACGCGTCGATCGCAAGAAGTGGGGGATGAACCCGCAGACAGTGAACGCCTATAATGGCGGCCTGGAAAATAAGATCGTGTTCCCTGCCGGCATCCTCCAGGCGCCTTATTTCGATCTGGCTGCCGATGATGCAGTCAACTACGGCGCGATCGGGGCCGTGATCGGCCATGAGATCATCCATGGCTTCGATGATCAGGGCCGCAAGATCGATGCCACCGGCGCAGTGCGCGATTGGTGGGCACCCGAAGACGCCGCCCGCTTCGAAGCGCAGGCCAAGATCTTCGGCGCCCAATATGCCAAATTTGAAGCCGCCCCCGGCGCTTTCATCAATCCCGATCTGACGATGGGCGAGAATATCGCCGATCTTGCCGGGCTTGAAGTATCGCTGAGCGCCTATCACAAATCACTGGGCGGCAAAGACGCGCCGGTGATCGACGGGCTGACCGGCGATCAGCGCTTCTTCCTCGCCTTTGCGCAGGCCTGGCGCACCAAGCAGCGCCCCGATGCGATCAAGAACCAGGTGGCCACCGATCCGCACAGCCCGGCGCGCTACCGCGTGCTTGGCCCCGTCCGCAATGTCGATGCGTGGTACGCCGCCTTCGGGATCAAACCCGGCGATACGATGTACATCGCACCCGAGCTCCGTGCGAAAATCTGGTAAAGGCCTTCAACGATGTCCAAACTATCTCTCGTTTCGCTTGGCGCACTGGCGCTTGCGGGCTGCGCGACCAACGAGGTCGCCGTGGTCCAGCCACCCGCCCCTGCCGCCAGCCCCGCTCCCTATGCGCCAGTGATCCCCACCGGCACGGGGATCTTCGCGCAGGTTTCGACCCTGCCGTTCCAGGCACCCGATTTCACGAAAATTAAGGACAGCGATTTCCAGCCGGCAATCGAGCAAGGGATCGCGATAAACAAGGCCGAGATCGAAGCGATTGCGGGCAATCCCGCTGAGCCGACTTTCGAGAACACAATCGAGGCGATGGAACGTTCGGGCCAGCAGCTGACCCGCGCGATCTATGTGTTCAGCGCGCTGACTGCGGCCAATACCAACGGCACGCTGGACGCTATCGACAGCGCCACCGCACCGCAGCTCGCCGCGCTGTCGGATTCGATCTATCTCAATGATCAGCTGTTCGCGCGGATCAAGCATATCCGCGAAAAGATCGCCGACATGAACTACCGCCCCGATCAGGCGCGGCTACTGTCGTTGACCTATGATCGGTTCGTGAAGAACGGCGCGCTGCTCTCGGCCGCCGACAAGGAACAGCTCAAGGCTCTCAACGGCAAGCTCTCTTCGCTCCAGACCGTGTTCGGGCAAAAGCTCACCGCAGGTACAAAGGACGCCGCGCTGGTGGTGGACAACAAAGCGAAGCTCTCTGGGCTGGATGAAGCCGCCCTCGCCTCAGCTGCCAAGGCGGCTGCGGACCGCGGCATGGCCGGCAAGTATGTGCTGACGCTGCAGAACACCACGCAGCAGCCGCTGCTGCCCTCGCTGAACAATCGCGCGACCCGTCAGGCGCTGTTCAACGCCAGCTGGACCCGCTCGGTCCGCGGCGATACCAATGACACCCGCGCGATGATCTCGGAAATTGCGCTGCTGCGCGCGCAGAAGGCGCAGCTGCTCGGCTATCCGGATTTCGCGACCTTCGCAATGACCGACCAGATGGCCAAGACCCCGGCCAACGCTCTGGGCTTTCTGGGCCAGATCGTTCCCGCGCTGGCTGCAGCAGAGCGGCGCGAGGCGGCGGAAATCAACGCCATGATCCGCAAGAGCGGCGGCAAGTTTACGGTTAAGCCGTGGGACTGGGATTACTATGCGGAGAAGCTCCGCAGCCAGAAATATGCCCTCGATGATGCGCAGGTCAAACCCTATTTCGAGATCACTCGCGTGCTGGAAGATGGCGTGTTTTTTAGCGCCAATCAGCTTTACGGCCTGACCTTCAAAAAGCGGGCCGACATCCCGGTCTATCACCCCGATGTCACAGTCTACACCGTGTACGACAAGGACGGCAGCGAGCTTGCGCTGTTCTATTTCGACCCGTGGAAGCGTGACAACAAGCAGGGCGGCGCCTGGATGTCGAACTTTGTCGATCAGAACCGGCTGACCGGCACCAAGCCAGTGATCTTCAACGTCTCGAATTACACCAAGCCGGCCCCCGGACAGCCCGCGCTTGTCACATCGGATGATGTGAAGACCATGTTCCACGAGTTCGGCCATGCCCTGCACGGCATGCTCTCGGACCAGAACTATCCCTCGATCTCGGGCTCGAACACGGCGCGCGATTTCGTCGAATTCCCCAGCCAGTTCAACGAAAACTGGCGCAACGAAGCGCGCGTTTTTGCCAATTACGCCAAGCATTACAAGACAGGGGCGCCGATGCCCGCCGCACTAGTGGCCAAGCTCGACAAGTCGAGCAAGTTCAACAAGGGCTATGAGCTGGGTGAAGCAATCACCGCAGCCCTGCTCGATCAGAAATGGCATGGCCTCCCCGCCAGCGCAGGCAAGCAGGATGCCGATGGATTTGAGGCAAAATCACTTGGCGCCAGCGGACTTGAATACACGCTGGTTCCACCGCGCTATCGTTCCAGCTATTTCCGCCACATCTGGGGCGGCGGCTATGCATCAGGCTATTACGCCTACTCATGGACCCAGATGCTCGATCACGATGCCTTCCAGTGGTTCAAGGACAATGGCGGGATGACCCGCGCCAACGGCCAGCGGTTCCGCGACATGGTGCTGAGCCAGGGCAACAGCCGCGACTACGCCGAAATGTACAAGGGCTTCACCGGCCGCGATCCCAGCATCGAACCGATGCTGCGGGCCAATGGCCTGAAATAGGGCGGATGGCGGCGGCGGGTATCAGCCTGCCGTCGCCAGCGCTTTTGCCCCCGGCTCGCCCAGCCAGCGGGCCTTGACCCCCCAGCCCACTGCGATCACCTGCTCGGCCAGAGCCGCTTCCGGCGGGCCATCGGCCAGTACCCGGCCATCCGCCAGCACCAGCACCCGATCGGCGAAGTTCATCGCCTGGGCCAGATCGTGCAGCACCAGCACCACGCCGATTGCGCGCTCACGCGCCAAACTGCGCAGGGTTCCAAGCAGCGCCAGCTGATGCCCCAGATCCAGATTGGCGAGCGGTTCGTCGGCCAGCAGCCAGAGCGGACATCCGGCCAGAACTCGCGCCACCAGCGCCCGCGCCCGCTCGCCGCCCGACAAAGCCGTGACCACGCGGTGGCGCAGCGCGGCAAGGTCCATAGTCTCTATCGCCGCATTGAGCGCCGCCATGTCCTCCTCGGCGCTCGCCGCTGCGCGCTGCATTGGCGCGCCCTGCCACGGCAAACGCCCCAGAGCGACGAGCGTTTCAACCGTCACATCCCAAGCGACTTCCGGGGTCTGTGGCAGAAAACCGATCGCCCGTGCCCGCTGGCGCGGCGCAAGGCCGGTTAGCAGCGTGCCATCCAGTGTGACGCTGCCGCTGTCAGGGGTGAGCAGACCGGCCAGGCAGGCCAGCAAGGTCGATTTTCCCGCCCCGTTGGGGCCGCAAATCGCTGTGATCTCACCGGGGCGGAGAGTGGCGGAAATGCCCGCCAGTCGTTGTTCGACGATCAGGGCCTGAGCGACCAACATCACACCAATCCTCGCTTCATCCGCAGCAACAGCGCGAGGAAAAACGGCGCCCCCAGCAGCGACAGGGCGATGCCCAGACGCAGTTCGCTCGCCGTCGGCAGCACCCGGCACAGGCAATCGGCAACCAGCAGCAACAATGCACCGGCCAGCGCGCTTGGCACGATTAGCGCGGACGGGCGCCGGTTGGTAAAGGGCCGAACGAAATGCGGCACCATCAGCCCGACAAAGCCGATAATCCCGGCCACGGCCACGCCAGAGCCCACGGTCAGGCCGACACCGGCGATCATCAGCGCTTGCAGATTGCGTGGCTCCATCCCGAGCGAGCGGGCCGCCGTCTCGCCCAGCGTCAGTGCATCCAGCCCGCGCCCGGCAAGCCGCAATAGTGCCAGCCCGACCAGCGTCAGTGGCGCGGCAATCCACACCTCGTGCCAGCCGCGATCGGTCAGCGCGCCCATCAGCCAGGTGACGATTTCGCTCATCGCAAATGGTGTCGGCGAAAAGCTGATCGCCAGACTCATCAGCGCCCCTGCGAGGCTGGCGATCATCATTCCGGCCAGCGTGAACAAGGCAACGCCGCCGGTTCGGCCAGCAATCAGCCCGAGGAGCGCCATGGCGCCGGCAGCTCCTGTCAGCGAGAACAGCGGCAGCGTCCACGGCGCGGCGGAAAAACCGGTCCAGAAGCTGAGCACCGCCCCCAGCGCCGCGCCGGGAGCGATCCCGAACAGCCCGGGATCGGCCAGCGGATTGCGCAAATAGCCCTGCATTGCCGCGCCCGCACCGCCTAGCCCTACCCCGACGCACAGCGCCAGCAGCGCGCGCGGCAGGCGCAATTCGGTCAGGATTATTGCAGCGTTGGGGGTTAGCGGATCGAACGGATCGATCCAGATGCGGCCCGCCAGCAACGACAGCGGCACGGCAATGGCCAGCGCGAGCAAGAGGAGGGGGACCGGGCGGATCACAGGCTTCGCCGCACCGCAGCCAGCCGCTGCGCCGCGCGGATAATCGTTGGCCCGCCGCACCACAGCAATGACGGATCAAACCGCTCGCGTCGCGTGTCCTTTAGCGCCGCCAGCGCCGGATGCGCCAGCAACCGGTCTTCATTGGCACGCGGTTCGCCTGCGGTCAGGATCACATCTGGCGGATCCGCCAGCATCACTTCCAATGGCAGGAGATCGGCCTGCTTCATGCCCCTCGCCGCGCTGAAGCTGGTAAAGCCGGTTCGGCGGAGCAGCTCGGCAATCAGCGTGTCGCCGCCTGGGACTATCCCGCCCGACTGCCAGACGACCGCCGAGATCGCCGCACTGCCCGGCGGCGGAGCGGCGGTGGCCAGCGCCGCCTCGATCCGCGCGATCAAGGCCTCACCGCGCTCAGGATGCCCGGCGAGGCGCGCCAGGGTTCGAACCTGCACCTCGCTCGCCGCAATGGTGGAGGCAATCGGCAGCTGCTCCAGCCGCAAGCCCAGCCGGTTCATCGCGCCGACGGTCGCCGGGCTCATGAAATTGCCCGAGACCACCACATCGGGGCGCAGCGCCAGCACTTCCTCCACCGTGCCGCCGGTAACGTCAAAGCGCCTGGCGGTGGCAAGGTCCATCGAGCTGGACGCTGCATCATGGCTGTAATGCGAAATCGCCAGAATTTGCGCCGGATCCGCGACTTCGGCCAGAATGGCATCGGTGCAGGGATTGAGGCTGACGATGGCAGGGAATTGGCGCGGCGCCTTGCTGGCCGGCCCGGGCGAGCAAGCCGCCAGAGCCAGAGCCAGCAAGGCTACCGCACCGCGCATCAGAACCGCGCCCTGACCCCGGCATAGGCCGAGCGACCCGCCGTGCCATATCCAGCGGCAGTCTGGTAGCGGGTGTTCCCGACGTTCTCGATCCGGCCGAACAACTCGAGCGCATCGGTGATCGGCAGGTTTGCCCGCACTGTAACCAGCGCATAGCCATCGATGGGTGTGAAGTTGCCCGGATCGTCAAAACTGTCCGACACCATCCGCAAATCCGCGCCCAAAGTCAGATCATGCAGCGGCGTTCGCCAGTCTGAAGCCAAGGTCAGCGCATGGCTTGGACGGCGAGCAAGGTCATTGCCCGAGGCCCGGTTCGTTGCCTTGACATAGCTATAGGCCGCGCGGACCTGTAACCGGTCGCTCACAGCTGCATCCGCTTCGGCTTCAAAGCCCTCGGCCCGCGCACTGCGGACATTATCAAAGGTGCCGTACGGCCGGGTGGCGCAGACATTGAGGCTGGCGCAGGAGACGAAATCGATCAGATCGCGGCTATCGCGCCGAAAGGCTGTAAGCGCGAAGTGCAGCCCGGAATTGCGGTCCCCCCGCTCAATCCCGATGTCGTAGCTGCGGCTGCGTTCGGGAGTGAGTGCGGCGTTGCCGTAATCGGACAACAGCTGGAACAGCGTCGGTGCCTTGAAGCCCTCGCCATAGGAAGCGCGGATGCGCCAACCATCGGCAATATCGAAGCTGCCATTGCCGCCAAATGTCAATTCGCTGCCAAATTGGCTATGATCGTCCAGCCGCAACCCGGCTGAAAGATTGAGGCGGCTGGCAGTATAGGTCAGCAAAGCATGGGTGCTGGAGAGGCGCGCGCGTTGCTGCGCATCAAAGCTGCCGGAGAACCGGCTCCATTCGCTGTCCGCACCGAAAATCAACCGCAATTGATCGGACAGGTTCACTCCCCCCGAAAGATCGGCCCGCTCACTGCGGCCCTTATAGCCATAGCTGGGCGCGGGCCCATAAGTCGGATCGTAGTAATCGCGGCGGATATCCGACAAGGCATAGCCCGCATCAAGCTGCCAGCTGCTCCCCTGATAGGCGAGACCCGCCCGGCCCGACGCCTCGCGGGTTTTCTGGAATTCCGGCGTATCGGCAAAATTATAGAGCGGCGCCGGATATCCATCGAGATCGACTTTGCTATCGGCATAGCGCCCAGCAAAATTAGCCGAGAGGCCCGCTAACAGATCAATCCGCCCGCGTCCGCCAATGCGCCATTGGCGAAAGCCGTCTGGCTCTGTGCCAACTGCAGCGGAGGAAATGCCATCAGTGCGGCTGTATCCACCGTTGAATCTGAAGGCATAGCCATTCTTCGCCAAACCGGCGCTGGCGTTGGCATCAAGACTGTCCCGCGCGCCATATTCGACGCTACCCTCGGCACCGTTCAGCGCTTTGGATGTGATTGCCAGAACGCCGCCAATCGCCTGACTGCCCCAGACCACGCTGTTGGAGCCGCGCAGCAATTCGATCTTGGCGATCCCGCCGCTCAACAAACTGCCGAAGTCAAACCCGCCGCCAGGTGATGAGGGATCATTCACCCGCACGCCATCGATCAGCACCAGCAGTTGTTCGGCATCCGCGCCGCGCAGCCGCACTCCGGTAAAGCTGCCGAGGCTGCCGTTGCGAGTAATGTTGATGCCGGGCAAACGTTCCAGCACCCGGGTCAGGTCCGGCCCCTGGATCGCGGCGATTTCATCCGCGCCGATCACACTTACCGACTGACCGGTCTGGTCAATCCGCGAGCGCAAGCCGGTAGCAACGACCGTAATCAGATCATCGCGGATCGGGTCGGCGATGATGATGTCATCCGCCGCGCCCTGCGCTGCCGCTGGAGCAGCAACCAAAAGCGAACAACTCAACAAAAACAAATATTTCACAAGCATTCCTCAACTATGAACGAACGCCGTTCATAGCAAGGCCGCCCGCACGAAATCGCGAGCTCCTGCTTACACCCGGTACACCCCGCCCGGCTGCGGAACGACCGTCATCGGCAGGTCTCCTGGCTCCCGGATCGATGCCTGCCCCCGCCTTCCCAGCCTGACGGCCAGTGGCATTTGGAGGACAAACTCCCCGGTCACAGTTGCGGGGGCAGCGCGGGATTTTCAGCCCGCTTCCCTCTTAGGCTCAGCTTTCACCGAACAACCCATGACGTGAAGCGGCGGGTAGACCCGGCTGGCGCCCATGACAAGCGCGCAATTCTTAACCGCTTCACACTATCCGGCATGAGTGTTTCCTTTCGGTACTGCCCGAAAAGCAACGGCGCGGGCGGCGCAAAATCAGGATACGCGTCCGGGCGCGCCGCTCGCAACTGGAACAGTCACAGAAAGTACCGATGACCAAGCCAATCGCCTTTCCCCCACAACCACGCCAGCGTAACCTTGTCGCGCAGCTGCCGCGGCACACGGTGAAGTTGCTGCCAAGGAACGGCAAACGATCGCACCGCGGGCGGCTGGCGCTGGTCTTGCTTGCCGCAGTTGCCGTCCCCGCGCTCGCCGCGCCAGAAGAATGGCGCAGTTTCGATATCGGCAACGCCGGCTCTGCCGAAGTGCTGAACGGACCCCAGATCGAACCGATGCCATTCGAAAAATCCGGTGACAGCTTTCCCGGTTCGGCCTTCTACTACCTTGCACCCGATAATGCGCCGCTGTTGGGCAACGAAGTACATTCCGATGCCGCGCCCGCTGCGATGCATCCCATGGCCGGTCCGATCGCGCGGGCATTGCGCGTCGATAACAGCGGGATTGATCGCAGCCGCGCGCTGCAATGCCTGACTGCCGCAGTCTATTACGAAGCCGCGAGCGAAGCGGATGCCGGCCAGCGCGCGGTGGCGCAGGTGGTGCTGAACCGGGTCGCCCATCCCAGCTATCCCAACACGGTTTGCGGCGTGGTCTTTCAGGGATCGGAGCGCCGCACCGGCTGCCAGTTCAGCTTCACCTGCGATGGCGCGCTTGCACGCATTCCGACCCGGTTCTTCTGGCTCCGCGCCGAAAACGTTGCGCGGGCAGCGCTGTCGGGCCATGTCGAGCCCAGTGTCGGCCTGGCGACGCACTATCATACGATCCAGATCCACCCCTATTGGGCGGACAGTCTGGTGCACCTCGGCACGATCGGGATGCACCGCTTCTACCGGTTCGGCGGCGCAGCAGGAACGCCAGCAGCCTTCCGCTTTGCTTATCTGGGCGGCGAACCGGTGGCCGCACCGCATCCGCGCAGTGCTGCCATTGTTACTGCCGCAGATCCGGCGCTCGATCCGCTGGCGCTGCAACGAGCCTATGAAGCCGGACTGAAAACCGCGCAGGGCAATGCGGCCAAGATCAACGCAACTGTGCCAACCGCCACCGGCCTCACTTCGGTCCGCGGTGCACCAGCCCCGGTCTATTCGCAAGAAATCCAGTCGCGCGGCGGCGAGGCGCTCCATAAAGGCGCAAAACTGCCCCACGCGAGCGGCGTTCGGCCCGAGTTCCAGAACAGTGGCCGCTGGATCACCCAGCCAGGCAGTTGATCGAACAGCATTAAGACAACGACAACCATAGCCAAACACGAACCCTTAGCGGGACTTTGCTAGAGAAACCGGATCAGCCCTCGCTTCTGGTCCGGACCCTTACATGACGATCCATTTCGCCGCCGCTCGCCCAGGTGCCCGCACTACCTTTGGACGCTTGCCATCCGCCGTGCCAATGGGCCGTGCCGCCAATGACAATGCCATTAATCTGGCTGATGATGTCGTGCTGCGTGCGGCGTTGGTTCACTTTGCCCGATATGGCCTTGGCGCGGCTGAAACCGCCCGCGATATCGCCGAACGGGCGTTCTTTTCCGGCGACCGCGATGACTATCACTGGTGGCTGGAAATCTGCCGCACACTCGATTCCCGCATGGCCATCGCCTTACGCGCCCAAACTGGTGCGCCTGCCGCCTGACATGATCGGCCGCCGCCACTGGCGATGATCAACCGCCACTTCTGCAATTGCGAACCATTATCATAAATACAGGTAACTCGGTGCTTATCCCGGGTTGCAATCCCTTTCTCACTTGCCTAGTGCATGGTCCTTCGCCAGGCATTTTGCACCTCCGCGGGACGATGTAACTTGCCATTGCCAGACGCGGTCTTGCGATTAGGGTCCGCGATACGAGAAGGATTTCGTCGGATCATGGCCTCCACGACTGCACGCAAAAAGATCGCGCTGATCGGCGCCGGCAACATCGGCGGCACGCTCGCCCACCTCGCCGCGCAGAAGGAACTGGGCGATATCGTCCTGTTCGACGTTGTCGAAGGTGTGCCGCAGGGCAAGGCGCTCGATCTGTCGCAGTGCGGCCCGGTTGAAGGTTTCGATGCCAAGATCACTGGCTCCAACGATTACAAGGATATAGCGGACGCCGATGTAATCATCGTCACCGCAGGCATCGCCCGCAAGCCGGGGATGAGCCGCGACGATCTGCTCGGCATCAACCTCAAGGTGATGAAGGCGGTCGGCGAAGGCATCAAGAACAACGCGCCCGGCGCTTTCGTGATCTGCATCACCAACCCGCTCGACGCGATGGTCTGGGCCTTGCGCGAATTTTCGGGCCTGCCGCGTCACATGGTGGTCGGCATGGCCGGAGTGCTCGATTCGGCGCGGTTCAGCCATTTCATTGCCGACGAATTCGCGGTGTCGGTGCGCGATGTGAACACCTTCGTGCTCGGCGGCCACGGCGATACGATGGTCCCGGTCCCCGCCTATTCGACGGTCAACGGCATCCCCGTCCCCGACTTGATCAAGATGGGCCTTTCGACCAAGGAGCGGATCGACGCGATCGTCCAGCGCACGCGCGGCGGCGGCGGCGAGATCGTCGCGCTGCTTGGCACCGGATCAGCGTTCTATGCGCCCGCCGCTTCGGGCATCGCCATGGCC
>JBKJTN010000096.1:0-16561 GCA_046590275.1 Novosphingobium sp.
GGCAGTTTGCAGTAATGTGAAAGAGTATCAGGTTGGTCGTAGCAAGAGAAGTGGCGAGCCGCCGCAGCCCCACAAAAGAAAAGGCCCCGCCGAAGCAGGGCCTTTCCGTATCACGTCTAGCCTGCGTTTAAAGCTTCCCAGTCAGCTCTGGCACCGCTGCAAACAGGTCTGCGACCAGTCCGATATCGGCCACCTGAAAAATCGGGGCGTCTTCGTCCTTGTTGATCGCGATGATGACTTTGCTGTCCTTCATCCCCGCCAAGTGCTGGATCGCGCCCGAAATACCGACTGCGATATAGACTGCCGGGGCGACGATCTTGCCGGTCTGGCCGACCTGATAATCGTTCGGCACATAGCCCGCATCGACCGCGGCGCGCGATGCGCCGACGCCCGCGCCCAGCTTGTCCGCCAATGGGATGATCACCTGCTGGAAGGTTGCCGCATCCTTGAGCGCGCGGCCGCCCGAGACGATGATCTTCGCGCTGGTGAGTTCGGGGCGCTCGCTCTTGGCAATCTCGGAGCCGATGAACGCCGACGTGGTCGAGCCAGCTGCAGCTGCAACCGCTTCGACGGAGCCCGAACCGCCGCTGGTTTCAGCCTTGGCAAAGGCGGTGCCGCGCACGGTGATCACCAGCTTGGCGTCGCTTGATTCAACCGTCGCAATCGCATTACCCGCGTAAATCGGCCGCGTGAAAGTCTTGGGGCCTTCAACCGTCAGAATGTCGGAAATCTGCATCACATCGAGCAGCGCGGCGACGCGCGGGGCGATGTTCTTGCCGGTGGTGGTGGCAGGCACCAGAAAGGCATCGTGGGTGGCCATCAGGCTGACCACCAGCGGCGCGACATTTTCGGCCAGAGCATGGGCATAGAGCGCATCATCGGCGAGATGGACCTTGCCGACGCCGGCGATCTTGGCGGCTTCAGCGGCTACTGCGGCGCAGCCTGACCCGGCCACCAGCAGATGCACTTCACCCAGTTGCGAAGCGGCGGTAACAACCGCAAGGGTAGCGTCCTTGACCGAGGCATTGTCATGCTCGACCCAAACCAGCGTCTTCATGCGGTGACTCCCATTTCCTTGAGCTTGGCAACCAGTGCATCAACATCGGCGACCTTGATCCCGGCCTGGCGAACCGGCGGCTCGCCAACCTTGATGGTCTTGAGGCGGCTGGCGGTATCGACGCCGTAATCGGCCGGGGTTTTCATCGCCATCGGCTTTGATTTGGCCTTCATGATGTTGGGCAGGCTGGCATAGCGCGGCTCGTTCAGCCGCAGATCGGTGGTGATGATCGCGGGCAGTGTCAGCTTGACCGTTTCCAGCCCGCCGTCGATTTCGCGCTTGACGATCACGCTATCGCCTTCGACCGAAATCTCGTTGGCAAATGTGCCCTGCGGACGGCCCATCAGCGCGGCGATCATCTGACCGGTCTGGTTGTTGTCATCATCAATCGCCTGCTTGCCGGTGATGATCAGTCCGGGCTGTTCTTCATCGGCGATCGCCTTGACGATCTTGGCGACGGCCAGCGGTTCAATTTCATCGTCGGTCTGGACCAGAATGGCCCGGTCCGCGCCCATGGCGAGCCCGGTGCGGAGCGTTTCCTGCGCCTTGGCGGGGCCGACCGAGACAACGATCACCTCGGTCACGACGCCCTTTTCGCGCAGGCGGAGGGCTTCCTCGACCGCGATTTCGTCGAACGGGTTCATCGACATCTTCACATTGGCAAGATCGACACCGGTGCCGTCGGATTTGACCCGCGGCTTCACATTATAGTCAATCACGCGCTTTACGCAGACCAGGGCCTTCATCTGAACAAGCCTTCCATCATTTAATGCTGCAATGCGGCATATTTTTCGTTTACGTAAACGTCAAGCAGAACCTGTTTGCCGGTTCGATCAAGCCGCCTTTTTCACCTCGGCAACGATCTTGCGGGCGGCATCGCCCAGATCATTGGCTGAAACAATCGGCAGTCCCGAGTTCTCGAGGATCGCCTTGCCCTGATCGACATTGGTGCCTTCGAGGCGGACCACCAAGGGGACCGAGAGGTTCACTTCCTTGGCTGCCGCAACGATGCCGTCGGCGATGATGTCGCACTTCATGATCCCGCCGAAGATGTTGACGAGGATGCCCTTAACCGCCGGATCCTTGAGAATGATCTTGAACGCCGCGGTGACCTTTTCCTTGGAAGCGCCGCCGCCGACATCGAGGAAGTTGGCGGGAAATTCGCCGTTCAGTTTGATGATGTCCATCGTCGCCATGGCAAGACCAGCGCCATTGACCATGCAGCCGATGTTTCCATCGAGCTTGATATAGGCCAGATCATGGTTCGAAGCCTCAACCTCGGCCGGGTCTTCCTCGGTCAGATCGCGCAAGCTCACCAGATCCTTGTGGCGGAACAGCGCGTTCGAATCGAACCCGACCTTGGCATCGAGCACCAGCAGCTGACCGTTCTCGGTAACCGCCAGCGGGTTGATCTCGATCTGTGAGGCGTCGGTGCCGATGAAGGCATCATAGAGCTTGCCCGCAACACTGGCGGCCTGCTTGGCCAGATCGCCTTCCAGCCCCAGCGCATAGGAAACCGACCGGCCATGATGGGGCATGAAGCCGGTGGCCGGATCGACGGTGAAGGTGTGGATCTTTTCGGGCGTATCATGCGCGACCGTTTCGATATCCATCCCGCCCTCGGTCGAAACGACCAGGGCAATCCATCCGGTGGCGCGATCGACCAGCAGGGCGAGGTAGAATTCCTTGGCGATATCGACGCCGTCGGTAACGTAAAGCCGATTGACCTGCTTGCCCGCATCGCCGGTCTGGATCGTCACCAGCGTATTGCCCAGCATATCGGTGGCAGCGGCGCGCACTTCATCGGCAGTTTTGGCGAGGCGGACGCCGCCCTTGGCATCTGGCCCCAGTTCCTTGAACTTGCCCTTGCCGCGCCCGCCCGCGTGGATCTGCGCCTTGACGACATAGAGCGGCCCAGGCAGCTTGGCCGCTGCCGCCACGGCCTCGTCCACACTAAGCGCGGCGTAGCCGGCCGGCACCGGCACGCCGAATTTCGCGAGCAGTTCCTTGGCCTGATATTCGTGAATGTTCATGGAAAAATCCTGCTGAGCCACCAGCCCGCCCGGGGGCCGAAGGGTTGCGCCGCCTAAAGCACAGGGGGACCGGCTTGAAAAGAGGCTTGGAGCCTGTTTGACGCTTGCCTTGAACATGCGGCGCGATCAAGGCTGGTGCAAACCATGATAGATCGCATTCGCCTTGAAACAATCGTGCGCGAAGCTGGCCGGATCGCGCTGGCCCGCTGGCCGGGCCACGGCCATGCGCTAGACGTGTGGGACAAGCAGCCCGGCGATCCGGTGAGTGCGGCCGATCTGGCGGTTGATGCGTTTCTCAAGCGCGAACTGGGCGCGCTGCTGCCCGCAGCCGGCTGGCTTTCCGAAGAGACTGTCGATGCGCCCGAGCGGCTGGGCCATGATGGACTGGGCGCAGGGCTGCTGTGGCTGGTCGATCCGATCGACGGAACCCGCGATTTTGTCCGCGGACGCACGGGCTGGGCGATCTCGGTTGCGCTGGTCAGCGCGGGCCGGCCGCTGCTGGGGATCCTCGATGCTCCGGCACGCGGCGAATTCTGGTCGGGTGAAGCGGCGCGCGGAAGCTGGCGCAACGGGGTCAGGCTTGCCGCCAGCACTCGCAAGCAATTGCCCGGCTCGCGCGTTCCGGCCGAGCGGTTGCCCTCGCCGGATTCCGATCTGGTGCTGGTCGATCAGCCCAACAGCATCGCGCTGCGGATGGCGATGGTCGCCGCAGATGAGGCCGATCTGGTCGCCACTCTGCGGTGGGGCTATGAATGGGATATTGGCGCTGCCGCGCTGATCGC
Organism: Novosphingobium sp.; assembly: GCA_046590275.1. Taxonomy (GTDB): domain Bacteria; phylum Pseudomonadota; class Alphaproteobacteria; order Sphingomonadales; family Sphingomonadaceae; genus Novosphingobium. The sequence goes on from JBKJTN010000096.1 coordinate 3,873, forward strand.
GCGCGAAGCGGGAGCCACGGTGACCGATGCGTTCGGCGGTGCGCTGGGTTACAATAAGCCCGATCCGCGCGCCTTCGGGCTGCTGGTTACCGCCCCGGCCATTCACGGCGCCGCGGTAGAGCGGCTGGCGCGCCGAGCGAAGGAGCTGGCGGCGGGGTAACCGCCGTCCCGGTTCAAGCCCGGGACGGCAATTCCACTATTGGTCGATTACTGCCCAGCCCGGGCCGCAGCCACATCTTCCTGGGTTACAGGAACGATCTTGATTTCGACCCGGCGGTTGCGGGCCCGGCCATCGGCCGTATCATTGCTGGCAACCGGCATGGTTTCACCAAAGCCCTGGCTGCGAACACGCGCCGAACCAACGCCCTGGCTGATGAGATAGCCCGCCACAGTCCGCGCCCGGCTCTCCGACAGCGTCTGGTTGAATGCGTCCGAACCGGTCGAATCGGTATGGCCGTAAACATCGACCAGGCTGCTGGGATACTGCTGGAGGCTGGTCGCCACCTGCGTCAGCGTGACGCGGAAGGCTGGCTTCAGGGTCGAGCTGCCGACATCGAAGGTGACGCCATCGGGCAGATTGACGAGAATTGCCTTGCCGCCATCGGTTTCCGTCACATCCACGCCCGAGCCGGCGGTCTGTTCCTTCAGCTCCTTGATCTGCTGATCCATCTTGTAGCCAACCACCGCGCCACCGACGCCGCCAATCCCGGCGCCAACGATGCGCCCGGTCTTGCCGCCGATCACGCCGCCAAGCAGCCCGCCCAGCACGGCGCCGCCAACGCCGCCGATTGCGGTGCGCGAGACTTTCTTCTGGCCGGTGTTGGGATCGGTCACGCAGGCCGAAACGCTCAGCAGCGAGAGGGCGGCAAAGCTCGAAACGTAAAAGCGGGTCTTCTTCATGGTCTATCCCCTGATAGTGGGTCGGCGCCTGATGGGGAGCCGGATGGTGGAATCATGCACTTTGTCTATTCTCTCGCCGCACATGAATGGAACGTTGATTATTTGCTTGTCAATGGATTGCGACCGCACACACCAGATAGCCGGCAACGCCGCGTTTCCTCTTTTCTTCCAGTTCTGCTAACGCACAACTCGTGACCCCGTTCCCTTGGACTGACGTCTTTATTATTGCAGGTCTGATCCTGCTCAATGGCTTGTTCTCGATGTCGGAGCTGGCGATCGTCTCTGCGCGCCCGACGCGGCTGCGGGTTGCGGCTGAACGCGGCAGCAGGGGCGCACGGACCGCGCTGCAGCTGGCCGCCGATCCGGGCAAGTTCCTTTCTACCGTGCAGATCGGGATCACCCTGGTCGGAATTATCGCCGGCGCCTTTTCGGGATCGCGGCTGGGCGGACCGATGGCGGAGCGGCTGCTGGCGTGGGGTGTGCCCGAGCGGTTTGCCGATAATGCCGGTTTTATCCTGGTAATCGCGATAACGACTTACCTCAGCCTGGTGGTGGGCGAACTGGTGCCCAAGCAGCTGGCCTTGCGCGCGGCAGAGCCGATCGCGCTGATCGCCTCGCGGCCGATGGCGATGGTGGCGCGGATCACCGCGCCGTTTGTGTGGCTGCTCGATCGCTCCTCTACCCTGCTGCTGCGACTGGGCGGGGTGCGCAAGGCGGGCGAGGATGTGGTCACTGCCGAGGAACTACATATGATCTTCGCCGAAGCGACCCGGTCGGGCGTGATCGAAGAGGATGAGCGCGCGATCATGAGCGGGATCATGCGGCTGGCCGACCGCCCGGTGCGCGAACTGATGACCCCCCGGACCGAGCTTGACTGGATCGACCGCCGCGCCAGCGAGGCCGATCTGCGCGCAATGATGAAGGGCAGCCCCCATTCGCTGCTGCCGGTCACCGATGGCGCGCCCGACAATATCATCGGCGTGGTCAAGGTGCGCGATGTCCAGGCTGCCTTGCTGGCAGGCAAGCGGGTTCAGCTCGCGCGGCTGATGAAGAAGGCCGAGATCATTCCCGATCAGCTCGATGCGATGGATGCCTTGCGCATCCTCCAGCAATCGGGCGTATCGATGGCGCTGGTCCATGATGAATATGGCCACCTGGAAGGGGTAGTCACCCCGGCCGATCTGCTTAGCGCGATCGTTGGCAATTTTGTCAGCCACCTCGATGATGGCGATGTGCCGATGGTGGTTGAGCGGGACGATGGCAGCCTGCTGATCGCTGGCGCATTGCCGGCCGATGCGCTGGCCGACCGGCTCGGGCTCGAACTGCCCGACGACCGCGATTACGCCACTGCGGCGGGCTACAGCCTGTCGGTGTTCAAGCATCTGCCCCGCGAGGGCGAAAGCTTCACCCGCCAGCACTGGCGCTTTGAAGTGGTCGATATGGACGGCCGCAAGATCGACAAGCTGCTGGTCAGCAAGGTAGCGCCCAAGCCCGAACCGGTGGCTGCCTCGTAAGCCGAATGCTTCGCCGCACCCTCGCGAATCAAAAAGGGCCCGCCTTGCAGCGAGCCCTTTGAATTGCTGCGCTTTGCCAGCTTCAGCCTGGGATAACCGCCTGCGCTTCGCGACCGTCGCCTTGCGGCGCGGCCATGATGTCACGGGTCACCGCCCCCTTGGCGACGGTGTTGGTGGCTGGATCGCCGACTGTCGAGCGGATCGACGGAGCAGCGGTGCCAGCCCGGTTTAGGGTGGTCTTTTCCAATTCGCTGCGCGGCGACGGGCCGCCGAACAGGGCATCCAGGGTCTGCTGCTGGGTGGTGCCTTCGGTTGGACGCGGTGCGCCCGGAGCCGGCGGAGCCAGCGAGAAATCGGGCGGAACCACCAGCGGTGCCTGGCGCTGCACGGCGAATTCATCGGGCCGGTCACGGTTGAAAAGCCCGGTGCTGCCGCAGCCGGCGAGCAATGTTGAAACGCCCGTAAGGACGAGTAGGGCAGGGATCTTGCGCATGTTAATCAGCTCTCCGTGGCAGGCTCTGCCGTGTCGTTCGGGGTCTTTGGCTGCTTTTCGCGCGAAAGGAACGAACGGGCAAGGATAATCAGGACGCCGATCGTGATGGCAGCGTCCGCGAGGTTGAAAATCAGGAACGGGCGAAACTCGCCGAAATGGAGGTCGGCATAATCGATCACAAAGCCGAAGATGTAGCGATCGCGGATATTGCCCATCGCCCCGCCCAGCACCAGCCCCAGCGGGATGATGTCGCCCAGCCGCTTTTCGCGGCATATCCAGATGAACACGATAGCCGCGATCCCCGAAGTCAGCGCGACCAGCAGCCAGCGCATTTCCATCGATTCAGCGGTCAGCAGTCCCAGCGAGATGCCGTAATTGGCGGTCCAGCGCAGATCGAAAAACGGCAGCAGATCAATCACGCCGCGTTCGTCTAGTTTGAGCTCTACCCGTACGAACCACTTGAGCCACTGGTCGATGCCATAGATCGCGGCAGCCAGGATCAGGCCGAACAGGCGCGCTTTGGCTTGAGGATGACGGGCGGCGGCACTCATGACGCGGCTTCCATCGCGCCGACGACATGATCGCAACGTGAACAAAGCGCCCCGTCGGCGGTGACGTCAGGCAGGTGCCGCCAGCAGCGGCCGCATTTGTGGTGCTCGATTTTGAACACGGAAGCGCCAATCGTTTTGCTACTATTCCATTCGACATGAAGATGTTCGAACGGGTTTGCCTTCAGGATGCTGACTTCCGACGAAATGAAAATTTCCGAAACCAAGCCATCTTGTTTGTCGAAATGGTCCAGCAAAGTCGAATGCGTTGTCGCATCCAAAAGTATCACATTGATCTTGGCTTCTAGGGTCGAACCGATGATCTTCTCAGCCCGTGCGCGCTCTGCTGCTGCGAAGGCAACTCGGCGCACATCCTTCAAGATATCCCACCTCTCCACCAACTCGTCACCCTGACGAAGGTCAGGGCCCATTCCGCCATCCACTCTGCCGTCCGTGGGGAGGGATGGATCCCGGCCTGCGCCGGGATGACGGGAGGGGGTGATTGTGTCGGGAAGGGTGGGCCATTCTAGCAAATGCACAGACCCTGCATCCGGAAACCGCGTCCCCCACACTTCCTCTGCCGTAAACACCAACACCGGGGCGGCGTAGCGCACCAGCGCGTGGAACAGCGTGTCGAGGACCGTGCGATAGGCCATTCGCTTGGGATCGTCCGCTGCATCGCAATAGAGCGAATCCTTGCGGATATCGAAGAAGAAGGCCGACAAATCCTCGTTGCAGAAGTCAGTCAGCGCGCGGACATATGTGTTGTAGTCGAAATCATCGACAGCCTGCCGCAGTGTCGCATCGAGCTTGGCCAGCAGCGCCAGCACGTAGCGTTCCAGCTCGGGCATGGCTGCCACATCGACCCGCTCGGCCTCACTGAAACCATCCAGCGCGCCCAGCAGATAGCGGAATGTATTGCGCAGCTTGCGGTACTGGTCGGCCACGCCTTTGAGGATTTCGTCGCCGATCCGGTGATCCTCGGTGTAATCGACCGACAGCGCCCACAGCCGGATGATATCCGCGCCATTGGTTTCCATCACCTTCAGCGGGTCGACCGTGTTGCCGAGCGACTTGGACATTTTCATGCCCTTGGGGTCCATGGTGAAGCCGTGGGTCAGCACCGCCTTGTAGGGCGCGCGGCCGCGGGTTGCGCAGCTTTCCAGCAGGGACGACTGGAACCAGCCGCGATGCTGGTCCGAGCCTTCGAGGTAGAGATCGGCCGGCGGGCCGGTATAGCCTTCGGGGCGCAGCAGATCGGGCCATTTGCCGCTTTCCAGCACATAGGCATGGGTGCAGCCGCTATCGAACCACACGTCGAGAATGTCGGTGACGCGCTCGTAATCCTCCGCGTTGTAACCGGCCCCGAGATATTCCTGCGCCCGCGCTTCGGACCAGGCTTCGACGCCGCTTGTCCGCATCGCCGCGACAATCCGCGCGTTGACGGCGGGATCATCCAGATACTGGTTGGTGCCCTTTTTGACGAACAGCGTGATCGGCACGCCCCAGGCGCGCTGGCGCGAGAGCACCCAATCGGGGCGGCCTTCCACCATCGAGCCGAGCCGGTTGCGGCCCTTTTCGGGCACGAACCGCGTGTCGGCAATCGCCTGCATGGCCAGCTGGCGCAGCGTGGCGTGATCATGCAGGATCGCGCCGCCCTCATTCTCCCAGCCCTTTTCGGCGGGGGTCTTGGCGTGCGGCAGAATGACCGGCTGATCCATCGGCACAAACCACTGCGGAGTGCAGCGATAGATCACCTTGGCCTTGGAGCGCCACGAATGCGGGTAGGAATGCTTGTAATCTGCCGACGCCGCGAGCAGCCCGCCAGCGGCGTGCAAAGCCTCGCAGATCGGGCCGCCCGTGCCGTCAGCATTGTGCGGTGAGTTGAACTTGGCATTGATGACGCTGCCCTGCCCGCCCAGCCAGGCCCAGTCGGCGCGGTACTTGCCATCGGCTTCGACCGCGAAAACCGGCTCGATGCCGACCGATTTGCACAACGCAAAATCGTCCTCGCCGTGGTCAGGCGACATATGGACCAGGCCCGTGCCGCTCTCGGTGGTGACGAAGTCCCCGGGCAGGAACGGGCGCGGGCGGAGGAAGAATTCGGCCAGTGGTGATAAGCGATTCAAGCCCTCCCCCTGGAGGGGGAGGGTTGGGTGGGGGTGCTCGGCGCTCGTCGAAGTTGGAGCCCCCACCCCCAGCCCCTCCCCGACGGGGAGGGGGGTTTCGAACAGCTTTGCCATCGGATGGCGGGCGATGGTTCCGGCGAGATCAGAGCCTTTGCCTTGCCAGAAGGAAGTCGTGATAGCGAAAGCCTCGCCTGTCAGCATGAGCATACCGCCAACTGGTTGTTCTTGCTTTGGAGCAATTCCGTCGATGCGCTTTGCAAACGCATGGGCCAGTTGCTTTGCAACTACAACCTTTCGGCCCGCATACGTAAAGCCAATATACTCAACCTCCGGCCCGTAAGCCAAAGCCTGATTGACCGGGATCGTCCAAGGCGTCGTCGTCCAGATTACCGCATTCGCGCCGACCAGTTCCGCAATCGGCGATTCGACAATCTCGAACGCCACATCAATCTGCGTCGAGACGATGTCCTCATACTCAACCTCGGCCTCGGCCAGCGCGGTCTTTTCTACCGGCGACCACATCACCGGCTTGGCGCCGCGATAAAGCTGCCCGCTTTCGGCAAACTTCATCAGCTCGGCAACGATGGTCCCTTCGGCCTCTGCATCCATCGTCAGGTACGGATTATCCCAATCGCCGTTGATGCCGAGGCGTTTGAGTTGTTCGCGCTGCGTGTCCACCCAGCCTTGCGCATAGGCGCGGCATTCCGCTCTGAACTCCACCGGATCGACCTGGTCTTTATCGAGCTTTTTCTTGCGATATTGCTCCTCAACCTTCCACTCAATCGGCAGACCGTGGCAGTCCCAGCCGGGCACATAGGGCGCGTCTTTGCCCAGCAGCGACTGGGTGCGGACCACCATGTCTTTCAATATATGGTTGAGCGCATGGCCGATGTGCATATCGCCATTGGCATAGGGGGGGCCATCGTGAAGGATGAACTTTTCGCGGCCCGCCCGCGCCTCGCGCAGCTTCTGGTAAAGCCCCTCCGCCTGCCAGCGCGCCAGAATCCCCGGCTCCTTGGCGGGGAGGCCAGCCTTCATCGGGAAGTCGGTCTTCGGCAGGAAGACGGTGGCTCTATAATCGCGCGGTTCAGTCATGACGGCTGGCCGTTAGAGCAAAGGCGAAGGCCGCGCTAGTCCCGCGCCGCCCGCCGCCGCTCAAGCGCAGCGGCCAGCGCGGCCTCTTGCGGCGGGTTGCGGCGATTCAGCGCCGGGCGCAACGCCGGGCCGACACTGCGGATATCGTCGGTCCACAGATAACCGTTGAAGCTGGCCGGCACTTCGCGGATCTGTTCGGGCAAATCGAGGCCGGCAACCTGGCCGCCGCGGTAGGGACCAACCACGATCACGCGTGCGCCGACTGCCTGCATCCGCGCGATCAGCCGATTGGGCCAGCCGGCGAACGCCCATTGATAGTTCAGCGGGATCGCGATGGTCCCGCCCCGGCAAGCTGCGGGCGTGATCCCCAGCCAGCCAGCCTTGAGATAGGCAGCAGAGCAGGCGGCGGCACTATCATCGCTGAAATTCCAGACGCCGGGGAATGCCGCGCGCAACCGGGCCTGCAATGGCTCAGCTGCCGAAAAGCCATCGCCATGCGCCTTTACGTCGCGGCCCGCCGATTTCAGCGCGGCGATCAGCATATCGGCCTCGGCCGGGTCAGTTCCGCTCAGCCGATAGAGCACCGCCCCATCGCCGATCACGCGCAGAGCCCCGGCCAGCGCCGGGATCAGGCCCACACCCTTGCCGCGCAAGGGGAAGCTCTTGCCGCCGTCGGCGCTATAGCCATAGCCCGCGTCGAGCGCTTTCAATTGGGCCAGCGTTGCACCGCTGACCGGACCTTTGCCGTTGGTCCGGCAATCGAGCGTCTGGTCATGGAACAGCGCGATCTTCCCATCGCTGGTTGGCGCAATATCCAGCTCGATCATCCGCGCGCCATTGCGCCGCGCTTCATCAATGCCGGGTATGGTATTCTCGATGAATTCATGGTGCGGCGGCTCGATTTTTGTCGCGGTGCAGCCGTCCTGCGCAGTGCTGGCCCGGCCATATAGCTGCATCACGCCGCGATGCGCGATCAGCTTGATATTGCCGCGCGGACCCGGCGCGAGCCAGCTGGCGTTGATGAAGCTGAGCGCGACGAACGCCAGCGCGGCGAGCAGCGCAAACGGCCGCCAGATCCGCTTCATTGCAGCAGCTTCCGCGCCAGCGTGCAATCCGCATCCATCTGGGCAATCAGCGCGTCCATCGTCTCGAACTTGGTCTCGGGCCGCAGGAAGTGGCGGAAAGTCACCTCGATCTCTTGCCCATAAAGATCGCCCGACCAATCGAAGAAATAGGGCTCAAGCAATTCGCGTGGCGGCTCGAACGTGGGCCGGATACCGATGCTGGCGGCGCCGTTCAGCACGGTTCCATTGGGCAAGCGGCCCGTAACCGCATAGATCCCATAGCGCGGGCGCAAATAATTGCCGATGTCTAGGTTGGCGGTGGGATAGCCGATGGTGCGCCCGCGCTTGTCACCGTGCTGGACCAGCCCCCGGATCGCGAACGGGCGCGTCAGCAGCCGGGCCGCGGTGGCGCAGTCGCCCTCACGCAAGGCATCGCGGATCCGGCTGGACGAGACCACCTCATCCCCCAGCATTACCGGGCCAACCGATCTGGCCGCGATCCCGGCGCGCGCCCCCAGATCGTGCAGCACCGCCAGATTGCCGCCGCGGCCCTTGCCGAAAGTAAAGTCCTCACCAGTGACGACGCCCGCCGCACCGAACCGGTCATGGAGCAGCTTGACCACGAAATCTTCGGCGGTGTTGGCAGCGAACGGCGCATCGAAGTGAAACACAATCATCGCATCGGCCCCGGCAGCAGCGAATAATTCCTGCCGCTGGTCGAGCGTCGTCAGCCGGAACGGCGGGGTGTCGGGGCGGAAAAAGCGCACCGGGTGCGGATCGAAGGTGGCAACGATGACGGGGCGGCCATCGCCGCGCGCCCATTCCACCGCCGCGCGGACCACCGCTTGATGGCCGAGGTGGAACCCGTCGAAATTGCCCAGCGCAATGATCGCGCCGCGCAAGGGATCGGGAACAGTCTCGCGCGAATCGAGGCGGATGATCACTTAGCCCCTCCTCTTCAGGGCAGGGGTTGGGGTGGGGCTTCTCCCCAAACGAAACGCCCAGCCGAAACGCCCCACCCCCGGCCCCTCCCCTGAAGAGGAGGGGGGAATTGCAATAAGCCTCATGGCTTCGCATTCGCCAGCGGCACCAGCCCGGCGCGGATGACCCGCAGAGCATTGCCGCCCATCACCGCGCGCACCTCATCGGGGGTAAAGCCTTCGTCCAGCAGCGCCTGCGTCACCTGAACCAGCTGCGAGGTATCGAACCGCACTGTGGTGGCCCCGTCATAATCGCTGCCCAGTGCGACATGGGCGATCCCGACCAGATCCCGGACATGCTTCATTGCGCGGGCGGCGGCGCGGGGCGAGGTATCGCAGACCGCGGCATCCCAATAGCCGATGCCGACTATCCCGCCGGTTTTCGCAAGCGCCCGGATCTCGTCATCGGTCAAATTGCGGTTGACCTTACAGGTCGCCTGCGCCCCGCCGTGGCTGGAAACCACCGGGCGGCGGGCGACGGCCAGCAGCTGCGCCACCCCGGCATGGCTCAGATGGGCAATGTCGATGATCATGCCCTTGTCTTCCATCCGGCCGGCCACTTCGAGGCCAAACGGAGTAAGCCCGCCTTTCTTGACGCCGTGCATCGATCCGGCCAGTTCATTGTCGAAGAAATGGGCTAGGCCCGCCATGCGGAATCCAGCGGCATACAGCCGGTCAAGGTTTTCGGCCTTGCCTTCCAGATTGTGCAGCCCCTCGATGGTCAGCATCGCGCCTGTCGGTCGGACAAAGCCGGGTGTCACCAACCCACCGTCAGGGCGTTGAACGCCCAATCTGGATTGTCGAGCGGAGAGGAGGCTGTCCAGTTCTGAAGGTGAGGCGATGCGTCTCAGGCCGCCGTTCGAACCGGCCACCGCGCGATCCAGCTTCTGGGCGTGGAACAGCGAGCGTTCGACCAGCGAGGTCCAGGTGCGCACCGGCTGCAACTGGGCGATTACCAGCGGAGTGATATTGTCAGTATCGGCGCCATTGCCATCGTAATTCTGCCCGCGCGGGGTTTTGGTCACGCTGGAGAACAGCTGCAGCGCGACGTTGCCTTGCTGGAGACGCGGCAAATCTTCTTGGCCGCGGCTGGCAGGCTTGAGCAGATCGCGCTGCCACATCAGCGTATCGGAATGGAGATCGACGATCTGCAAGCTCTGGTGCAGCGCCAGCGCCTCGGGGCTGACCTTGATCAGCGCCTTGCCGTCGATCCGGTTCATATCCGCTTCAAGATAGCCCGGCGCAATCCCGAACAAGCCAGCGGCGGCAATCGCCAGCACCGCAGCAGGTATCCAGATCCGCTTGCGCATAGTCCCCTCCTGTCCCTGTTTAGGTTGCCGGTTTACGCAGCAGGGTGACAAAATCAAATCCCGGAGTCCGGCCTTCCGCGGCATGGCTTTCGCGGCTGGTTTCCTGCCATCCGGCGCGCTCGAACGCGGGGAAGATCGCATCGCCGGGCGGGCTGGTGTGAATTTCAGTCAGCTCGATCCGGTCGGCCAGCGGCAGGAACAGCCCGTAAATCTCCGCCCCGCCGACGATCGCCACATGCGGCGCATTGGCGCGGGCGAGCGCTTCGCGGGCTGAATGGACCACCTCGGCGCCGTCTTCGTCCCACTGGCTGTCGCGGGTCAGCACGATGTGGCGGCGGCCAGGCAATACGCCGGGGAGCGATTCGAAAGTCTTGCGGCCCATCACCATCGGCTTGCCCATGGTCAGCGCCTTGAAGCGGCGCAAGTCGGCTGGAATATGCCACGGCATCGCCCCGTCGGCCCCGATCACGCCATTATCCGCGACCGCAACCACCAGGAATATTTCGTGACTCATGTAAGCTCCAAACCAAGGGAAAGCCGGGTGACATGGCCCATCTTGCGCCCGGGGTGCGCGGCGGCCTTGCCATATAAATGCAGGTGGTTGGCGGGGTCCGAGAGGATTTTTTCCCAATCTTCGGCCGCATCCCCGATGATGTTGCGCATCTGGACGCGGTGGGCGGCAAGATCGGTTGCGCCCAGCGGCAAGCCGCAGATCGCGCGGATGTGGTTCTCGAACTGGCTGGTCAGCGCACCCTCGATTGTCCAGTGGCCCGAATTATGCACCCGCGGGGCCATTTCGTTGAACACCGGACCATCGTGGGTGGCGAAGAATTCCAGCGTCAGCACGCCGACGTAATCAAGTGCCGTGGCCAGCCTGGTCGCCAAGCTGCGGGCTTCGGGCAGTTGCGACTGGATCAGCGGCGAGGCGGGAACGGTCGAGCGGGCGAGGATTCCGCCCTGATGGACATTCTCGGCGCTGTCCCAGAACACGATCGTGCCATCGGCGGCGCGGCACAGGATGACCGAGAATTCCGCCGAAAAGTGCACAAAGCCTTCGTAGACCAGCGGCTGGCCGTTAAGAGCGATGCCGTCCACTTCATGACCCGCCATTATCCGCCACTGGCCCTTGCCATCATAGCCATCGCGCCGGGTCTTGAGAATGCCGGGTGAACCGATGGTGGCGAGCGCGCGTTCCAGATCTTCCGGCGTATCGACTGCAGCATAGGGTGCAGGCTTGCCGCCCAATTGCTCGGCAAAGCGCTTTTCGATCAGCCGGTCCTGCGCGGTTTCCAGCGCGCGGGGGTGGGGCAACAAGGGGACGCCGCCCAGCGCCGTCAGCGGCCCGACGGGGACATTCTCGAACTCATAGGTAACCACCGCGCAATCGGCGGCAAAGCGCGCCATGGCCGCGCCGTCATCCCACGCCGCGCAGGTGAATGCCGCGCAAACCTCGGCAGCGATGCTGTCGGCCTCGGGCGCGTAGATGTGGCAGCGATAGCCAAGCTGCGCTGCGGCCATGGCGAGCATCCGGCCAAGCTGGCCGCCGCCCAGAATGCCGATGGTTTCGCCCGGTGGAATCACGGTGTCACGAAGGCCTTTCCGCCACACCGGCGCTTTGCGCGGCGCGGAATTCCTTGATTCTGGCCGTCAATGCTGGATCATTGGTGGCCAGGATCGCGGCGGCCAGCAGCCCGGCATTGGTCGCGCCTGCCTCACCGATCGCCAACGTGCCAACCAGGATTCCGACGGGCATCTGGACGATCGAGAGCAGGCTGTCCTGCCCTGACAGGGCCTTGGACTGGATCGGCACACCCAGCACGGGAAGGTGGGTCATCGACGCGACCATCCCGGGCAGATGCGCCGCACCGCCTGCGCCGGCGATGATTACCTTGAAGCCCTCGTCGGCAGCGGCTTGGGCAAATTTGACCAGGCGCTGCGGCGTGCGGTGGGCCGAGACGATCCGTGCGTCATAGGCGATGCCCAGCTTGTCGAGCGCATCGGCGGCGCATTTCATGGTTCCCCAGTCGGACTGGCTGCCCATGACAATTGCGACTTCCGGTTTCATGCGTCGCGCTCCGCCAGATAGTAACGCTGGGTCGCGTTCAGCTGGTCATCCAGCTCATAGACGATCGGCTCGCCGGTCGGGATTTCAAGCCCGGTGATGTCGGCATCCGAAATTCCCGACAGATGTTTGACCAAAGCCCGCAACGAATTGCCGTGGGCGGAAACCAGCACCGTTTCACCCGCTTGAAGTGCCGGTGCAATGGCGTTGCTATAGTATGGCAAGACGCGGGCGATGGTGTCCTTGAGGCTTTCGGTGGCCGGGATCGTGATCCCGGCGTAGCGCGGGTCGGCAGCCAGATCGAATTCCGATCCGGCTGCCAGAACCGGCGGCGGAATGTCAAAGCTGCGGCGCCAGATCTTGACCTGATCCGCGCCGTGTCTGGCAGCCGTCTCGGCCTTGTCTAGCCCCGTCAGCCCGCCGTAGTGCCGTTCATTCAGCCGCCAGTCCTTGGTTTCAGGCACCCACAGCCGCCCCATCGCTTCCAGCGCGAAATGCAATGTCCGGATCGCGCGGGTCTGAAACGAGGTAAAGGCAATGGTCGGGAACACGCCCTTTTCCGCCAGCAAATGCCCGGCGGCGCGGGCTTCGTCC
>JBKJTN010000134.1:0-8676 GCA_046590275.1 Novosphingobium sp.
GACCGCCCGCTCCCCGAGTTCTACTGGAGCGCCGATACGCCAATGGCCTGTCTGCGCGCGTGCATCACCCAAACCCGCGAAGAGGCCTATGCCCATCATATCCAGCGCCTGATGGTGACCGGCAATTTCGCGCTGTTGGCAGGGATTGATCCGCATGCGCTTCATGAATGGTATCTGGCGGTTTATGCCGACGCCTATGAATGGGTCGAATTGCCCAACACCATCGGGATGAGCCAGTTTGCCGATGGCGGTCTGCTGGCGAGCAAGCCCTATGCCGCCAGCGGCGCCTATATCCACCGCATGAGCGATTATTGCGGCGATTGCAGCTATGATGTGAAGGCCAAAGAAGGCCCCAATGCCTGCCCGTTCAACCTGCTTTACTGGCACTTCATTGCCCGCCACCAAAAGCGCTTGTCGCGCAATCCGCGGATGGCCCAAATGGTCCGCAACTGGGACCGCTTCAGCCCGGACAAGCAAGCGCAGCTAACACGCGATGCCGAGGCTTTTCTAGCCGCTCTTAGCTGACCGGCACCGATCCGAGCAATATTTGACTTGCTCCCAATCGCGAGCCCACTTCTTGCGCCACGCGAACGGCCGGTTGCAAGTCAGGCAGATTTTGGCTGGCAGATCGCCTTTGCGGACCATTTTACTCAACGCCCAGCGCCTCGCTCACCATCGCCCGCAACGGCAACTGCGCCTGAAGTTTCACCGCCAGCAGAGCCATGCCGCTGACCTTGCGTTGCAGGAACAGTGTCTCAGGCGGCGGGATATGCCACGCAGCGCGGTCGGCCACTATGGTCTCGGCATGGCCGCGCAGCCGTGCCACAAACGAGCGATCGGCAAAATCGAACAGGCCGGGCCGGCCCAGATGTTCCACCAGAATTTCGATCATGCTATCAAGGGCCGGGGCATGGTGCTGGATGGTGTGGGCCGAGATAAACCCAGCCTCTTCCAGAGCCGCCGCCAGACCTGCGCGATCCTCGGCCAAGCCCGCCTGCATCAACCGGCGATAGGCCGCTACCGTTCCAGCTGGCACAGTTCGCGCCGCGCCAAAATCGAGCAGTACGATCCGGCCGGTGTCGGCCTGCCAGCGGTAATTCGCAAAATTGGGATCAGTCTGCATGAAGCCGAACTCGAAGATCTCGCGCAATACCAGCCCCAGCAGGGCCTCCATCGCCTTGTCGCGCACCGCTTGCGGTGCGCTGGCCAGCGCCTCGATCGGCTCGCCGGGCACAAAATCCATCGCCAGAACGCGCTTGCCGCTCAGTTCGGGCAAGCCGGTCGGTACCACGAAGCCATCGTTCCCCTCCAGCAACTCGCCATAGCGGTGCATCTGCTCCGCCTCGCGCAGGTAGTCGGCCTCCTCGTGCAACTGCCGTTTGGCCTCGGCCAGCAACGGAGCGATGTTGAGCGAGCCGGGCAATAGCCCGGACATGCGAAGCAGGGTCGAGACATTATCGACATCGGCATCAATGCTGTCGGCGACCCCCGGATACTGGACCTTGACCGCAATCACCCGGCCATCAGGCAAGGTTGCCCGGTGGACTTGCCCAATCGAGGCGGCGGCGATCGGCGTGGCCTCAAACCGCGCAAACTGCCCTCGCCAATCCGCGCCCCATTGCGCTGAAAGCACCCGGCCAAGCTGCGCCGGCGGCATGAAATGCGCTGCATCGCGCAGCCGGGCCAGGATGGCGGTGAGTTCGGCGGGCAGGACATCGCCCGCATCCATAGAGATCATCTGCCCCAGCTTCATTGCTGCTCCGCGCAGCCGCGAAAGCTGCTCGGTCACGCGCAGGGCGTTGGCCGGGGTCAACAGCAGGTCGGACAAATGCGGGCGCTCGCCGCGTGCCAAGCGCCGCATGCCCTCGGCCAGCACGCCGCTCGCCACCCCACCTGCCAATTGTCCGAAACCGGCCAGCCGCGAAAGCCTGGCGCTGGGGACTTTGCGGTAGCGCCCGCTGGTCATCGCAGCCACGCCTGGAGCCGCGGGCGAAGCCGCAGAAACACGGCATAGGCTACATCCAAAGCGCGTCCGACCAGCGGCCAGCGCGCTGCCAGTCCCAGTGGCCGCAACAGGGGGATCGCGCGCCACATCGCAGCAAACGCCGCCGCCCCTGACAGCATCACCCCATCTTCCATGGCATGGAACCGCGCCAGCAGGACCGCCCGGTCCAGCGGGCAGGACACCGCCGGATCGGCGGCATCAATGAAAGATATCCGGCCCGCCCGATCCAGCCGCCGCATCAAAGCGATCTCGCGGGCGCAGAGCGGGCAAGCGCCATCGTGCCACACGGTGAGTCTCTGCCCCTCAATGCGCGCCTTGGTCGATCCCGTAGTCAAGTGCCTGGCCATCCGTTCAGACTCTTGCGCTGTTGTCACAGTTTTGACGACCTGCCCTTTCGGGAGAGGCCGCTGCACATGACCGAAAGCCCATCTTGAGCGTGACAGGTTCCGTGCCCATCTGACCTCATGCCCGAAACCATCCTTCCGCGCCCGCTCATTACTCTGGGCCTTGCCGGCCTTGTGCCGCAGGCCATCTGCCTTGCCGCAGTTGCTAATGGCGGCCCGGAGCGCTGGATCGCTCTGGCAGCCGGCTGTTTCTATGCCGCGATCATCCTCTCGTTCCTTGGCGGAATGTGGTGGATGGCAGGGTTGCTATCCGGGCTGCGTGCGGGGTGGGTCTATGGGTTGGCAGTGCTGCCCAGCCTGATAGGATTTGCCGCGCTGCTGCCATGGACCGTGGGATGGAGCTGGCCGGGGCCATCGCTGGTCGTCCTGGCGCTGGCGCTGCTTGCCAGTCCACTGGTAGATCGCACCCTCGCCCGGCACATGGCCGTGCCGCCGGGCTGGCTGCGGCTGCGCATGGTCATGGCCGGCGGACTTGGTCTGATGACCCTGCTGATCGCTGCTTTGTAAGCGCGACGCGAACGGCCGGTTGCCGCTTCGCCCTGAATTCCAGCCGCCAACAGAATCCGCTGCGCTATTTCGCCTTGGCTGCGCCGAACCGGGGGATCTGGTAATCGGGGCGGAGCCAGCGGATTTTGCCCGCAGCTTCTTCTGCTGCGCGCGTCGCATTCAGCGCCACCAGCCGCGTGACGATTTCGGCGGGCGGCAAATCGGCTGGCCAGCCATAGGCAGCGGCGACGGCAGCGTCGATCTGTTGGTGGAGGCGGCCCACGATCCCGGCCCGGGCGGCGCTGGCGCGGCCGTGGGTAGCGCGATCAGCCAGTTCCCCCCTCCCCTTCAGGGGAGGGGCCGGGGGTGGCGGTTCTCCCCCAGGTTTGACCCCGCCGATAGCCCCCACCCCATACCCCTCCCCTGAAGGGGAGGGGCCAAGTAATTTGAGCCAAGCCACCAGATTATAGATTTCGGTCATGGTCAGCCCCGGCACTTCGGCCAGCGCCGCCTTGCGGGTGGCATCGAGTTCTTCGGCGAGTTCGGCGATGGCGGCGCGCTGCTCGGGGGTGGGGTCGGGGAAGGGGAAGGGGTCGAAGATTTGGGATTTGTTATAGCGAGGGCGATCCTCAAGTGTTCCGCCGATGCCCAAGGCCCAATCACAATGGGCCGTCGATGAAAGAACCCCAAGATGGAAGGCGTCATCGCTGCCCACGGCGATCAGCATATTGTCAGGCAGGATTTCCGCATCGAGGAACTGGAATATGCGGTGCTTAGCGGTTTCGACGGTGGCGATGTAGCGGGGAAGTCCGTTGGAATAATCCCGGAAGGCAGGCGCGAGTTCGCCGAACAACCACCAATTGTCACGCCGAACGGGCCTTCGGTTTGCATCTCTTTCGGGTTTAACCTTTTCAAGAACATGCTGATAGACTTCGGGAAATCGAACTCTGACAGCTTTTTCCGCTAGGCCGAATAGGTCAATCACCATCACGCCACGCGGTTTCCCCAACAAGTCCCGTCCGTGCCGGTAGTGGCGAATGTGACCTTCCAGACCTTGGCGCTTGCCCAGCCCAAGATGCGCGGCTTCGGCTGTGGTTACGATAAAGCCTGCACCATGTAGCGCCACACCGCGCGAAGATATGCCCTCATTTGCAATCAGCGGCACCACTGCCCCCGCATCAGACCCCAGCGACAGGTCTGGGTTGATCCGCCCGGTTGCGGCGCGTTCGTCCAGCACCGGGTTATCGGTGGTCAGCCCGCTTTCGCCGGTAATCTCGATCAGTCTGCCATCGCAGACCCCGCGCGCCGCCACGGTCATGGCGATCCGCACGGCGGCGGCGTCCTTGGTGGCCTTGGTCCAGGGGTGATCGGGGATCGCGAAGATGAGGGAGAGGGTCTGCTCCCTCTCCCCTTCAGGGGAGAGGGCTGGGGTGTGGGGGCTGGCCTCAGGCGCTGGTTCTGCGGGGATAGCCCCCACCCCTAACCCCTCCCCTGAAGGGGAGGGGGATTTAGCAAGATAGCCCTCGATCACCCGGCGGCTGAACGTCTGCGTAATGCTATTGGTGGTCACGAACCCGAACCGCAGCAGCGGGCTGTTCTGCGCCACCAGAATATGCGCGGCGCGATCCCACCATTGCATGACGAAATCGGCCGATTTGGGCACGCGCGGGTTGGCCTTCCACAGGCTTTCCGCATAATCGCCATCCAGCTTCTTGCGCAGATCCTTGCCGGCGATAAACGGCGGATTGCCGATGATGAAATCGGCCTCGGGCCAATCGGGAATCATCGGATTTTCGGTATCCGGTTCCCCGGTGGCCCCGCGCCGCAGCACCGCATCATAGCCGCCGTGGGTGCCGAAATTGATATTGGACAGCGTTGGCAGCACCGGATCACCGATGGCATCGGGGTGGTTGGCCAGCCGGTGGCGCAGCCAGCCGATCCACAGCACCAGTTCGGAAATTACCGCCGCGCGGCTGTTAAGCTCAAGCCCGAGGAACTGGTTGGGGTGGATCGCGGGGGCCAGCACCTCACCTAGCTCTATCGCCAGCTGGATCGCATTGCTTTCCAGCAGCAGCAGCAATTCCATCGAAACATACAGGAAGTTGCCGGTGCCGCAGGCCGGATCGAGAATCCGCAATGCGCACAGGCGCTGGTGGAAGCTGCGCAGCGCGGCAATCGCGGCCTTGTGCTTGCCCTGCGCCTCCAGCGCGCGGGCAGAATCGCGCACCGCTTCCCATTCGGGCACCAGCACATCGCCGATGGTGGCGTTGACCAGCCGCTGAACATAGGGGCGCGGGGTGTAATGCGCGCCAAGCTTTGATCGTTCGCTGACCGTCAGGACCTGTTCGAGCAAAGTGCCGAAAATCGCCGGTTCGACGCTGCGCCAATCGCGCTTGGCCGCTTCGAACAATTCGCCTTTGAACTCGGACGGCAGATCGTAAACCGTCGCCGAACTGAACAGATTGCCGTTGAAGTGACGGACGATCGCGTCGCCATAGGACCAGAAGCGGTTGAGTGCATCGGGCTGGTTCATCTTGGCCCACAGATCATGCAGACCCGAACGCCACCATTGGCCGGATTTGCCACGTGCTTCATCGAGGAACTGGGTGAAGCTGCCCTTTGGCAGCAGCTCCACATCTTCGGCAAACATGCAGAACAGCACGCGCATCAGGAACAACGAGGTTTTCTCGATGCCGAGTGCGACTTCAAAATCGGCGCGGTCTTTGACGATGGCGCGCTCGTCCGTTTCCAGCTGTTCGGCGACCCGGCTGAGGCGGGTGGCAATGTCGCGGGTGACGGCAACCGCCTTTTTACGCGGATCGACCTTGGCCGGTTCAAGCCAGATATCGCGCAACAGATCGCGTGATGCTTCGTCGCGCAATTGTTCCAGCGTGATGCGGTAGCTCTGCTGATCGGGGAAGAAGCCATAGCCGCGTCCGTCGCCGGTCCAGTCGAAATAAAACTCGAACGCACGCCCGATGTCGGCGACGATCAGGAACGGTGGCGGCTTGTGCCCGCTGGGCAGGGCCAGGCTATAGCGCTCGGCCTGAATCCGCGCGTCGGCCATCAGCCGGTCATAACGCGGTTTGCGTTTGCCACTGGGGGAGGAAAATCCGGTGATGTTGCCGAACAAATCCTTGACCGGCTCAAGCGCATCTTCGGGCGGGTCGGCCGGGAGCGTTTCGCCTTCCTTGAGCTGGCTTTGCTTGGCTTCAAGGATGAAGCAATCGCGCTTGTAAAGATCCATCCGCTTGTTGCTTTTGGACATGAACACCGCTTCGGACCTGACCGGACCTTCGAACTGGTAATTGCCCAGCGCCCCGCTTTCGCCCGGGTCGGGGGTGGGTGCCCCGAGTAGCCCCGCCAGCTCGGTCAGGAACATCTGATAGGTGGCGCGCTCGGCACCACCGGGCTTGCCCCAGTATTTTGCAATGAATGCTTCGACGTCCACTGGTGCCTAGTGCCGGGATGCGGGGCGCTAGTAAAGCGAGGAAGCGATTTTCCTACACGCCCGCTCCCTGCTATCTTCGCTTCGCAATTCCTCGGCCCGGATCGGCACAAATTCAGCCGGTTGCATGATGTATAGGAGCGAAGTTAGTGAAAAATCCCCCGCGACTCGCCGGATTTCGGAAGGTGGAAAATCACACCTCGCGCGCAGGGCCAAATGGTGCCCGGGGACGGAATCGAACCGCCGACACCATGATCTTCAATCACGTGCTCTACCAACTGAGCTACCCGGGCATCGCTGCTGCGGCGGTCGCGCCAAAAAATATTGGGATGACCGGCGAGCGATTTGGAAGCGCGCCTATGGAGAAGCGGCGCGGGCTTGGCAAGATGGAATTAGCGGGCCCAACCTCTAACGCCATCAGCTCGCTAATCCTCGTCGGGAAGTTCGGGCGCGGCGGCCGGGCCGGGCAGGGCATAGCCATCCTCAAGCCACTGGACCAGATCGCGATCCCGGCAGCGCGGCGAACAGAACGGCGTGTACTCCGCATGGCGCGGCTTGCCGCAAATCGGGCACTTGCGGTGCGGGCCTGTCATGCTGATCCAATCATACTGTCACCGCCTGCGCGAATGCGCCATCCAAGGAAAGCCCCGGATCGGTGGCATAGCGGATCGTCCTGCCGCTGCGCCGGGCCAGCTCTTGCCGCCACTCGGGCCTGAGCGCGGCGATTACCGCGGGATGCGCGGTGAGCAGCAGCGCGCCCGGCTGCTCCACCCGTTCCGCCAGCCGCAGCAGGTGCCGCGCGGCGGCGCCGGTCCGGTCGCGAGTGATCCGCGCGAGCAGCGAAGGCCGCTCAAGCCGGGCAACCAGTTGAACGAAACCAAAGCCGTTCATCGCGGTCCGCTCATGCAGCCAGCCGGTGAGGGCAGCGGCCAATGCCTCGTCCACCGCGCGCCGGTCTGCCTTTTCAGGCAAGGTTGGGAAGTCGATCCCGATCGAACCGGCCAGATCAAGTCTGCGGATTGATCCGGCCAGCGCCGGCACTGCCGCCAAGGCCAGCGCGGGCGCAGCCAGGGTGCCGTCGACATCGATCAGCGTCATCGCCGGGGTGGGGGTAATGCTCAGCGTGCCGCCCGGAAAAGCAATTTCGCCGCTCCACGCATCGGTGAAGATTTCCTCCCAGCCGTCGAACTGCCGGACGAGTTTCACAGCATGGCCGCCCGCGCGCAGTTCCTCGGCCAGGGTCGGGCCGGGCCGGGGGGCATCGCTGGTGGGCCGTGCTTGTGCGCGTTTGAGCCGGCCGCGTTCAGCCATTGCGGCGCGGGTGACAATCAGACGGAGCGCCGCGCCCTCGCTGGCACCGGGCGGGAGACTATCGACCAGCGCTTCCTCACCGTTGGAAAAGCGGGCAGTGCCGCGTTTCGATCCGGCCGAGCGCGCGATCAGGACGGCATCCTCAACCAGACCGGCACCCAGCTTGCCGGGCCAGGAAAGGCGGGCGGCAATATTCTGGCCGCTCTGGTTCAGGACCGCCCGATCCTCGCCGATGCCGGCTTCGACCAGCCACTCAGCCAAGGGGAAAGCCTGCGGAGCGCAGCAGCGCGCGGGTTTCAAACAAGGGCAGGCCGATGACTCCCGAATGGCTGCCCGCGATCCAGGCGATCAGTCCTTCGGCGCTGCCTTGAATGGCATAGCCGCCAGCCTTGCCGTGCCATTCGCCGCCTGCGACATAGGCATCGATCTCGGCCTTGCTGAGCGGTTTGAAGCGGACGATCGTTTCCGACATTCGTTCGCGCAGCGATCCGTCGGGTGCTTTCAGCGCAACCGCCGACAAGACGGTGTGGCGCCGGCCGGAGAGCAGGGCGAGGCAGTTGCGGGCGCTGGCTTCATCCTCAGCCTTGGGTAGGATCCGGCGGCCGAGCGCCACCACGGTGTCACCGCCCAGCACGTAGCTGGCCTCCGCGGAGACTGCCAACGCCTTTTCCCGCGCCATGCGCCGCGCATAGTCTCGCGGGACTTCGCGCGGCAGGGGAGTTTCGTCAATATCAGTTGCCGCGACCTGCGCCGGGATCACGCCAAGCCTGGCCAGCAGTTCAAGCCGGCGCGGACTAGCGGAAGCGAGGATCAACAGGGGCGCGGTCACGCCCCTACTCAGAACTGGCCGGGACCGCCGCGGCCGGGCATGAAGCGATAGGTGATCCGGCCCTTGGTCAGATCATAGGGGGTGAGTTCGCACAGCACCTCGTCGCCCACCAGCACGCGAATGCGGTTCTTGCGCATCTTGCCGGCGGTATGGCCCAGAACTTCGTGATCATTTTCGAGGCGGACACGGAACA
>JBKJTN010000043.1:0-18041 GCA_046590275.1 Novosphingobium sp.
TCGCGCCAATCCTCGGCCAGCGCGGCGGCTTCCCACTCCAGCATCGCCGGGTGGGTTAACACCTGATCGACCCACTTCTGTCCGGCCCCGACATCCAGCCCATAGGTGCGGATGCGGTAAGCGACGGGGGCGTAAAAGGCGTCAGCGGCAGTGAACGCTGCGCCGGCCAGCCACGGGCCGCCGAACCGGGTCAGGCCGGTCTCGAAAATTTCGCGCAGCCGGGCGATATTGCGCTGGAGGCCGAGCGACATTGGCCTCAGTCTGACCCGCACCCCGACATTCATGGCGCAATCACCTCGCAGGTGTCCGAACCCGCCATGCATTTCCGCGACTGCGCCCTGGGCGAACACCCGCGCCTCTTCATCGGCCGGCCAGATGCCCGCGTGACTTTCGGCCAGATAGAGCGTGATGCCGAGCGAATCCGGGATCATCCGCGGGCCATCGATCAGCAGCGGCACTTGCCCGGTGGGAGAGAATTTGCGGAAATCCTCGTAATTGTCGGGCTGGGTGAAGGGCTCGATCCGGTCCTTGAACGGAATGCTGAGCGCCTTCATCAGCACCCACGGGCGCAGGCTCCAGCTTGAATAGTTCCGGTTGGCGGTGATCAATGTGTAGGTCATGGGAGTAAGGTTAGCGCGGTCACCATCCATTTCACAAGCCGTCATCCTGAACTTGTTTCAGGATCCATTGCGCCTGCGGAGACGGCGGGGAGTGGGGAGAAATGGGCCCTGAAACAAGTTCAGGGTGACGGGATTGTTCAGCGCGATGAGCTTAGAGTTTCAATTCGCGTAAACCGCGGCATCCTCATCGGGCCAGCGGGTCAAGCGGGGCGCGGCGGGATTGAGGAAGATCGCCGGCAACTTGCCCAGCATCAGGATCTTGTGAATGCACCAATCGGCGGCCCGCTCGTTCCAGCGGGCGGTGGCTTTGCCGTTGCGCTCCAGCCAGTGCTGATAGGGCAGGAAGTGATCAGGCTCGTCCTTGTGCACGATCTGGAAAATCTTGTTCATGATCGGATCGGATCGGACCGGGCCGCTCTTGAGCAGGATTTCGACCTGAGTGAAGCCGCGCTGCTCGGTCAGCATGATCACCCGGCACAGCTTTTCGAACTCGCCCGGATTGCCAAGCACGGCCGTCGTGTCGATCTCCTCGATCGTGCAGCCGAAGATCCACTCGATAAAGCGATCGATATGGCCATAACCGCGGTTCAATTGCAGCGGCATCCGGCCCTGCCGTTCAAACCAGCGTTTGAACATCACATAGTGCTTGCGCTCATCTTCACGGTGTTTGACCACTTCGGCGATGAACCGGCTGTCGTCCGGACAATGCGCGCGCACCCCTTCCAACACGCGGTCAAGCGAGGTGTAACCGCGGAATTCATTGTAAATATAAATCGATGCGAGAACGTCGAGATAGCGGTTCCGCAACCTGGTTGACTGAAGCATGACAGCTTTATGTCACACCACAGCGCGTCTGGCTATCAATCGTCGCCGAGCATCGCGGTAAGCGCCAATATTGCCTCGGCAAATTCCTCGCGGAAATCCTGCACCACCTGGCGGGCGCTGCGTTCAGCTTCGACCAGGCCGACGCCTTGCCCGACGAAATAGCTGACCAGATCGCGGGCCGCTTCGTTGCCACCCAACACGGCCTTCTCGACCCGCGCAAAGCTCGGCTCGGAAACCATCCCCATCAGCGGCATTGGCAGCGTGCCGGGGCCATCGGGGCTGTCCCATGCCTCGTGCCAGGCGGTGCGGAGCTGGCGCGCGGGTTTGCCGGTGCGGCTTTTCGAGCGGATCGTATCGCGGCTGCGCGCGGCAATCATCTTGGCGCGGAACGCCTCGCTCGTTTCCGCCTCGGGCGTCGCCAGCCAGACCGAGCCGGTCCACGCCCCTTGCGCGCCGGCCGCCATCATCCCGGCCATCTGCGCCCCGGTCATGATCCCGCCGGCAGCCAGCACCGGGATGTCATGGCCCGCCTTCTTCAACGCCCGGACCACTTCGGGGATCAGCACCAGCGTCGAAACCTCGCCGCAGTGTCCGCCCGCTTCGCCGCCCTGGGCAACGATGATATCGACCCCGGCTTCGGCCTGGCGCAACGCGTGCTCCTTGGCCCCCACCAGCGCCGCGACCGGGATCCCGCGCGCCTTGCCCTGGGCGATCATCGCCGCCGGGGCAATTCCCAGCGCATTGGCGATCAGCCGGATCGGGTGGCGGAAGGCGACTTCCATCAGCGCGAGGCCGTTTTCGGGCGTAATCCCCATCCGCTCACGCAGTACCGGCGCATCGCTGCCCCCTGTTACGCCATAACGGGCCAGCAGATCGGCGGCGAATGCCTTGTGTTCAGGCGAAATGGCGGCCGCGCGGGCGGCATTGCTGGCAAGCTCGGCCACGCGCGGATCGACCGTTTCGGGCACCAGCACATCGACACCGTAGGGCTTGCCATCGACATGGGCGTCGATCCAGGCCAGCTCTTTCTCCAGCTGGTCCGGGCTGAACCGGGTTGCGCCGAGCACGCCGAACCCGCCCGCCTTGCTGACCGCCACCACCACATCGCGGCAGTGGCTGAAGGCGAACAGCGGGAAATCGCAGCCGGTCAGGCGGCACAGGGCGTTGTTCATCGGCTTAGCCGCGCGGCAAAGTGACCGGACCGCCGATCTCGATCGCCTTCTTGTAGGCTGGGCGCGCGGTCAGCGATGCCTGATAGCGGGACAGATTGGGGCGGCCCGTCAGGAGCCCCATTTGCACGGCATGTTCGAGCAGATATTCAAGGTTGATATCCGCCCCGGTGAAGGTCTCGCCGCACAGGAAGCTCTTGCCCTCAAGCTCGCTCTCGATCCAGTCGAGCTGCTTCTTGAGTTCGGCGTCCATGAAGCCCAGTGCAGCCTCGCCCAGCCCCAGCCGCGGGCCGAGCATCCGCATCAGCATCGGCATCCCCAGCGTACCTTCGGCAAAATGGAGCCATTCGAGGTATTCAGGCCGGCCATCCCCCTGCGGCAGCAGCTTGCCGCCGCCGTGGCGATCGACGATATATTCGATGATGGCCGAGCTTTCGACCATTACCCGCCCGTCGATCTCCACCGCCGGGGCCTTGCCGAGCGGATGGGCATCATAGAGCGAGGGCGGCGAGCGGAAGGTGACCGGATCGCGGGTGTGCTGAATGAGTTCATAGGGCAGCCCCAGTTCTTCCATCAGCCAGATGATCCGGGTCGATCGCGAAATGCGCAAATGGTGCACGCGGATAGTCATGGCATTGCTCTCCTCAGGTCAGGTAATGTGCCGTCGTCTTGGCGGCGATGTCGTCCGCCGTCACTCCGGGCGCAAGTTCAATAAGGCGGAACGGGGAGTTGTGGTCTGCGCGGGTAAAGACCGCAAGATCGGTAATCACCATGTCGACCACGTTTTTGCCGGTGAGCGGCAGGGTGCAGGCTGGGATGAATTTTGGGCTGCCGTCCTTGGCGCAGTGTTCCATCACCACGATGATCTTCTTGACGCCGGCGACCAGATCCATCGCCCCGCCCATGCCCTTGATCATCTTGCCGGGAACCATCCAGTTGGCGATGTCGCCGTTCTCGGCCACTTCCATCGCTCCCAGCACGGTCAGATCGATATGCCCGCCGCGGATCATCGCAAAGCTGGCGGCGCTATCGAAATAGGCCGAATGTGGCAGTTCGCTGATGGTTTGCTTGCCGGCGTTGATCAGATCGGCGTCAACCTCGTCCTCGGTCGGGAAGGGTCCGATCCCCAGCATCCCGTTTTCGGATTGCAGCGTCACGGTGATGTCAGACGGCACATGGTTCGCTACCAGCGTCGGGATACCGATGCCCAGGTTGACATAATAGCCGTCCTGCAGCTCCTGCGCGGCGCGAGCAGCCATCTGATCACGGCTCCAGCCTTTGGTGAGGCCATCATGCTTGGTCATCAGCCAACATCCGTGGTGCGAGTGGTGCGGAATTCGATCTTCTTGTCATACGGGCTGCCGACGATCATCCGCTGGACGTAAACGCCGGGCAAATGGATGCAATCGGGGTCAAGCGCGCCCGCCGGGACCAGCTCCTCCACCTCGACCACGCAAATCTTGCCGCAATGGGCTGCCGGCACGTTGAAATTGCGCGCAGTCTTGCGAAACACGACATTGCCGGTGGTGTCGGCCTTCCATGCCTTGACCAGCGCAAGATCGGCGAAAATCCCCTGCTCGAGGATGTATTCCTCACCGTTAAAGCTTTTCACTTCCTTGCCATCCGCCACCAGCGTGCCGACGCCGGTCTTGGTGTAGAACCCGGGAATGCCCGCGCCGCCGGCGCGCATCCGCTCGGCCAGGGTGCCCTGGGGGGAGAACTCCACTTCCAGCTCGCCCGAAAGATACTGCCGCTCGAACTCCTTGTTCTCGCCGACATAGCTGGCGATCATCTTTTTGACCTGGCGGGTACGGAGCAGCTTGCCGATCCCTTCGCCGTCGATCCCGGCGTTGTTGCTGGCGAATGTCAAACCGGTCACGCCGCTTGCGACCATCGCATCGAGCAGCCGTTCGGGAATACCGCACAGCCCGAAGCCACCGCAAGCGATCAACATGTCGTTGCGCAGCAGACCGGACAAGGCCGCAGTGGCGTCAGGGAAAAGCTTGTTCATCGGGCATCCTCAATGGGCGAGTGCGCGGGGTTAGTTGAAGGCGAGGCTTCCGGCAATTGCAACCCCAGCACGGCTGAAAGATCGGCAAGTGCCTGTTCGCCGCTTGCCACCTTGATCGCGTGCATGCCCAGCATGGCAGCAGGCTTGCAGTTGATCCCCAGGTCATCGAGGTAGATGCAAGCTTGCGGCTCCACCGCCAGCATCTCGCACATCTTTTGGTAGATTCTGGGATCGGGCTTGCGGATCCCGGCCTTGGAGCTTTCGATCACGTGATCGAACCGCATGAATATATCCGCATAGGCGCTAGCCTTGCCTGCCGATCCGGCCATCCCTGCGCCCGTGCCGGCGGGCACATTGTTGGTGATGCAGCCCAAGGCAAAATCGTGGTTTTTCAGCGTGTCGAGCGCGGCGACCATGGCCGGACGAACACTGCCGGCCAGCACCGCCAGCACTTCGCGCCCGGGCAGTGGATGGCCCAGCCTGGCGGCCTCTTGTTCGAACGCGGCATCAAAGGCAGCCGCGTCGATCTCGGCGCGTTCAAATCGCGCCCAGGCGTTGTCGTCGGGATCGCTGGTATTGACCTGCCGGACGAAATCATGCGGCAAGCCGCGCTCCGCCTCAAGCCGGTTGAATGCTTCAAAGGGTGACGAGGTTATCACCCCGCCGAAGTCGAAGATCACGGCGGTAAAGCGGCGCGGCATCTGGTTCCCCGTAACAAGTTTCTCGCGGCCATTGGCGCAAGGCGCGCCGCCGTGCAAGCACGCCCGCTTTTGATCTAGATCATGGTGTCATCTGCGAATCGGCTTCATAAGGGCGGCGCAAAAGGAGGCCAGCATGCGTTCCATTCTTGTTAAAGTCGGTCGTGATCCCGGTATGCAGGCCCGGCTCGACACCGCGCTTGATCTAGCCCGGGCCAATGACGGCCACGTTACCTTGCTGATCGATACCCCGCTCGACAGCTATGTCACGATTGATCCGTTCGGCGGCACTTACGTTGCGCGCGAGGCGCTAGATGCGGCGCTGGCCGATGATGATGCGCTGGCCGAAGCCGTGACCCTGCAATTGGCGCGTGAAGATGTTCCGTTCGATGTGCTCCAGTTCGAACAGCGCCCGCTCGATGCAATGGCTGCAGCGGCCCAACTGGCCGACGTTGCGATTGTTTCGCGCAGCTGTGGCTATGCCGGCGATCTGGCCTTGGCGGTGCGTTGTCCGGTGCTGGCTCTGCCGGACACCACCGCGCTCCGGATGCCGGTGCGCAATGCCTGCATCGCCTGGGATGGCGGAAACGAGGCGGCAGTGGCGCTGCGCTCGGTCGCGCCGATGCTGGCGGGAAGCGGGCAGGTTAATGTGCTGACCGTAAGCTCGGGCAAGGGGGCGAGTGAAGCCGGTTTCCCCTCAACAGAGGCGCTCCGCTATCTCTCGCGCCACGG
Source organism: Novosphingobium sp. (assembly GCA_046590275.1). Taxonomy (GTDB): domain Bacteria; phylum Pseudomonadota; class Alphaproteobacteria; order Sphingomonadales; family Sphingomonadaceae; genus Novosphingobium. The sequence goes on from JBKJTN010000043.1 coordinate 6,056, forward strand.
CATCAAGGCCGAGTTGCACGAGCTCGAACGCGGCAATTCGGTCGAAGAGACGCTGCTGACTGCGGCCTTGCGTCTGGAGGCTGAACTGATTGCGCTGGGTGCCTTCAGTCACAGCCGGATGCGGGAACTGCTGTTCGGGGGGGTCACGCGCTATTTCCTCGATGAGCAGAAGTCGCCGCCATTGCTGCTGGCGCATTAGTCGGAAGGGGCTGGTCAGGCGGGCAGAGTCTGCCGAGAACAATCTGTTGCATCGCAGCGAATACCTCCAGGGCAGGAACTTTTTGGACATTGCGATCTGCGCCAAGGCTGACTATTTTCTGTGGAAATTCAAACGTTCATGACAGATACGCAACTACAGTTGCAAATTACGCAACAAGCGATGCGCATTTCGCACTTGCACAATAGGTGGCGAAATGACACTCAGGTTCTGCCTTTTCAGGCATCCTCTCCCAAAACTTTCATAGGCCCGGTCGGCAACGCCCGGGCCTTTTTTTGTCCCTGTCCGGGAGGGGGTCGGCAACTCCTAAGCCTTTTTCCAACCGGTTTCCGGCCTCCCGGCGTTCTTGCCCGGCTGCCTGATTTGCAATCGGGCCAGTCAGTTCCTAGCTTTCTTCTTCCCCCGGATGAACCGGACAACAGGCAGGAAGCGATTCGATGGCTGATGCAGGCGCGAAAGTGGTTGACGCGAAAACCGATGACAAGGCGGTTCGGCTGCAGGTGGCGGCGGCGCGGCAGGAAGAAAGCGGACACGGGATTGCCCGCCTGCCCAAAACGACCATGGCCAGACTGGGCATCACCGAAGGCGATGTGGTCGAGATTGCCGGCAAGCGCACCACCGCTGCGCGCGCAGTCCTGGCCTATCCCGAAGATGATGGGCTGGAAGTGATCCGGCTCGACGGGTTGCAGCGCGCCAATGCCGAGGTTGGCTCGGGCGATCATGTCCACGTCACCCGCGCCGAATCGCGCCCCGCCAGCCGGGTAGTGTTTGCGCCTGCCCAGCGCGAAATGCGGCTGCAAGGCCCGGCGCAGGCGCTCAAGCGCAATTTCTTCGCCCGGCCCTTGATGGCGGGCGATCTTGTGGCGACTACTGGCCAGCAGCAGGTCAGGGACATGCCGCCGCAGGTGGCGCGGATGTTCAACACCCCGGCCTATGCGCTCACTCAAATCCGCCTCACGGTCGTTTCGACCACGCCCAAGGGCATCGTCCATATCGACGAGAACACCGAGATCGAGCTGCGCGAGGAATACGAAGAAGCCCGCACCGGCCGCGGCGATGTCAATTATGACGATGTCGGCGGGATGGGTGATACGATCCGCCAGCTGCGCGAAATGGTAGAACTGCCGCTGCGCTATCCCGAACTGTTCACGCGCCTTGGGGTCGATCCGCCCAAGGGGGTGTTGCTGCATGGGCCGCCGGGCACTGGCAAGACCCGGCTGGCGCAAGCGGTTGCCAATGAGAGCGAAGCCAGTTTCTTCACCATCAACGGCCCCGAAATCATGGGTTCGGCCTATGGCGAGAGCGAGCGGCGCCTGCGCGAAGTGTTCGAGGAAGCCGCCAAGGCGTCACCCTCGATCGTGTTCATCGACGAGATCGACTCGATTGCTCCCAAGCGCGGTCAGGTTCAGGGCGAGGCGGAAAAGCGTCTCGTTGCCCAGCTGCTGACGCTGATGGACGGGTTGCAGGCGCGCTCCAATATCGTGGTGATCGCCGCCACCAACCGCCCCGATGCGATCGACGAGGCGCTCCGCCGTCCCGGCCGGTTTGATCGCGAAATCATTATCGGTGTCCCCGATGAAAGCGGGCGGCGAGAGATCATTGGCATCCACACCCGCGGTATGCCGCTCGCCGAAGGCGTCAGCCTGGACGAGCTGGCCCGCACCACTCACGGCTTTGTCGGCGCAGATCTGGCCGCGCTGGCGCGTGAGGCGGCGATCGAAACCACGCGGCGGATCATGCCGTTGCTTGATCTTGAGGCGCAGACCATCCCGGCAGAGGTGCTGGACAATCTCTCTGTCACGCGCGAGGATTTTGTTGCCGCACTGAAACGCGTCCAGCCCAGCGCTATGCGCGAGGTTATGGTCCAGGTGCCCAACATCGGCTGGGCTGATATTGGCGGGCTTGATGATGCCCAGATGAAACTGCGCGAAGGCGTGGAACTGCCGCTGCGTAACCCCGAAGCATTCCACCGGCTGGGTATCCGCCCGGCCAAAGGGTTCCTGCTCTATGGCCCGCCCGGCACCGGCAAGACCTTGCTGGCCAAGGCCGTCGCGAAAGAGGCAGAGGCCAATTTCATCGCGATCAAGAGCTCGGACCTGCTCAGCAAATGGTACGGGGAAAGCGAGCAGCAGATCAGCCGGCTGTTTGCCCGCGCCCGGCAAGTGGCCCCTTGCGTGATCTTCATCGACGAGATCGACAGCCTTGTCCCCGCGCGCGGGTCGAGCGGCAACGAGCCGCAGGTGACGGCCCGCGTGGTCAATACGATCCTTGCGGAAATGGATGGGATGGAAGAGCTGTCTTCGGTGATCGTGATCGGGGCCACCAACCGCCCGGCGTTGGTCGATCCGGCCTTGCTGCGACCGGGCCGGTTCGATGAGCTGGTCTATGTCGGCACCCCGACCGAGGATGGCCGCGCCCATATCCTGAAGATCCACACGCGCAACATGCCGCTCGCCAAGGATGTCGATCTGGCCGCCATTGCCAAGGAAACCGACCGCTTCACCGGGGCCGATCTGGAAGATGTGGTGCGGCGCGCAGGCCTCACCGCGATCCGTGCGCACGGCGAAAAGGTCAAGACGGTGACAGCAGCCGATTTCACCGAGGCGCTGGCCGACAGCCGCGCCACCGTGACGGCAGAAATGGAAGCGGAATACGCCAAGATGAAGGGCGAGCTCAAGAAGCGGGCGATGGAAGTGGCCCCGGTTGGCTTTCTTGCGCCCGGTATGGTCGAATCGACGCGGGACAAAAAGCATAGATGAAAGGCGTTGTCCCTGGCTTGACCCGGGGCAACGTTATACCGCGGTGCAAAGCGCCTCGGGCATGGTCTCGCGGAGCCATTCGAGCATCTCCTCGCGCATCGCGAGGCGCAGCTTTGCCAGCGCGGCGGGATCATGCGCGCTCATCACCAGCTTGAGCTCGATCGAATCGACCCGGCTTTCGCTGACTTGTAGCAGCGCGGTTCGCCCGTCCCAGCAGTCGTGGGCCTTGATCGCCGCCAGATAGGCCTCCCGGATCGGAGCGATTGCGCCGCCCGGCTTGATCGGGAAAACCACCGATCCGGTGATCCCGCCCGCCACCCGGGTCCAGTTCTGGAAGGTGGTTTCGAGGAATTTGGTGGTCGGCACGATCAGCCGCCGCTCATCGGCGGTGCGGATCACCACATAGCTCATCCTTATATCCTCGACCCGCCCGCTTTCACCGTCGATCACCACGAAATCGTCGATCCGGATCGGCTCGGTCAGCGCCATCTGCATGCCCGCCAGCACCGATTTGAGCGCCGGTTGCGCCGCCGCGCCGACTGCCAGCCCGACCAGACTGGCCGAGGCGATCAGTGTCACGCCGACATTGCGCACGCCCGGAATGCCCAGCAGGATCAACGCGACAGTGACGAATACGATGATGAAACCGGCGGTCCGTGAAAGGATCGCCACGCGGGTGCGGCGGCTGCGCGCGGCAAACTCGTCGCTGGACAGCTCGGCGCGGCTTTCCAGCACCCGGGCGAAAGCCTTGACCAGCGCAAAGGCAACCCAGCCGAGCAGCGCCGGGACAAGGAACCGTTCGATCGCCAGCCAGGCCCGCGACAGTGCCGGGTCGGTTTCAGCGGCCAATGAAATGCCGATGGCGACGAACGACCAGCGCAGCGGATGGCGCAGCCGGTCCACCACGACCTGATCGGATTCAAGATGTGACAGCCTGGCAAAACGGCTGAGCAGCGCAAACAGCAACAGGTGCAGCACCAGCGCCGCGGCCACCGCGATGGCGACGGCCAGGAAGCTGTCGGTCAGCATGCCGAACCGGCTCGCGATTGTGGCGGATGCCGGCAGGCTCAATGCGCCGCCCCCCAGCTAAGTCCGGTGCCGATCTCGATCCCCAGCGGGACGTCGAGCTTGACCGAAGGCAATGCAGCCTCGGCCATAATCCGCTCGATCACCAGTCGGGCGGCAGCGACATCACCTTCGGGCAGTTCGAACACCAGCTCGTCATGGACCTGCAGCAGCATCCGCACGTGACTTAGACCGGCAGCTTCCAGCGCGGGCATCATCCGCGCCATGGCGCGCTTGATGATATCGGCGCAGGTGCCCTGGATCGGCGCATTGATCGCGGCCCGCTCGCTCCCCTGACGCTCGGCCTGGTTCTTCGAATTGATCCGTGGGAACCAGCATTTGCGCCCGAACAGCGTTTGCGAATAGCCCCGCTCACGCACGTTTTCGAGAGTTTCGTGGATATAGCGCTGGATGCCCGGAAACCGCTCGAAATAGCGGTCGATCATCGCCTGGGCTTCTTCAGCGGTTACTCCCAGCCGTCCGGCCAGACCCCAGCGGGAGATGCCATAAAGGATCGCGAAATTGATTGTCTTGGCCCGGCCCCTGGTATCACGGTTGACCTCGCCGAACATTTCCATCGCGGTGCGGGCGTGGATGTCTTCCCCGGCCGCGAACGCTTCCTTCAGCGCCGGAACATCGGCCATATGCGCGGCCAGGCGCAGCTCGATCTGGCTGTAATCGGCGGCGAGCAGCACGTTTCCGGGCCCGGCCACGAAAGCATCGCGGATCTGACGGCCCAGCTCGGTACGGATCGGGATGTTCTGCAAGTTCGGCTCGGTTGACGACAGCCGCCCGGTCTGCGCGCCAACCAGGCTGTAGCTGGTATGGACGCGCTCGGTGTCGGGGTTGATCGCGGCTTGCAATGCCTCGGTGTAAGTCGAGCGCAATTTCGACAATTGCCGCCATTCGAGCACCTTGGCGGCCATCACCACGCCCTGCCCGGCCAGGCCTTCCAATATGCCGACGTCGGTTGAATATTGCCCGCTCTTGCCCTTCTTGCCGCCCTTCAGGCCCATCTTGTCGAACAGGATGTCGCCCAGTTGCTTGGGGCTGCCGATCGTGAAACTTTCCCCGGCCAGCTCGTGAATCTCGGCCTCGAGCGCGCTGATGGCAGTGGCGAATTCGGCAGACAGCCCGGACAGTCGTTCCCGGTCGACCTTGATGCCGTGGCGTTCCATTTGCGCCACCACAGCTATCAGCGGACGGTCGACCCGCTGGTAAACCCGGCTCGCCGCCTCGTCGGCCAGCCGCGATTTCAACACCGCATGCAGCCGCCAGGTTACGTCGGCGTCTTCGGCGGCATAAGCCACCGCCTTGTCCAACGGCACTTCGGCAAAGCTGATCGCTTTTTTTCCGCTGCCGCAGACATCCTTGAAGGCGATGCAGGTGTGGCCAAGGTGGCGCTGCGCCAGCTCGTCCATCCCGTGACCGCCGCCGATACCATCCTCGCCCCGTCCGGCATCCAGATCGAAGCTGATCACCATCGTATCGTCGATCGGGCTGACGGCGATCCCATAGCGCGCCATCACATTGAGATCGTATTTGATGTTCTGGCCGACCTTAAGCACCGCATCGCTTTCGAGCAACGGCTTCAACCGGGCGAGCGCCTCGCCGCGGTCAATTTGCTCGGGCTTTTGCGCAAACATATCGGTCCCGCCGTGGCCGAGCGGAATGTAGCAGGCCTGATTTGGCCCAGTGGCCAGGCTGATCCCGACCAGATCGGCCCGCATCGCATCAAGCGCGCTGGTCTCTGTATCAAAGGCAACCGTCCGTGCTGCTGCGGCCCGGGCGATCCAGCGGTCGAGCGCTTCTATCGTCTGGACGCATTCGTAGGCGGCATAATCGATCGCCGGCATTTCGGGCAACGGCTGGCGGGCAGAACCTTCGATCGGCCCGGCGCCAGCTGTCAGCGGCTTTCCCGGATGGAGCTGGGTCTTGCGCTCCGGGCTGCCTGAGCCGGCCCCCAGCCGTTTGAGCAGGCTGGCAAAGCCGTGCTCGGAAAGGAACGCGGTGAGCGGTGCGGGCGGAATTGCGCCCAGCTTGAATTCGTCGAGCGCCAGAGGCAGCGGGCAATCTTCCTTGAGCTGGACCAGCACGCGTGAGAGCCGCGCCATATCGACCTGCTCGATCAGGCTGTCGCGCAGCTTGCCCGGTTTCATGTCCGGCGCGGCGGCGAGCACGCCTTCAAGGCTGCCATGCTCCTGGATCAGCTTGGTCGCGGTTTTCGGCCCGATCCCGCGAATGCCGGGAATATTGTCAGACGAATCACCCATCAAGGCCAGCACATCGCCAACCAGATCGGGGGCGACCCCGAATTTCTCTTCGACCTCGGGAATGCCGATTCGCAGGTTCTTCATCGTATCGAGCATGTCGATCCGGCCGCCGCCCGGTCCATTTTCAGTAGGTCCGCAAGTTCCGATCAGCTGCATCAGGTCCTTATCGGATGAAACGATCGTCACATCCCAGCCCGCCTGCGCCGCGACGCGGGCATAGGAAGCGATCATGTCGTCCGCCTCGACGTTTTCTTCTTCGATCAGAGGCAACGAAAAGGCGCGGGTGGCGTCGCGAATCAGCGGGAACTGGGGGACCAGATCCTCGGGCGCCGGCGGCCTGTTGGCCTTGTACTGATCATACAGGTCATTGCGGAACGACTTCCCCGACTTGTCGAGGATCACCGCCAGATGGGTCGGCCCATCGGCCTTGTTGAGGTCATCGGCCAGCTTCCACAGCATCGTGGTATAGCCATAAACCGCGCCAACCGGCACACCCAGCGGGTTGGTCAGCGGCGGAAGCCGGTGATAGGCGCGGAAGATATAGGCTGATCCATCAACCAGGTAGAGATGCTGTTTGGGCTCCATTGACTACGCCTAGCAGGACCGAACCGGAAGGCCAAATGGGGCCGGTTGGCCGAAGAATGGCCAGCTGATTCGCGCCCGGGGCATGTTTACCGTGCTGTCACAGCCTTGCCACAATCATGTGTCACCTCGGTTATCCGCCAAATTTGTCCGCGAAATCACTAATCGCGCGACAATCGCTTGCATCCAGAAACGAAGGCGATTAATTGACGCGCGAAGTCTACCGATGAGGTAGTCTTTCCGCTCGGCCCACAATGTCACTCTGACATTGTGTCGCGCGTGGTCCACTCGCTGTTCAAGGAATACCATACATGCGCAAGATCGTTCTCGCTGCTGCCGCTGCCGGCGCCGCTCTCGCTCTCTCGGCTTGTTCGGAAAAGGCTCCTGAAGCCACTACCGAAGCAACCGAAGCTGCTACCGAAGCCGCTACTGAAGCCGCTGCTGCAACTGACGCTGCTGCTGTTGCAACCGACGCTGCCGCCACGGCAACTGACGCTGCTGCCGCTGCAACCGACGCTGCTGGCGACGCTGCTGCCGCTGCTGCGGATGCCACCAAGAAGATGTAATCTTCGCCTAACGGCAAAGATTGGGGGGCGCGGGGGAAACTTCGCGCCCCTTTTCTTTTTGCCCATCTTCGTTTGCACAAGTCCCGCGCTTGCCCGCAGCGGCCAGCAATGCCAAGCTGACCCCGATGAGTGGAACAGCTACCAATCCGGTTGTTGCGCTGGACGAGGGGCTGGCTGCGGCACTCGCTCGCAGCGGCCTGCCTGCTCCGCATGGGCTGGAGCGGCTGTCCGGCGGCGCCAGCATGGAGAGCTGGCGGTTTTTCGCGGGCGATCAGCCGCTGGTGCTGCGCCGCGCCCCCTCGGCAGCGATGATGGCCGGGCGGCCGATGGACCATGCCGGCGAAGCGGCATTGATTCGCGCGGCCTTCGCGGCCGGGGTCGCTGCTCCGGAAATTCTGATCGAACTGGCCCTGCAAGACAGGATCGGCACCGGCTTTATCATGCGCGCCATTCCCGGCACATCTGATCCCGCCGTGATCCTGGCCGAAGCTGATCCGGCACCGCTGATAGCCGATATCGCCCGCGAAATGGCGGCGATTCACCGCACAGATGCATCGCGGCTTCCTGCCCTGCCGGTGATGGATACCGCCGAAGCGCTGGCCGAGCTGCGCAGCCGGTTCTTCGCTTATGGCGGTGATCGCCCGGTGCTGGCGCTGGCATTGCGCTGGCTGGAGCAACACATTCCCGGCCCGCTTCCATCCCGGCTGGTTCACGGTGATTTCCGGCTGGGCAATCTGCTGGTTGATCGGGGCCGTCTGACCGGGGTGCTTGACTGGGAACTGGCTCACCTTGGCGACCCACATGAGGATCTGGCCTATGGCTGCATGACTGTATGGCGCTTTTCCCGGCCCGATCGGCCAGCGTTTGGCCTCGCTTCGCTGGCAGACTGGCTGGCGGCCTACCGCGCTGCAAGCGGATCCGAGGTCGATCCGGCGCGGTTGCGATTTTGGTTGGTCTATCGGACCTTCTGGTGGGCGCTGGGCTGCCTGCAGATGGGAGATTACTGGCGCTCGGGCAGCGACCGTGCGATCGAACGGGTGGTAATCGCGCGGCGGACGGCGGAGCAGGAGCTCGATCTGCTGCTGCTGCTGGAAGAAGAAGCGGCTGAGGCGGAGCGCGTCCGGCCCCTGCCGCCCTCCGCCGCGCCGCTCGCCATGAGCATCGGTGAGCCAAGCGCAGGAGAAATCCTGACTGCTGTGTCAGAATGGCTGGCCAATGAAATCAAGCCGCTGGTCAGCGGTGCATCGCTTGGCGGGCCAGAAAGTAACGCGCGGGCAAAATTCAATCTGGCGGTGGCCCGCAATGCGCTGGGGATCGTGACCCGCGAGTTGGCGCTGCGACCGCGCGCTATCGATGCGGCGCTGTCGGCCGATTTGCTGTCGGGCAGGGCCAGTCTGGCCACCCCCGGCCTATTGGCGCAGTTGCGCCGGATGGCGCTGGACAAGCTGACGGCTGATATGCCGAAATACCCGGCGCTTGCGATCGCGCGGGCGCAATGGGAGGGTGTAAACCGGGCCCTGGATTGACGCAAAATCCGCGATCAAGCCATGAACTGGTGTCTTAGCGCGAAGCTGTGCGTCGCAGGCTGGCGGATTCGGCCAGATAGCCATCATAGATCGTCCGGGCGATGCTGGCGATCCGGGCGTCGCGGTTCGGCTTGCCGCCCTGGCCGGTAACATAGATCGCCAGAGCGATCGTGCGGCCATCGGGTGTGGTAATGAACCCGACGTCGCTGGCGGTGTTGCTGAGCGTGCCGGTCTTATGCGCGACCCGGGCGCCTTCAGGCAGCATTCCGCGGATCCGGCGCTTGCCAGTAAGGCAACGTTCCATCGCCCCAAGCAGCACCGCGCGGCTCGAATCGCTGAGCCAATCGCCGCGGTGGAGCCCGCTCAGCAGCCGGACCATTGCCTGTGGGGTAGTGCTGTCCCGCAGATCGACCGAAGTGGCGGGATTGATCAAGCCGTCATCGCGGACCAGCGTGGCGATATCGCGATCAATCCGCAGCCCGTTAAGACCCGCCGTCCGCAGCCAGCGATTGACCGCTTGCGGTCCGCCGACAGCCGCCAGCAGCGCATCGGTGGCCGGATTGTCGCTGCGGGTCAGCGACAGCTCGATCAGCCCAAGGGCCGATACTATCTGGCCCGCGCGGACCGGGGCGACAGCACTTGATAATTTGGCCGAGGCGACCGGGACCAACAACGGATATTGGTCAGTCAGCCGATAGCGGCCATCATCAACGCCTTGCAGGAAAGTGGCGGCAATAGCGATCTTGCTGGTGCTGGCGAGCGGGAACGCCTGATCGCCCAGAACGGCGATATTGCGGCCGGTTGCCAGATCGATTGCGGCAACCCCGATCCGGCCGCGCTCAGCGCTGGCAATCGCGGCAAGCTGGGCTTCAAGGCTGCTGGAATAGCTGCGTGGTGCGGTGACCTGGCCCGACCAGGGCTGAATCGTCGAGGATCGCGCCGGCGGAAGCAGAACCTGGGGAGCAGGCACGCGAAGTTCGGCACCAAAAGTCTTGTCAAACTGACGTTCCAGCGAATCACCACCAGCAGCAGTCGCTGGAACGGCAAACGCACTGGCTAGCGCCAGCATTCCCGTCACTCGCAAGAAAAGTCCTGTTTTCACCAAGCGAAATCTATCCAATCCATGCTTTCTATTTCCCTAACGAACTCGTTGATTCGCTTATATGCCGGCGCGGTGAAGCGCCTTGTGCATGCGGGCGGCCCCCCATTATGCGATTATCCGGGTGATATTGCACAGGAAAAAGTGACTGCGTGCCAAAACAAGCCGATCATCGAATAAAATGGGGCGCATGAAAAAGGGCCGGAAGATTGCTCCCCCGGCCCCAATTCTGATTGGCAGATGGCTCGGACGTTAGAAGTCCATGCCGCCCATGCCGCCCATGCCGCCGCCGGGCATTCCGCCCATGGCTGGCTTGTCTTCAGGCTTCTCCGCGATCGCGGCTTCGGTCGTGATCAGCAGGCCGGCAACCGAGGCTGCGTCCTGCAGAGCGATCCGGACAACCTTGGTCGGATCGATCACGCCGGTCGCAACCAGGTTTTCGTACACGTCGGTTGCAGCATTGAAGCCCTGCGTTTCGTCGTTCTCGCGCAGCAGATTGCCCGCAACCACGGCGCCATCATGACCTGCATTCTGGGCGATCTGACGCAGCGGAGTCTGGATCGCCTTGCGGACGATGTCGATACCCTTGGTCTGGTCGTCATTCGCACCCTTCATGCCCTCAAGTGCCTTGGTGGCATAGAGCAGCGCGGTACCGCCGCCCGGGACGATGCCTTCTTCGACCGCAGCGCGGGTCGCGTGGAGCGCATCATCGACGCGGTCCTTGCGTTCCTTCACTTCGACTTCCGAAGCGCCGCCAACCTTGATCACGGCAACACCGCCGGCGAGCTTCGCCAGACGTTCCTGCAGCTTTTCCTTGTCGTAATCGGACGTGGTGGTTTCGATCTGCGAGCGGATCTGTTCAACCCGTGCCTTGATCTCGCTGGCTTCGCCGGCACCGTCGACAATCGTTGTGTTGTCCTTGTCGATGGTGACGCGCTTGGCTTGGCCGAGCATGGCGATGGTGACGGTTTCAAGCTTGATGCCGAGGTCTTCGGAAATCATCTCGCCAGCAGTCAGCGTGGCGATATCGCCCAGCATGGCCTTGCGGCGATCGCCGAAGCCCGGTGCCTTGACCGCTGCAACCTTGAGGCCGCCGCGCAGCTTGTTGACCACAAGCGTCGCCAGGGCTTCGCCTTCGATGTCTTCGGCGATGATCAGTAGCGGACGGCCGCTCTGAACAACCGCTTCGAGGATCGGCAGCATCGCCTGCAGGTTCGACAGCTTCTTCTCGTGGATCAGGATGTAAGGGTTCTCCAGTTCCACGGTCATCTTGTCGGGGTTGGTGATGAAGTAGGGCGACAGATAACCGCGATCGAACTGCATGCCTTCAACGACATCGAGCTCGAACTCGAGGCCCTTGGCCTCTTCGACGGTGATCACGCCTTCCTTGCCGACCTTTTCCATGGCCTCGGCGATCTTTTCGCCGACTTCCTTGTCGCCGTTGGCCGAGATGATCCCGACCTGGGCGATTTCCTGGCTGCCGGAAACCGGCTTGGAACGCTTGACCAGATCAGCAACCACCGCAGTCACGGCAATATCGATGCCGCGCTTCAGATCCATCGGGTTCATGCCGGCGGCGACCGAGGTCATGCCTTCGCGGACGATGGCCTGGGCCAGAACGGTCGCGGTGGTGGTGCCGTCCCCGGCATTGTCGTTGGTCTTGGACGCGCCTTCGCGGAGCATCTGCGCCCCCATATTCTCGAACTTGTCCTTAAGCTCGATTTCCTTGGCGACGGTGACTCCGTCCTTGGTGATGCGCGGTGCGCCATAGCTTTTGTCGATCACGACGTTGCGGCCCTTGGGACCGAGCGTCACCTTGACCGCGTCGGCGAGGATATCGACGCCGCGCATGATGCGCTCCCGAGCGTCGCGCGAAAATTTAACTTCCTTGGCTGCCAT
>JBKJTN010000077.1:0-9753 GCA_046590275.1 Novosphingobium sp.
ATGGGGTCGATATCGGCCCAGATCGACATCAGGCAACCCATATTGGCGGGCGAAATCCGCTGCCCCAGCGTCTTGAACAGCATGTCGGCATAGCCCATGAACACCGTGGGCAGGGCAATCGAATAGTCTGCGCTATCGTGCATCGTCACGTGCAGATAATCGAGCATACGGCAATAGGCTTCGCGATCCTCGGCCTTGCCGCTGCACACTCCTTTGGCAGCGACAAGCCAATAGGCGTCCATAACCTCGGGCGTCATTGGCGTCGTCCCTGCGGGCGGCATGATCGTCTTGTTTAGCAACAAGCGGGTTTGCATATATTGCTCAACCGCCAGGTCATGGTTTCCCGCTGCCGCTGTTGCAACCCCAAGATGGACTGATGGAAAGCCCAGATCGACGGAGCGTTGGCCATCGACCAGCGCAGCGGCGATATTGCCGCGATTGAGCTGGCCGGTGCAGCGCAGCATATATTTGCGGCCATCAATCGGATCCTGCGCAATCGCCTCTTCGATATATTTCATGCCGTCTTCGGTGCGCCCGCAAAACATCAGGTAGGAACCAAGCCGCATTGCCACCGCCGGATTGTTGGGTTCCATGCCATAGCCCTTGAACGCCAGGTCGAGCGCGCTGACAAAATCATTCTGAAGCAGATGGTGAAGGCCCATCAGCGAATAGGCCTGACCCAGATCGGACTTAATCGCGAGCGCCTTTTCGACGCACTCCACCATTCGCGCCGAGGCGGCAGGACGGTCAAGGCAGGCGGTGTAGATTGCAATCAGCTGGTGGACTTCGGCGAGCAACAGCCAGGCCTCGGCAAAATTGGGGTCGAGGGTCACTGCCTGTTCAAGCAATGTCAACGCCGTGTCCAACGTCCCGTCGCCGAACATCTTGAAGCTGAGCGCTCGTCCCTGCAGATACAGGTCATAGGCAGCCTTGCTGCGTGTCATATTGCGCACCAGCGGTGGCTCGATCATGATGGCGAGCGCACTGCCGAGCGCGGCCGTCACGGCCTGCGCAACATTTTCCTGAAGCGCAAAGACGTCGTCCAGCGTGCCGTCAAAGCGCTGGCCCCAGCTCTCAAAACCGGTGGCACCTTCAACCAGGCGCACATGGATCCGGACCTGCTCGCCCTGACGCTGGACCGAACCTTCGATCAGGTGCGACACCCGCAAGGCGTCCGCAATGCCCGCAGGCGGCAATTCGCTGTTTCTGAAATGGAACGACGATGTCCGGCCGGCCACCATCAGCTGCCGCACCTGACCGAGCGTGGTGATCAGTTCATCGACCATGCCGTCGGCGAAATAGTCCCCACCCCCAAGGCTGCCCAGCGCCTGAAACGGCAAGACCGCAATGCGGATCTTCCCGCTGGTCTTGTCCAGCCCGCCGATGCGCGGCGCCGAGGGATCGCGTGCCCCCCAGGCGTTTGCTAGCTGCGTATGTCCGGCAAGGTCACCGGCTTTGCCCAGCGCGCCGAGCGCTTTGGCGACAGCAGCGTGCAGGCGGCGCTCGCTCTCCGAACGGTGCCTTGCAAGCCAGTCGTTGAATGTGCTGCCCAGATCCATTTGGTCGAGGATTGGAACGCTGCCGATCCGCGTCAGCAGCTCAGCCGCTTCAGCATAACGGCCTTGATCCAGAGCGTTCTCCAGATCGCCGAGATCGGATCGAATCGCCATCGCTTCAAGACTGACCGAACTGCGGGTCACGACCAGGCCGTTGCAGCCAAGTGCCGTCAGCAATTTGCCCAGATCGAGCAGACATTGGCGCAAACTGGCCTTGGCATGGGCTTCAAACCGGCCGGGCCACAACAGCTTGCTCAGATACTCGCGGTCAATGGGCTCGCCGCGGACCAGGCACAGCACCGCGAGTAACGCCCGGGCGCGCCGGTTGGAGATGGCAATTTCGGTGCCGGCGGCGGCCCTGATCTGAAAACCGCCAAATAGCGACACATGGACGAAGGTTCGCCCCGCTTCGCCCACCGCCTCCTGCTGATCCATTTCGGTCGCTGGCCCTCCCCAACCCGGTCGGACTTCTATTTCAGTTCGGGATATAAACCAATGGCATATTAGTACTAGCCAGCCGCGCATCGGCTTTTCCAACCCGGCCAAACGCAGGCATCAGCCATTGCGGACCATGCACAGATTGCACGTGGCGGAGCAGGGGGCTAATTTTGGGTTTGCTTCCTGCCAGGCCGCGTTCGATAGGCAATCTCGTGATCGAGACCTGCGGAGAGAATCCCGCCGCCCTCTTGCCCGTGAGGACCTATGCAGCTCCAGCACTTCGATACCGGCCGCTTCCTGCGTGACAACTGGCAGAAGAAGCCGCTGTTGATCAGAAATCCCTGGAAGGCCTGGGAAAATCCGCTCGATCCCGACGAGCTGGCAGGCCTCGCTTGCGAGGAAGGGGTCGAATCGCGACTGATCACGCAATCCCGCGCTGGCGCGCGCGAACGGTGGGACGCCGAGCACGGGCCGTTCCCGCAGCCGCGGTTCAGCGCGCTTGGCAAGCAGCCGTGGACGCTGCTCGTCCAGGCGGTCGATCACCATGTAACCGAAGTTGCGGCACTGCTTGATCCGTTCCGGTTCGTGCCGAACTGGCGGATCGATGATGTGATGGTCAGCTATGCCTCAGACGGCGGCGGGGTAGGACCGCATTTCGATCAGTATGATGTGTTCCTGATCCAGGGTCTGGGCAAGCGCCGCTGGCAAGTCGGCGCGCTGTGCGACGAGGGCACCGCGCTGTTGCCGCACGATGATTTGCGCTTGCTCGCCAATTTCGAAGCCACTGACGAGTGGATTCTGGAGCCCGGCGACATCCTCTACGTGCCCCCGCGCTTTGCCCACAACGGGGTTGCGGTGGGCGATGATTGCATGACCTATTCGATCGGCTTCCGCGCCCCATCGCGGGCTGAATTGCTGGGCGACTGGTGCGACGAACTGCTGGCGGAGATGACAGACGATGATCGTTATGCCGATCCGGGTCTGGCGGCGCAGGAAAATCCGGGCGAGATTTCAGCGATTGCGCTGGCTGGATTGCACGCGATGGTGTCCGAGAAACTGGGTGACCCCGATGCGTTTGCGCGCTGGTTCGGGCGTTATAACAGCATACGCAAATACCCCGATATCGATTGGCAGCCCGAAGAGCCGCTGGAGATCGAGGAGTTGCGGGAGTTTCTGAGCCAGGGCATTCCTCTGATACGCAACCCGGCGAGCCGCTTTTCATTTGTGCGGGAAGCTGCGCAAGGCGATGCAGGCGCGGTGTTGCTGTTCGTCGATGGGGAATGCACCGAGTGCAGCGGCGAGATGGCGGCATTGGCCGAGCTGCTTTGCGCGCAGGATAGGATCGCGGTTGATCCGAAGCTGCTGAAGTCTGACGCGGCGATGGGATTGATCGCGATGCTCTACAATCAGGGTAGCGTGGCTTTCGACGCTGAGGATTGAGGGTGGCTGATGCCAAGAGCCGTTCAGGAGAATCTCCGCGGATCCCCCGGACTGTCTGGGCGCTTGGCCTGGTCAGCCTGCTTATGGACATCTCATCGGAGTCCATTCACGCGCTGTTGCCGCTGTTCCTGACGGCCACGCTGGGTGTAAGCGTCGCTACCGTCGGGCTGATCGATGGCATAGCCGAGGCAACAGCCTCGATCAGCAAGGTGTTTTCCGGCTATATCTCTGACCGGATCGGCCGCCGAAAGCCGCTCATTCTGCTCGGTTATGGGTTAGGCGCGATCACCAAGCCGCTATTCGCAATGGCCGGATCGGCGCCTGTTGTGCTGGGCGCGCGATTTGCCGACCGGATCGGCAAAGGTCTGCGCGGGGCACCGCGCGACGCGCTGGTTGCCGATGTTACGCCCGAGGCTATCCGCGGGCGCGCTTTCGGCTTGCGGCAGAGCCTTGATACCATTGGTGCCTTCATCGGCCCGTTGCTGGCGATCGCCTTGATGGCAGCCTTTGCCAACGATATCCGGCTGGTGTTCTGGGTAGCCGTCATTCCCGCCGCGCTTGCGGTCGTCTGCGTGATCGTCGGGGTCCAAGATGCCAGCGATACCGGATCCGCCAAACCGTCCCGGCCGCCGATCGTGCTGGCTGACATCAAGCAGTTCAAGGGTCCGTTCTGGGCGGTCGTTGCAATTGGGGTCATATTCACGCTCGCCCGGTTCAGCGAGGCATTCCTTGTCCTCAAGGCATCGGCCGAAGGCTTGCCGCTGACATTTGCACCAATTGTGCTCGTCGTCATGAATGTCGTCTATGCGCTCGGAGCCTTCCCCGCCGGGATCGTATCCGACCGCCATTCAGCGCGCGTGCTGCTGGGGTGGGGCTTGGTCTGCCTGGTGGTGGCTGATCTGATACTTGCCCTGATCCCGGGACTGGTTGCCGCCTTTGCAGGGATCGCATTGTGGGGCCTGCACATGGCGCTGACCCAGGGCCTGATGGCCAAGCTGGTGGCCGATCATGCACCGGAGAACATGCGCGGGTCGGCCTATGGCCTGTTCAATCTGGCGACTGGGATCACCATGCTGGCGGCCAGTGTGATCGCCGGATTGTTGTGGGATCAATTCGGGATGGGCGCGACGTTTGCTGCCGGAGCGGTCTTTGCGGGCGGTGCGCTGATCATGCTTTTGGTCGCGCCCAGAACCTCGCGAATCAGAGCCTAGAGAGCCGGGGCCTCGCGCCATTCGCCCGCTGCCAGCCCTTCGAGCGTCCATTCCCCAATCGACCACCGCACCAGCCGCAGTGTCGGAAGCCCTACCGCCGCGGTCATCCTGCGCACTTGCCGATTGCGGCCTTCGCGGATCGTCAGTTTGAGCCAGCAATCGGGGACGCTCTGGCGGACACGGATTGGTGGATCACGGGGCCATAGGCTGGGGGCGGGGATCTGCGCGACTTCGGCCGGCAAGGTCAGACCGTCCTTCAGGCGCACGCCCTGGCGCAGCGCGGCAAGGTTGGCCTCGCTCGGCTCGCCTTCAACCTGCACCAGATAGGATTTGGGCAGCTTGAACTTGGGATCAGCGATCCGCGCCTGCAGCTTGCCATCGTCAGTCAGCAGCATCAGCCCTTCGCTGTCACGGTCGAGGCGGCCTGCGGGATAAACGCCGGGAACATCGATATGATCCGACAGCGTCGCGCGTGCCGTGTCGCTGCCGCCATCGGTAAATTGCGAGAGCACGCCATAGGGTTTGTTGAACAGGATCAGCCGCGCCATGCCCCCTCTTAGCGCCCTTCCGGGGTGAAGGTAGCCACCAGATCGAACCGGTCGCCGCGAAAGGTCTGGCTGACATAGGTTACCGGAGCGCCGGTGCGCCAGGTCCAGCGTTCGACCAGCAGGCAGGGCGTGCCGCGCGGGATCGCCAGATGGGCGGCGATCTCTGGACTTGCGCCGATCGCGCTGATCTTGTGGCGGGCCTGCGTCCATGGCACTGAGTTCAGCAGCCAGGCGCTGGGCGAACCCATGCTGAAATCAGCACCGCGCGCTTCGGGAACGGCGGTAAGGCTGATCAGGCGGTCTTCGTGGGCGAAGGGTCCATCCGCGCCGTGATGGACCCCGGTCACGTGGCGCAGCGCAGTGGCGGGCTCGAAATTGCCGCTGGTGCCGTCATCGCTGCGGACTTCGGACGACAGCAGTTCGAAGCGGTAGCTGCCGGTGCGTGTCGCAATCGCCTTGCCGATATCGGGAATGTCGAGCACCGCGGAGTGGACATGCGGATAGGCCACGAATGTCCCGGCCTTGCGCCGCCGTTCGATCAGGCCGGAACGGACGAGCGCGGTCAGCGCCTTGCCGACAGTGCCGCGCGCGCAGCCGTACTGGCTCACCAGCTCATGCTCGAACGGGATACGAAAGCCGGGCTGCCATTCGCCCGAGGCGATCCGCGCCTCGATGTCAGCCCTGATCCGCTCCGCAATGCTCATGCGGCGATGATCCGCTCTATCACTTTGAGGTAGCGGGCGGTGATCGGTTCTGCGTCCCTGTGCCGTCCGCCCGACACCACCTGCTTTCCGCGTTTCCACACTGTATCGATGCAGTTTCCCCGCGCCGTGAAGACCCAGTTATCGAGCAGCTGATCGCCGGTGCGGCCGTGCAGCGCCGGGTGATCGGCGGTCAGCGTCACGAAGTCCGCGGCATTGCCGATTGCAAGCCCCTGAGTGAGTCCCAAGGCCTGCGCGCCGCCCTCAAGAGTGGCCTCAAACAGCGCCCGCGCGGTCGAGGGCTGCGCCTTGCTCGCCAGCACATTGCGGGCCTGATGGGCCAGCCGCTGGCTGTATTCCAGCGCGCGGAGTTCCTGCGCCGGGTCGATCAATATGTTGGAATCGGTGCCGGTGGCGATCCGGCCTCCGGCTTGCAGATAGCGGAGCGCCGGGAAGGTACCGTCACCCAGATTGGCTTCGGTGATCGGGCAGAGGCCTGCGACCGCGCCGCTTGTCGCCAGTGCATCGGTTTCCTGGTCGGTCAGATGGGTGGCGTGGATCAGGCACCAGCGTTCATCGAGGTCGGCATGTGCCAGCAGCCATTCGACCGGGCGCAGGCCGGAAAACGCAATGCTATCCTGCACTTCCTTTTGCTGTTCGGCAGCGTGGATGTGGATCGGGCCGTCAGGGTGCGTCGCTACCAGAGCGGCCAGTTCCTCTCCTGTTACCGCGCGCAGGCTGTGCGGCGCAATGCCGAGGCGGTCGCCAGCGGACAGCAGCGGGCGGCAGGCATCGAGCAGCGCGGCAAAGCTGTCGAGGCTATGGATGAAGCGGCGCTGGCCATGGTTCGGGGCCTGTCCGCCGAAATTGCTGTGCGCGTAGAACACCGGCAGCAGAGTGATCCCGATCCCGGTTTGGTGGGCGGCATGGGTGACGCGCGCCGCCATTTCTGCCGGGTTGGCGTAAGCCTGGCCCTGCGCGTCATTATGGAGATAGTGGAACTCGCCCACATGGAGGTAGCCGCCCTCCAGCATTTCGGCATAGGCCATCGCGGCGATGGCTTCGACGTCATCAGGTGTCAGCCGATCGAGGAAGCGGTACATCACCTCCCGCCAGCTCCAGAAATTGTCGTCGCCCGCGCCCGCGCCGCCCCGATGCTCAGCCAGCCCCGCCATGCCGCGCTGGAAGGCGTGGCTATGGACATTGGCGAGGCCGGGGATGGCGATGGCGTGGCATGCATCGGCTGGGTGAGCGGCCGCACCCGGCTCAACCGCAGTGATCCAGCCATCCTTGACCGAAATCCGTACATCGCTGGCCCAGCCAGTTGGCAGCAGGGCAGTGGCAAACCAGAAAGCCGACATCACGTATCCTCATGCGGTACGATAATATGTCTAGACATAATAAATCCGATCTGCAACTCTTATGACCATGCCCCGCGACTCCTCCATTGCCTGTGACCGGATGTGGCACAATGCCCGGCTCGCCACGATGTCGGCTCAGGTCGGGTCCACCGCCGGGATTATCGAGGATGGCGTGATCGCCTGCCGGGACGGGCGGATCGTCTATGCCGGGCCGAAGGCCAATGCCCCGGATTTCTCGGCGCGAGAAGTGGTCGACTGCAAGGGCCGCTGGATCACGCCGGGCCTGATCGATTGCCACACGCATCTGGTTCACGCTGGCAACCGCGCAGCTGAGTTCGAGCTGCGGTTGGCCGGCGCGAGTTATGAGGAGATCGCCCGGGCCGGCGGCGGGATCGTCTCGACCATGCAGGCGACCCGCGCCGCGAGCGAAGCCGATCTGGTAGCGAGTGCCTTGCCGCGGCTCGATGCGCTGCTGGCCGAGGGTGTCACCACGATCGAGATCAAATCGGGCTATGGGTTGACGCTGGACGACGAGCTGAAGATGCTCCGCGCCGCGCGAGCCCTTGGAAAACTGCGATCGGTGACGGTCCGCACCACGCTGCTGGCGGCCCATGCCTTGCCGCCCGAATATGCCGGCAATGCGGACAGCTATATCGAGCACATATGTGAGGCGATCATCCCGGCGGCGGTTGGCCTCGCCGATGCGGTCGACGGGTTTTGCGAGGGCATTGGCTTCACTGCGGCGCAGATGACGCGGGTGTTTGCGGCGGCCAAGGCCCACGGTCTGCCGGTCAAGCTCCATGCCGAGCAGCTCTCCAACAGCCACGGTGCGGCGTTGGCGGCCAGCTTTGGCGCGCTATCGGCGGATCATCTGGAGCATCTGGACGAAGCCGGGATTGCGGCGATGGCCCATGCTGGAACGGTCGCGGTGCTGCTGCCGGGGGCTTATTATTTCACCCGCGAAACCCTGCCGCCGCCAGTCGCGAAACTGCGCGCAGCCGGAGTGCCCATCGCCCTTGCAACAGATTGCAACCCCGGCACCTCGCCGCTCACCTCGCTGCTGCTGGCAATGAACATGGGCGCGACGCTGTTTCGCCTGACGGTTGAGGAATGCCTGGCAAGCGTTACGCGCGAAGCTGCCCGCGCGCTGGGCCTGCTCGATCAAACCGGCACGCTGGAAGTGGGCAAGGCCTGTGACCTGGCGATCTGGGACATCGAGCGCCCGGCCGAGCTGGTCTATCGGATCGGTGCAAATCCGCTTCATGCGCGTGTTCACAAGGGAGAGAGTGTGTGATCATCCACGCAGGAGCCGTGTCGCTGGCCGATTGGCGGGCGATCTACCGGGGCGAAGCGGTGCTGCTCGATCCAGCTTGCCATGCAGATGTCGCGGCCAGCGCAGCGGCGGTGGCGCGAATTCTGACGAAGAACGAGCCGGTTTACGGGATCAACACCGGCTTCGGGAAACTCGCCAGCGTCCGCATCAGCGATGACGATCTGCTCACCCTCCAGCGCAATATCGTGCTGAGCCATGCCGCCGGGGTGGGTGAGCCCATGCCGGTGCCGATCGCGCGGCTGATGATGGCGCTGAAGCTCGCCAGCCTCGCGCAAGGCGCCTCGGGCGTTCAGCTGGCGACGGTTGAACTTCTGGGGGCGATGCTCGAACAAGGTCTGACCCCGGTGATCCCGGCGCAGGGCTCGGTAGGTGCCTCGGGCGATCTGGCGCCGCTCGCCCATATGGCCGCGGCGATGATCGGGACCGGCGAGATCTGGCTGGGAGAAGTGCGGATGCCCGCAGCAAAGGCTCTGGCCGAGGCCGGCCTCACCCCGCTCACTCTCGGCCCCAAGGAAGGGCTGGCGCTGCTCAACGGGACGCAATTCTCCTGCGCTTATGCATTGGCCGGATTGTTCGAGGCGGAACTTCTGTTCGGCTCGGCCTTGCTCACCGGCGCGCTTTCCACCGAAGCCGCGAAGGGCTCTGACGCGCCGTTCGATCCGCGTATCCATGCGCTGCGCGGCCACCGGGGGCAGATCGAGACGGCTGCTTCGCTGCGCGAACTGATGGCGGCTTCCGCGATCCGCGCCTCGCATCTGACCGGCGACACCCGCGTGCAGGATCCTTATTGTCTTCGCTGCCAGCCGCAAGTGATGGGCGCGGTGCTCGATCTGCTGCGGCAGGCGGCGACCACGCTGGGGACCGAGGCCAATGGCGTTTCGGACAATCCGCTGATCTTCGCCGATACCGACGAGGCGCTCTCGGGCGGTAACTTTCATGCCGAGCCGGTGGCTTTCGCCGCCGATATGATCGCGCTGGCGCTGTGTGAAATCGGCTCGATTGCCGAGCGGCGGATTGCCATGCTGGTCGATCCGGCGCTGTCCGGCTTGCCCGCGTTCCTCACCCCGCTGCCGGGGCTCAATTCCGGCTTCATGATCCCGCAGGTGACGGCGGCAGCGCTGGTTTCGGAAAACAAGAGCCGCGCCTATCCCGCCAGCGTCGATTC
>JBKJTN010000160.1:0-6068 GCA_046590275.1 Novosphingobium sp.
TTCGATCCCCTGGACCAGACGCTTGCGGAGCTTGGGATCGGGGTTGCGTGAATCGATCGGCGGGCCGTCCGGGGTCGGTGCCAGGATCTTGGTGATGTGTCCGCAGACGGTCTTGCCACATTGAGCAATGGTGACCAGCGCCTTGCCGTCGTCGGTGATCCACCGACCCGTGATGGGCGCTGCTGCGTTGGCAGCTCCGGCAATCATCGACAACGGCAGCAAGTAGAGTGCGAAGCGCATGGCCAAGCAATTCCGATCGTGAAAGGAGGGCCACGCTGGAGGATGGGCAATGAACGCGCAATGGACGATCGTGATTATCGGGGGCTCCGGCCTGTATGCGATCGATACCCTCGAAGGCGCCGAATGGCACGACGTCGCCACCCCGTGGGGCGCGCCGTCTGATCAGATTCTACATGGCCGTCTCGGCCCGGTCGAGCTTCGCTTGCCGCCAAAGCCGGCAACCAGCATGGATTGCTTCGCATCGAGAGCCGCCAAATTCCATGTCTGCCAAGACAAAACGCCATAGTCGCGCCCGGCGGTCACGGCGGAACGATCCGTCAAGACGAGCTGGACATGCCGGTGAAGGGCAAATGCGCCGATGGGACCCTCGATCATGCCGAGGAGATGGTCGGGTGGTCCCACGGGCACCATTTCGATCGTCATCAGTGGAAAGCGCTTGAGCGGCGGAATGTTGCTGAATATCAGCGGTACCAGCCCGATCATCGCTGTTCTTTGGAGATGGCGAAAAAATCCCGCTTTTGCAGCCACTGCGGCAAAAAAGCGGAGCTAATCGCTTTGTCACATTCTCATCTGTGCGGCATAGCCGGTGAGTTCAAGATAGCCGCTGCCGCCCTTAGTGGTCACCGCACCTTCCCAATAAATCGGCAAGCCGCTGCGTCTTGCATCAAGTTCCTGGTCGGCCATGATTGGCGTCAGCTTGAGGGTGCGTTGGCCGTCGGGCAGGCGGATCGTGAGCGATTGGGCAACGGGATACTTCGCGCCAGTGCGGGGCGAGGTCCAATGGCTGATGGGGGTGAGAGTGACATCGCCGGGTGCCAGCGTAACCGCGGTGCCCCCCGCTTTGCGAAAACTGCCGCCCGCCCACAGCGTCGACCCATCCTTGCGCCGAATACGGAACGCCATCAGCGCGCTGCCGTCGTTGAAATTGAGGCCGGTCCAATCCCAGCCCACCGCAGCCGGATTGAGATAATCGGACGACCATTCGCGATCGAGCCACGCGGTGCCGCGCACTTTCCGAACCGCTTTGCCGCGCGAGATCCGGCCCGATACGCGCATTTGCGGAAGCGAGTAATAATAGCTCGCCTCGCCCGGGTTGGGGCCTTTGCGGCTGTAGCCACCTTGTCCCTGAAGCATTGGCGGCTGGGTTGGCACGAAGCTTAGATCGAGGGTGAAGCTTTTTGCCGCGATGCGCGTGGCAAACCGCCCGTTCGCGAACCTGACCAACCGCCAATCCCGGATTTTGACATCGGTATCGCCAAGCTTTGCTTCGGCAAGCCCGAAGCCTGCCCGTGCGGCGCGTTCGTCATGCAGGATACGCCCGGTAGCCGGATCCGAAAGCGCGACGTGCGCGAACAGCACCTGCTTTGCCGCAAATGCACTGGGGTTATTGTCAGCGACCGCCGGGCGGGTGCGAAAGAAGGTCACCTGGAAGCCGATCGGCTGGCCCTTGCCGTCTTCCACCATGCCCGTGACATACCACCATTCGGTGCGATAGGCGGGATGCGCACCATGATCGGCTGGGAACGCAAAGGTTTTTCCGGGAGTAACGACCGGATAGGCAACGGGCGTTGCAGCAGCAGTCAAGGCCAACAGCGCAATCGCCAGCAAAGCGCGCGCGCCGATCACCAGTCGGCCCTGACCGCACGGACCGCGTCGATAGAAACCGCCCGGCGCCCGGCGAGCATCGCCGTGATCGCCGCCGCCAACACCAGCGCGCCGATGACTGAAACCATCAGGTCGATGGGAAATCGTGTGCTCATCGTCCAGTTGAACGACTGTGGATTGACGACATGGATCAGCACCTGACTGAGGCCGACACCCAGCAGGACGCCAGACAGGCTGCCGACCAGCCCCAACAACGCCCCCTCCCAGCCGAGCATGACAAGGATCTGGCGAGGACTGACGCCGATATGGCGCAGCATTCCGAATTCGCGGGTCCGCGCCAAGGCTTGCGCCGATGCGGTCGCCGCCACCCCCGCCAGCCCCACCACGATCGCGACGGCTTCGAGTAAATAAGTGATCGCAAAGCTGCGGTCGAACAGCGTCAGGGCGAAACGACGCAGGACGGCCGGTTCTGCGGTCTGCACCCGCTGTCTGAGCGAGGGTGGCAGGGGTGCGACCAGCGCCCTGCCGACGTCTGCGGCTTTCGCCCCAGGCTCCATGACGATCGCTGCTGAATCGCGCGCCGTATCGCCGGTCAGGCGATCATAGTCCCTGCTCTCGATGGCAATCGCACCTTGCTGCCGGGCGTAATCACGCCAGATCCCCGCCACCGCAAAGTGCTGGCCCCGGCCGATGGGCAAACTGATCGGATCGCCGATGGTTCTTCCCAACAGGCGGGCTGCAGGTTCGGACAGCCAGACCGGAACCACGCCATCCGGGACATCAGCCGATTTGCCGACCAGCGTCATCCCTTCCATCGCGGGCAAAACCGGCCGCGCTATCAGGTCTATTGGTGGCCGGTCGGCGGCGAGCGTGAGCGGCACTTGCCGACTGAAGACGATCTGCCGAACCCCGCTCACCTGCGCCAGCCTGCCTTGTGCGGCGAGATCGAAACCGCCCGACCCCGGATCGGCCCGCAGATAGAGATCGCCGCTCAATACATCGCCGAGCCATTCGTCGACCGCGCCGCGAAAGCTGGTGACCATGACTGCCATGGCGATCATCAGCGCGGTGCTGGCGACGATCCCGCTCAACGCGGTTGCTGCCGCGCCGGGAGCCCCTTGGAGATGCTGGACAGCCAGATCGAAGCCAAACGCGCCGCTGGGCCGCTTGGCCAAGGGCGTCAGCAGCAGCCGGGCAATCGCGGGAATGATCGCAATCCCGGCGGCGAGCAGCACGCCGACCGACAGATAGCCAAACAGCGGCAGCCGCGCGACCGACGGCATGAAGGCCGCGCCGATCCCAATTATGACCAACACAAGTGGCAGCCACAGCTTTGTTCGAGCACGCGGATCGATTGCATCGCCGACATTCTTGAGCGCGACGGCCGGAGCCGCCCGGGCCCCCTGCGTGGCCGGCACGATGCTGCCGCCAATCGCCGCGGCCATCCCCAGCGCAAAAAACACAAGCGCCGCAGTGGGCGCAAAGATAAGCGCGGGTGGCGTGTCACCGAAATAGCCGCCGCCCATATCTCCGCCGAGAAATGCCAGCGCCCCCTTTGCCAGGCCATAGCCGAGCAACAGCCCCAAGATCGCTCCGACAAGTCCGGCCAGCGCGCCATCAATCGCGACCAGCGCGATCACACTGCGTTTTTGCAGGCCCAGGGTGCGCAGCAGGGCAAACGCCTGAAGGCGGCGCGCCACCGAGAGCGACTGCGTGGCGTAAACCAGAAAGCTCCCCGTCAGAAGCGCCACCAGAGCCAGCATATCCAGATTGACGCGGTACGCGCGTGACAGCGCATCGCTCTGCATCGCCTGATCGTCGCTGTCGCCAAGCACGGCACCCGGCGGGAGCAGCGGCAGCAACCGCGTGCGGACGGCACCGGCTTCGGCACCTTCTGCAAGTTTCAGATCGATCCGGTCGATCCGCCCCAATCGTCCGAACTGCGCCTGCGCCGCAGCAATATCGATGACCCCCAGCCTCCGCCCGTCGGCTACTGCCGCCAACACGCCGCGAACAACCATGGTGCGCGTGAACCCATTGGCACTAACCGACAGCCTATCGCCCACCTCGACCCGAGCCGCCTCCAGCGCCGCACGCGACAGAAACAGCGTATCTTCCGCAAACAGATCGTCGCCGCCCGTTCCCGGCCCGCTCGCGCTTATGCCGATCATCGTCGGCGTGACATTGGCGGCGCGGATGACATCCAGACCCAACAATGCAAACGCCTCGCCCCGGGCATCGACCGCCTTGAGCATCACCACCGGGCTGGCATCTGCGACGCCTTCGACTAACGCGATCCGGCCATAGAGCGATTCATCGAGCCCGAGCGGCCCGGCAGCCTTGATCTGGAGATCGGCCGTGCCGTTGACCGTTCGGATCGCCTGCCCGAACGACGTCAGGGCGGAGCCATTGACCAGATGCACGGCGAAACCCAGCGCCACCCCCACCGCGATCGCTATCACCGCCATGGCAATGCGCACCGGATGCTGACGCCATTCGCCGGCAATCATCCAGCGCAGCACCATGTCAGGCATTGGGCGCGACCAAGCCAGTTGGCGTGAGCAGCAGCACGCGATCGGCAATCGCTGATGCGGCGGCCGAATGCGTTACGAGCACCCCAGCGGCACCGCGCTGGCGCGTGGCATCTGCAAAAAGTTTCAGGATTCGCGCTGCCGTTTCGGGATCGAGATTGCCGGTCGGCTCGTCGGCAAGGATCAACGCAGGCTCATGCACCAGAGCCCTGGCAATCGCCACGCGTTGCAACTCCCCTCCCGAAAGGTCGCGCGCGTAATCATCGCCGCGCGTGCCGAGCCCGACCAGATCGAGCATCGCGTCGGCGCGTTTGATTGCCTCGCCCCCGGCGATGCGGCCAATTGCAAGCGGCAGCGCGATATTCCTCCGGAGGGTCAGATAGGGCAGGATGTGAAAGGCCTGAAACACAAAGCCGATCCGTCGGCGGCGCAGGTCCGTGAGGCCACGTTCGTCAAGCATGGCAAGGCGCTCACCGTCGATCGCCACCTCGCCGCCGTCGGGCGCATCGAGACCCGCGATCACATTGAGCAAGGTCGATTTGCCCGAACCCGATTCGCCGATGATCGCCACCAGTTCGCCGGGTGCGACATCCAGTGTCAGCCCTGAAAACAAAACGCGACCGCCCGGAACCGCTTTTCGCAACGCGTCGATATGGAGACGGGGCATCATCGGTTTTCAGGGTTACTCTCGCCGACCGGGCTTGGCACGTCTACATTTCTCACAATCAAAAGATACATCACGGGGGTCACGATCCGGCTCAGCAGCGTCGATGAGATCAAGCCGCCGATGATTACCCAGGCAAGCGGGGCATAAAGCGGTGCGCCCGACCAGGCCAGCGGCAACAGACCCCCGATTGCGGTTACGGAAGTCAGTAAAACCGGCAGAAAACGGATCTCACCGGCTTTCTCGATTGCCTCGCGCAAACCCAGCCCGCGGTCCCTCAGCCGGGTCGTGAAATCCACCAGCAGGATCGAATTCTTGATCTCGATGCCGACCAGCGCGACGAAGCCGATCACTGCGAGGAACGAGAGCGAATTGCCGGTGAGCAGCAACGCTGCCAGCCCGCCGACCAGCCCGAGCGGAATAACCCCCGCCACAACCAACACATCGCGGAACCGGCCAAATTCGACAACCAGCACGCCGAAGATTCCGAACACCGCAAGCAGGGCGACGCCGCCAAGGCCCGCAGTGTTGCGCGAAGCGACTTCGGCTGCCCCGGCGACCTCCCACGAATAGCCAGGTGGAAAGGTCAGCCGTTCAAGTTTTGCAACCACCTGCTCGTTAAGCCGCGAAGCAAGCACGCCCGGTTCGTTGAAGGCGGTGACCTGATTGAACCGTTCAAGCTTGTAACGACGAATTTTCGCTGGAGCCGCTTTGAATGAAGGCTCGGCAACCTCGGCCAATGGGATGGTACCGCCTGAAATCCTCGGCAAATAGATCGCCTTGAGCGCCGACACTGGCCGAGCCTCGTCGATCGGCAGGCGAATCACAACGGGGTAGCTATCACCTTCGGAATCGCGAAAGGTGCTCGCTCGTTCGCCGACAAGCGCGAGGCGGACAGTCCGGCGAACCGCATCGGGTGCGACATTCAGCAGGCTTGCCTTGCCCTGATCGATGCCCAGATCGAGGTCTATCCGATCGACCGCGAGCGGGTCGTCAATGTCGCGAAGGCCGCTTGTGCTGCGCATCTC
>JBKJTN010000014.1:0-9198 GCA_046590275.1 Novosphingobium sp.
GAACAGCTGGAGCCCTTCGGTGAACCCGCCGAACATCGCCAGCGTGCGGGCGATATCCTCATCACTGTCGACCCCGAAATTGGCGAGGTAATCGTGCTTGTTGCGCATTTCCTCATATTCGAGGAACATCCCGTATTCGCTTTCGGGCATGCCGATGGTGTCGAGCAGATGACTATAGGCAGCGATATGCACCGTTTCCATATTGGAGAAGGCGGCCAGCATCATCTTGATCTCGGTCGGCTTGAAGACGCGCCCGTACTGCTCGTGATAGCAGTTCTGAACGTCGATATCGGCCTGCGTGAAAAAGCGGAAAATCTGCGTCAGCAGATTGCGCTCATGCTCGGAAATCTTCTGCGCCCAATCGCGGCAATCCTCACCCAAAGCCACTTCCTCGGGCATCCAGTGGATCTGCTGCTGGCGTTTCCACATGTCATAGGCCCACGGATATTCGAAGGGCTTGTAAGTGGCGCGGGCTTCAAGAAGAGGCATTGGATCGGTCCTGTATCAGACGTAAAAAGTGGAAGGCGGGCAACGACAGATCGTCACTGGCACGCCAGACATTCATCGTAATCCGTGGTTGGCAGTTCGTACTTCGCAGGCTCGGCGGTGTTGTCCGCCTCCACCCCGCCGGCAAAACCGGCGCGCTGGACGGATTTCGAGCGCAGATAATACAGCGATTTGATCCCGCGCTCCCATGCCTGAAAGTGCAGCATCGCCAGATCCCATTTGTCGACATCGGCGGCGATATAAAGGTTGAGGCTCTGCGCCTGATCGATGAACGGCGTGCGATCGGCGGCAAATTCCAGCAGCCAGCGCTGATCGATCTCGAAGCTGGTCTTGTAGACCGCCTTTTCCTCAGGTGAGAGAAAATCGAGGTGCTGGATCGAGCCGCCGTTTTCCAGGATCGTGTTCCACACATTGGTCGAATCCTTGCTCTTCGCCTGGAGCAGCTTTTCCAGATACGGGATCTTCACCACGAAGCTGCCCGACAGCGTCTTGTGGGTATAGATATTGGCCGGGATCGGCTCGATACAGGCCGAGGTGCCGCCGCAGATGATGCTGATCGAGGCGGTCGGCGCGATTGCCATCTTGCACGAAAAGCGCTGCATCACGCCCATGTCGGCAGCGTCCGGGCAGGCGCCGCGTTCTTCGGCCAGCATCATCGAGGCCTCATCCGCCTTGCCCGCGATGTATTTGAACATCTTGAGGTTGAGCGCCTTGGCCATCGCGCTTTCAAAGCCGATGCCCTTCTTCTGGAGGTAGGAGTGGAACCCCATCACCCCCATGCCGACGCTGCGCTCACGCATCGCCGAGTACTTCGCCCGCGCCATTTCCGGCGGCGCGCGATCGATATAATCCTGCAGGACATTATCGAGGAACCGCAGCACGTCCTCGACAAAATTCTTGTCGCCCTGCCATTCTTCCCAGGTCTCAAGATTGAGCGAGGAGAGGCAGCAGACCGCGGTGCGATCGTTGCCAAGATGGTCGATCCCGGTCGGCAGGGTAATCTCCGAGCAGAGGTTCGAGGTCGACACCTTGAGCCCCAGATCGCGGTGATGCTTGGGCATCGTCCGGTTCACCGTATCGGAGAAGACGATATAGGGCTCACCCGTGGCGAGCCGGGTTTCGACCAGCTTCTGGAACAGCGAGCGGGCATCGACCGTGGCGCGGATCGAGCCGTCCTTGGGGCTGCGCAGGTGGAACTCGGCGCCGCTGCGGACCGCTTCCATGAACGCATCAGTCAGCAGTACGCCGTGATGCAGATTGAGCGCCTTGCGGTTGAAATCGCCCGAGGGTTTGCGGATTTCGAGGAACTCCTCAATCTCCGGGTGCGACACATCGAGATAGCAGGCCGCCGAACCGCGCCGCAGCGAGCCTTGCGAGATCGCCAGCGTCAGGCTGTCCATCACCCGCACGAACGGGATGATCCCCGAAGTCTTGCCGTTGAGCCCAACCGGCTCGCCAATCCCGCGGACATTGCCCCAATAGGTGCCAATCCCGCCGCCGCGGCTGGCGAGCCAGACGTTCTCGTTCCAGGTGCCCACGATCCCTTCCAGGCTGTCCGAAACCGAATTGAGGTAGCAGCTGATCGGCAGGCCGCGGCCCGTCCCGCCGTTCGACAGCACCGGGGTAGCCGGCATGAACCACAGCTTCGAGATATAATCATACAACCGCTGGGCGTGTTCCTGATCATCGGCATAGGCATCCGCGACCCGCGCAAATAGATCCTGATACTTCTCACCGGGCAGCAGATAGCGATCATCCAGCGTGTCCTTGCCGAACAGCGTCAGCAGTTCATCACGGGCATGGTCGGTCACAATCGTGAAGCGCCGCTCGGCAATCGCCTTGCTATCTTCATATTTGGGCGCAGCGACGGCCTTGGCAAGCGCTTCCACGCCCATCTGGGCGATCAGCTCGGCAGAGCCAGCGTCAGTCTTTTCGGTCATCGCCACTGCCGGACCACTGCCCGCCTCCTTCTTCGCGATCGCCGGAGCGTCAGCTACCGCAATCGCGTCTTCAACTTCGGCCATGCTCGGCTCGTCTCCGTTCCTGAAATCCACTTACGCCCCCAACCCCAAAAATCTGTTACCCAAGCGAAACCCGCGCCCCGCGATGTTCCGCATTCGTTCGAATCGGCGGGCAAGCAGCCAGCCTAGCAAATTACCGGAGGTTCCGGGAAAAAACTTATCCCGGATTTGTCCCCCACACGGCTTTCAGAGGGAATTTCTCTATCCCGAATCCTCACCACCAACGCGAACTGCGCCCCCGGGTCAAAAACTAGGACTAGATGGCCCCCCAAATGCCGAACCACTACCTATAGTGCCTCAACCAGTTTTACGCGCAAGAGGGTAAATAGCTCAGTAACCACGAACGGCGCTTGCCGAGCGCTCAGAACGCACTGCTGCATTGCAGCGACGCGCGGGAAAGTCTGGGGTGTCGGGCAGTGCAAGAGTCAAAGTGAATCTGTGAAAAAATTTTTGTCCGGGGACAGTGCTTCGGGGAGGTTGACTCAGGATCGAATCAGGCCCGGCAACGATATTGCGCAAGGCACTTTCCGGCAGCCCAATCCGGGGCTACGCTCGGGACTGTTTCAGGAGACCCCTACCCATGTTCAATATCATCAGCGCAATCATCAGCGGGCTCATCATGGGCGCGCTGGCGCGGTTCTTTTACCCGGGCGATGTGCCGATGGGCTGGGGGATGACAATCCTGCTGGGCGTCGGCGGTTCGCTGCTGGCAGGCCTGATCGCCAACCGTGGCGCAGGCCAGGGCTTCAACCGCGCCGGGTGCCTCGCCTCAGTGCTGGGCGGCATGGCGCTGATCTTCATCGGCCGCTATTTCGGCTGGGGCTGAGCGCGAGGCTAAACTGCAACCTCTGCGATCTTGGCAACGATCTCGTCGACCAGTTCCAGCGGCAGATCGTGACCCATACCCGGGATCAGATGCAGCGCCGCGCCTTTGATGCTGGCCGCAGTATCCTTGCCGCCTTCCACTGGCACCAACGGATCGGCCAGCCCGTGGATCACCAGCGTCGGCGCGGTGATCTTGCCGAGCATTTCGCGCCTATCACCATCGGCGACGATCGCCGCCATCTGGCGCAGCGCTCCGACCGGGTGGAAGCTGCGGTGAAAGTCGAGTGTGGTCTTTTCGCGCAGCCGCGCTTCGGGCGCGGGATAGGACGGGCTGCCGACTGCGCGGGCCGCCTTCACCCCGAAGTCGACAATTGTTGCAAGGTCCGCCTTCAGCGGACGCTTGGTCAACACCGCCATCGCCTCAGGGGTCGCGCGCGGCAGTCCGCGTCTGCCGGTGGTTGACATGACCGAGGTGAGCGAGCGGGTCCGCTCCGGATAGCGCGCCGCGATATGCTGCGCGATCATTCCGCCCATCGAAGCGCCGACGATATGCGCGCGGTCAATCTTGAGGGCATCGAGCAAGCCAACCGCATCATCGGCCATATCGGAGATGTAATAGGCCAGCCGCGGACGAAGCCCGAGCAGGCGTGTGAGCACCACCTTTGGCAGATTGGGCTTGCCGGCTTGGTCAAAATGGGTCGACAGGCCAATATCGCGGTTGTCATGGCGGATCACGTAATAACCGCGCGCCACCAGCGCATCGACCAGTTCGATCGGCCAGCGGGTCAGCTGCATTCCCAGTCCCATGATCAGCAGCATCGCCGGGTGCGCCGGATCGCCGAAGGTTTCGTATTCGATCTTGATGCCATTGGCGGTGACTTTGGGCATTCCTTGCTCTTTTCCTTGCTCGTCACCCTGAACTTGTTTCAGGGCCCATTTTTCCCAACTCCCTTCGCACTTGATGGCGCGATGGTTCCTGAAACAAGTTCAGGATGACGGTTGAGGATTTGATTGCGCGGTTACGGCACCAGCACCGTGTCTTTGGCCTGCTTCAGCATTTTCGGATAGTCGAGGATATAATGCAGCCCGCGGCTTTCATGGCGAGCCAACGCGGAATTGACGATCAGTTCGGCGCTTTGCAGCAGATTGCGCAGCTCGATCAGATCGGTCGAAACGCGGAAGTGGCCGTAGTAATCCTCGACCTCGGTATTGAGCAGACGGATCCGGTGCGCGGCGCGCTCCAGCCGCTTGGTGGTGCGGACGATCCCGACGTAATTCCACATGAAGCGGCGGATCTCGGTCCAGTTCTGCTGGATGATCACTTCTTCGTCCGAATCCGTGACCCGGCTTTCATCCCACGGGCGGACCGGCGGCGGTGCGTCGAATTCGCTCCAGCGGGCCAGGATGTCAGCCGCCGCCGCTTCGCCGAACACGAAGCATTCGAGCAGCGAGTTGGAGGCGAGGCGATTGGCCCCGTGGAGCCCACTTTCGGTGCATTCGCCCGCCGCATAAAGCCCGGGCAAGTCGCTCCGTCCGGTCAGGTCGATGATAATCCCGCCGCAGGTATAGTGCTGCGCGGGGACGACCGGGATCGGCTCCCTGGTCATATCAATCCCCAGCCCAAGCAGCTTTTCATAGATGTTGGGGAAGTGGCCCTTCACGAACTCCGGGTCCATGTGGCTGATGTCGAGGTGAACGTAATCGAGCCCGTCGCGCTTGATCTCGGCGTCGTTGGCACGGGCCACCACATCGCGCGGGGCAAGTTCCGCTCGTTCGTCATAATCGGGCATGTACCGGTGCCCGGTCTTGGGGTTAAGCAAGCGCCCGCCCTCACCGCGCACCGCCTCGGTAATCAGGAAGTTCTTGACCTCGAGGTTATAGAGGCAGGTCGGGTGGAACTGCATCATTTCCATATTGCCGACCCGCGCGCCCGCCCGCCAGGCCATCGCGATCCCGTCGCCGGTCGCCCCGCGCGGCGCGGTCGAGAATTGATACACCCGCCCTGCACCGCCGGTGGCGAGCACCGTGGCACGGGCGGTGTGGGCCTGCACCTTGCCGGTGGCTTCATCGAGCGCATAGACTCCCCAGACCCGGCCCGAGCCTGAATAGCGTTCCTCATGCTGCCCGGTGATCAGATCTATGCAGGCTTGCCCCGGAAGCAGGGTGATATTGGGATGGGCTTCGGCCGCGCGCAGCAGCGCTTCCTGCACCGCCCAGCCGGTCGCGTCGTTGACGTGGACGATCCGCCGGTGCGAGTGGCCGCCCTCGCGGGTGAGGTGGAGATCGCCCGCTTCGCTGTTGAACGGCACCCCCAGCTGCACCAGCCGGTCGATTGCATGGGGGGCGCGTTCGATCACGAATTCGACTGTTTCCAGCCGGTTGAGCCCGGCGCCTGCCACCATCGTATCGCGGATATGGTTCTCGAACGTGTCACCCGCATCGAGCACCGCGGCGATCCCGCCTTGCGCCCATGCGG
Organism: Novosphingobium sp.; assembly: GCA_046590275.1. GTDB lineage: Bacteria > Pseudomonadota > Alphaproteobacteria > Sphingomonadales > Sphingomonadaceae > Novosphingobium. Next base: position 5,830 of record JBKJTN010000014.1, read on the forward strand.
TTGAGCCGCCGGTCAGGCTGCCCTTGGCCAGGACCAGCACCTTGACCTTCTCGGCCAATGCCAGCGCCGCCGTCAGCCCCGCCGCGCCTGAGCCGACGACGATTACATCGTGGGTCATGCAGCGGCCTTGGCGCCAGTGGTCAGCGACACGAATACATCCTCAAGGTCCGCCTCGCGGGTGGTAACGTCGATGATGGTGAAGCCCTGCGCCTGCACTGCAGCCAGGACTTCACCGGCGTTGGTGCGGTCCTTGTCATAGGTGATCTCGACCGTCCTTTCGCCTGCCGACAGGCATTTTACAAACACCGGGCTAGCCGGCAGCGTGGTGATTTCGGCGGCCAGTGTCAGCACCACGATTTTTTCCCGGGCCATCTCGACCAGTTCGCGGGTTGGCTTGTTGGCGATCAGCTTGCCGTGGTTGATGATCGCGATCCGCTCGCACAGTTGTTCCGCTTCCTCAAGATAATGGGTGGTCAGCACCACCGTAACCCCCTCGGCGTTCAGCTCTCCGACCAGCGCCCACAGCTGGCGGCGCAGCTCGACATCGACGCCGGCGGTCGGCTCGTCGAGCACCAGCACCGGGGGCGAATGCACCATCGCCTTGGCGATCAGCAGGCGGCGCTTCATCCCGCCTGAAAGCGTGCGGGAATAGGCATTGGCCTTGTCCGACAAATGCACCTCGGCCAGCAACTCCAGACTGCGCCGCGCGGCCTTGGATACGCCGTAAAGCCCGGCCTGGTTCTCCAGCACTTCAAACGGCGTGAAAAACGGATCGAACACGATCTCCTGCGGGACGATCCCGATCGCGCGCTTGGCGTTGCGGCTGTCCTTGTCGATATCGAAACCCCAGATATCGGCGCTGCCGGAGGTTTTCATCACGAGGCCGGCAAGGATGTTGATCAGCGTCGACTTGCCGGCGCCGTTGGGGCCAAGCAGCCCGAATATCTGGCCCTGCGGCACATCGAAACTGACATCGTCGAGCGCCAGCTTGCCGGGGTTCGCGCCGGAGCCCTTGCCCTCCGGGGCATAGCGTTTGACCAGATTGCGGATTGAGATGGCGGCAGGTGTGCTCATTTGTTCGCTTTGCGGCAGGATCGTGCGCCAGTAAAGCCTCGGATTAAAGTCCCGAAACTTCAGCATGTAGGGAAGCAGTTAATTGCATTCGTTAAGCCGAATTAACCATGTCCCTGCAGACTGCTTTCATGGGTTGGGGCTATCACGACCTTAATGACCTTGGGGTGTTCTTTCAGCAGCCAACCGCTGCGACGCGGTTTGCGCGCCTTGCTTGCGCTGCTGGCTTGCGCCTTTGCCATGGCGATTGCCCCGGCCGCTCTGGCGCAGTCTGGTTCGACCCCGCCGGTCACAAGCACCGCCAGGGTCACAGTGGTTTCGCCGGGCAGCATCGTTAAGATCAACGATCTCGATTTCGGCAAAATCGTCGCCCGGCCGACTGCCGGGACCGTAATCCTTAATCCGGTTACAAACGCCTGCACGGTCACTGGCGCGATCCTCCATATTGGCGGGTGTCAGGCGGCGAATTTCGCAGGCCTCGGCCGGCGCAACTTCTTCGTGCGGATTACCGTTTCCTCGCCCACCAACCTGACCGGGCCAGGCCAGGCGATGGTGATGGACACGATGACGCTCGATGCCTCACCCGACCTCCTGTTTGCGCCGCTCGGCAATGGCACAGGTAATGCCAGCCGGCGTTACCGGATCGTTTCGCTCAACGGGATCTACAATTTCCAGGTTGGCGGCACGCTGCGGGTCAATGCCAATCAGGCACCGGGACGCTACTCCGGCACCTTCACGGTCACGGCGCAATATCAGTAAGTTTGCGCCAGCACACTGGCAAAGGAGCAGACAAATTGCTAGTGCGCCGCCATGAGCCAACCGCCCGAAACCACCCGCACAACTTCCGCCCGCGTTTCTTGTGATGGTGCCAATGCCATCAAGGGCGGCGCAGCCCTTGGTCATCCCCGCGTCTGGCTGGAAATCGACGAGCGAGGCTATACTGACTGCGGCTATTGCGACCGCCGCTTTATCCTGATCGGCGGCCCGGCGGACCAGTCCGCTGCCTGAACCTGCGCTATGGCACTTTCGCCGGGCTTGCTTATATCGGGGGCATGACCACTACCGACACCCGCTCGCTGCTGTACCGCCCAGGCCAGCTTGATCCCGCCCAGGCGCAGGCGCTGGCGCGCGAAACGCTGAGCAATTGCGATGATGGCGAGCTGTACTTGCAGTTCATCGCCAGCGAAACTTTCGCCTTTGACGATGGCCGGTTGAAGATGGCCGATTATTCGCGCGATGCCGGCTTTGGCCTGCGCGGCGTGTCGGGCGAGATGACTGGCTTTGCCCATGCCAACGAGATTTCCGCCGCCGCCATTCGCCGCGCAGGTGAAACGCTCAGCTTGCTTGATCCCGCTACTGCCCGGCCCGCTCCGCCGCCCCGGCAGAATAACCGCCACCTCTATACCGAAGCTTCGCCGCTCGATGCCGTGCCGTTCGCGGACAAGGTCAAGCTGCTTGAGACGATCAACGCCGCCGCCCGCGCGCGCGATCCCCGCGTGGCGCAGGTCAGCGCCAGCCTCTCGGCCAGCTGGTCGGTGGTCGAGATTGTCCGCGCCGATGGCTTTGTCGCGCATGATGTCCGCCCGCTGGTCCGGCTCAATGTCGGGATTGTGGCGGAAAGTAACGGCCGGCGCGAAACCGGCAGCTTCGGGATGGGCGGGCGCTGGCTGTATGACCGGCTGTTTGAACCGGCCAGCTGGAACCGCGCGATTGACGAGGCGCTGGCCCAGGCGCTCACCAACCTTGAGAGTGTCGCTGCGCCGGCCGGCGAGATGACTGTGCTGCTCGGCCCCGGCTGGCCCGGAGTGCTGTTGCACGAGGCGGTCGGCCACGGACTTGAAGGCGATTTCAACCGCAAGGGTACCTCGGCCTTTTCGGGCCGCATCGGCGAACGTGTTGCCGCGCCGGGGGTGACGGTGATCGACGAAGGCGCGATCGAGGTTCGCCGCGGATCGCTCAGCATCGACGACGAAGGTACTCCGACCGGGCGCACTGTGCTGATCGAGGACGGGATTCTCAAAGGCTATATCAACGACCGCCTCAACGCCCGCCTGCTCGGCATGGACGCGACCGGCAACGGGCGGCGAGAGAGTTTCGCTCATGCGCCGATGCCGCGGATGACTAATACCTTCATGCTCGGCCGGATCGTCGCTGCCGCCGAGCATGAAGGTGTTGGTCATCCGCGGCATCGGCGCATGGGCGAAGCTTTCCCGCCGCCCGTTGCCGGTCGCTGCCATGCCGAGCAGGCGGGCGTTGAGGCGGTCGTTGATATAGCCTTTGAGGATGCCGTCCTCGATC
>JBKJTN010000086.1:0-3903 GCA_046590275.1 Novosphingobium sp.
GCCGGCCGGTTATGTCGGCTATGGTCAGGGCGGGGTGTTGACCGAGGCGGTACGACGTCGGCCCTATTCTGTGGTGCTGCTCGATGAGATCGAAAAGGCTCATTCCGACGTCCACGAGATGTTCTTCCAGGTGTTCGACAAGGGCTTCATGAACGATGCTGAAGGGCGTTACATCGATTTCAAGAACACATTGATCCTCCTCACCAGCAATGCCGGCACCGACCTCATCACCACGATGAGCGAGGACGAGGAAATGAAGCCCGAACCTGAAGCGCTGGCCAAGGCGCTGCGCCCCGAACTGCTCAAGGTGTTCCCGCCGGCGTTGCTCGGCAGGCTGACCGTGTTGCCGTTCTACCCGCTGACGCCGACCATGCTTAAGGCCATCGTCCGCATCCAGCTCAATCGTATCGTCAAGCGGGTGGCAGAAAGCCACGGCATCGTCTTCTGCTATAGCGAGGACGTCGCCGATCTCATCGTCTCGCGCTGCAACGAAGTGGCAAGCGGCGGACGCCTGATCGATGCGATACTGACCAATACGATGCTGCCGGAACTCTCCATTGAACTGCTCAACCGCCAGATGAACGGTGAAGAAGTGAAAGAGATCGCGGTGAACGTCGAGGGCGATGGGTTCGGGTATAAGTTTGGCTAGGAGAGAAAGACATGGCTAGCGTTCCACCTCATTTCATTAGCAGCCAGCTGACTGGCAACAAACCTACGCTAGGAGTTTGCTCGGCTTCTGGCATAAATCTACTCAGTAAGGAGCGTATCAGGCTCACCCAACTTCGCGTGGCAATGCAAACCACTGTGGCCGAGATGAGAAAGTCTGTTGGCAGGGACGAGCTGCTATCACACGCTTTGCTGGCTGCCAGTCTGACAAAGGCGACCTGTGACGCCTTCATAGAAATGGCGGGTGCGCTGGGAAAACTGGCGGGCCTCAAGGGAACCGATGAATTCGCCAAAGTCTATGGCGCGGCCTCTGCGGTTACAACCACCGCAACGCAGACCGCCCTTGGTCAGAAGGCAGACTGGATCGGTACCGCCAGTTCGGTGGGGAAGGTTGTTGTCAAAAGCAGTGACGTTGCCGACATTCAGTTCCTGAAAGTCGATATTCTCAATGCGGCGTTGCAGCGCGACACCCCAAAGCTCCTGCAGGTCAGCTTCATGGAATATCCGGCCAAGATAGCTGAAATGTCATTGGCATACATGGGTCATGCAGCAAGTGCCCGTTGGGTTGGATCTGTTACGGCGGTTGTGAGTTCAGGCCTGAGCTATTCGCGAGCGCTGGATGTGGCATTCAACACGCGCCTTGAAGATAAGGAATTTGCGTTCGCAAACCAGCAACAATTGCTAGGAACGCATCATCATATTGCTATTGTTTCATCGAGAATAACGGACATCGAAACGATCATGAATGGATGCGGCGCGCGCGTCTTGCAACTGCAATGAGCACCATCTGGACCGATGCAGAAGAGGCCGCGCACAGGGCTAGCCGCGACAAAACGCGCGTGCTTCAGAGGTCGGACGCAGCTTATGAAAACGCCATGAAGCAGATGGCGCAGGTTGGACCGCGCGCCTTGCTCAAGATCTTTCCAGCGGGCGTGGTTGTCGAGGGTGCCAAGGGCTATTTCGGGAAGAGCGCCGGAATGTCTGGCCGTTCTCCCCAGCAGATTGCCAAACTGCTTGGTCTGAAGCCCGAGAAATACACCAAGGGCGCCAATATTCACCGCCTCAAGCAATTGCCGCAGAAGCATCAGTTCGAAGTGCGTGGTTATACGCATTTGCCCGGGGGCGTCGCACTCCCCGCTGGCAAGAGCGCGGACCCGGGCGGCTATGGCCCGGGCGAGGGGGCGTTGCAGTGGGAACTGATCAACGAAGTCCCAATGGAATTCGTCCGCAACCTCGGTCCCGGCGAAGTCCTGACCCTGGATATGCTCATCGAAACATTGAATCTAAGCGGTGCGGCCTGGTGGCATACTAATGCTCGCAAATACCCCATCATCGACAAGATCAACGCGTTGCAGGGTGTGTTCGCGGACAACGTTCAGAAATTCGTTAATGCCCTGAACAAGGCAGGGGCAGATGTCCATGTATCCGAAACAAGCCATAACCCTGCGCGCGTCCAGCTGATGCATTACAGCTTCAAGCTCTCTCGCGCAGAGATCCAGACCAAGCATATTCCAAAAATCGAAGGCTGCGATATTGTCTGGGATCACGGCAATGAAGAGCTCTCACAGGCGGCAGCCAAGGAAATGGCCGAGCTATTCACGGTCGTCAAAGAGCCATCGCTGGCCTCTCTGCATATTCCCGGCAAGGCAAGCGACATGATGATCAAATGGAGCAAGCCCATCACGATTATCGACGGACATGGTTGCGAGGTGAGGATTGCCGGCCCTGGCAATGGCGCATCTAGCGCAGCGCTTCACAAGGTTGGTGCAAGCTTTGGCGTGATGAAGCTACTGAAGGATCCTCAGCATTGGTCGATCAATGGGCACTAATATTGGTTTGACGGGAGAGCCGACCCCCTACGACCGCGTCGAATATCCGACTGCGGTCTTTTCCCAGACCCATCCCGAACGGCTTGCCGTTCTGGCGCGGCTCGCCGGACTCGATCCGGTCGATCCAGCGAAGTCCCGGATACTGGAGATTGCGGGCGGAGACTGTATGAACCTGATCGCTGTCGCCGCTGCCTATCCGCAGTGCGAGGCGCATGGTTTCGATCTCTCGTCGGTGGCGATCGGGCGCGGACAGCAAACAATCGCGGCAGCGGGGCTTGGGAATATCACCCTGGCGGTCGAGGATATCCTCAATGCCCGGGAGCGTTATGCGGCGCGCTCCTTTGACTATGTCATCGCCCACGGTGTTTATGCCTGGGTTCCCCCTGAAGTGCGAGAGGCGACCATGGCGCTGATCGGGCATGCGCTGTCGGCCCGCGGCGTGGCCTTCGTCAGTTACAATGCCCTGCCCGGCGGACACCTGCGCATGATCATGCGCGACATGCTGCTCGAGGTGATTGAGGGCGTCGACGATCCGACAGAGAAGCTCGCCACCGCGTTGGCATTCCTTGAAAGTTACGCCAAGGCGCAGCCCGGCGACGAAACGATCGTTTCCGCCTTACGCGAACAGGCTGAATCGATGCTTGAGCGTCCCGGCGCAGTGCTATTCCATGATGAACTGGGTGATTGCTTCTACCCGCAAACTCTTCGTCAAGTTGTCCGGTCGGGAGAGGCCGCGGGTCTGCGTCATCTCACAGATGCAGGGCGCATCCGCCATCTCGATGGGTTCCTCACCGAGGGCGACGAGGGAGTTGAAGATCCTGAAGCGCATGTGTTGCGCGCGGCTCAGCTTGACGATTATCTTGCTACCCGCTTCTTTCGCCAGACCGCGTTCGTTCGAAGCGAGCAAATTCCGGACCGGAGGATTGATACTAGTCGCATCGCCGGAATGATGCTGACAACGAAACTGCGGCGGCTGGAGGACGGACGGTTCGCAGATGGCGAGGAAATCGTTGAAATACTTGATGCGGAACTGAAGGAGGCGATTGCTTATGTGGCTGAGATTTCACCGCAACGCGTCCCCGTGGGCAAGATCGCCCATACGCCCAAACAGCTGCGCGCCGTATTGGAACTGTTCAGCCGCTGGAACGTCAACCTGCATATCGCGCCTGCTCCGTTTGCCGCCGAGCCTGGGGAACGGCCGGAGACCGGCCAGCTGATCCGCGCAGCGCTGGCCCAGGGGGCTCGCATGATCTGCTCGCTCGATCACGGTCTGATGGCAATCGATCAACCCGAACTGCGGGCATTGCTCGTGGCGGCTGACGGCACGCGCACCATGGCAGAACTGTCCGCTTTCGAGCATGGCATCCTTGGGGACGAGGTTCCGGCCGCGCTAGCGGCCGCAGCACGG
>JBKJTN010000011.1:0-8303 GCA_046590275.1 Novosphingobium sp.
GTTATCCACAGTCTGTTATGAACCGGGCTATGAACAGGCGCGACCTTATCAAGGGTAGTTTGGCTGCGGGCGCTGCGCTCGCATTGCCAGCGCGCGCGCTGGCGCAATCGTTGACCAGTGAGTTCGACAAGGCCTTTGGGCTGGAAACGGTCCCGCTGCAGCCGGGCCTTACGGCTGAGCCCGCGCTCCCGGTCGAACCTGCGCTTCCCACTGTTGCCATTCCCGATCCCGTCTATGATCGCCGCGTGCTCGAGATTGCCAAACGCGAGGTAGAGCGCGCGGGCAGCGCCGTGTGGCGCAAGGATATCGTCGGCATCACCGATTTTGCCCGGCCATCGACCCTGCCTCGGCTCCATTTTGCCAATCTGGAAAATGGCACGATCCGCTCGTTCTATGTCGCCCACGGCCGCGGCTCTGACCCTGAGCACTCCGGATTTCTGAAAAGCTTTTCGAGCGCTCCGGGTTCCGAAGCGACTTCGCGCGGGGCCTATCTCACCGCTGAATGGTATCGCGGCAAATACGGCACTTCGATCCGTCTACTGGGTCTCGACCGGGATAACGCGACCGCACTGGACCGGGCGATCGTGATGCACCCGGCCTGGTACGCTGCGCCCGATATGATCGCCCGGCAGGGTAAGCTCGGCCGCAGCGAGGGCTGCTTTGCGATGGCGCCGGAGGAATTCAACGAAGCGCTGTGGCACCTGTCAGGCGGGCGCCTGCTGTTTGCGGACCGGATCGAGGTCTAAGTTTTTCCGAGCCAGACGGCTGGCTACGGCACCGACCCGCTCCCCCGCCCGGACACCCGACAGGGTAGCCTATGGGTGGCCGGGCGGGAGAGCGGGCCGGTGCCGCGCGAGGATCAAGCGCAGCTTGATCCGTCCATCGCACTCTAAAGCGGATTATCCAGCTTGATGATCGCTTCCTTGCTGGTCCGCTGGCCGTCCCACAGCTTGCGCGGCGCGGCGAAGCTGGACAGCACCGGGGCGTCGCGCTGGTAGAGATCGTTAAAGGCGCGCATCTTGCCCGCCACGTCGGTCGCCATGGTGAAATAGGTGATGTAGATCGGGAAGGTCTTGGTCATCGGCACCAGCGTATATTTGCGCGAGGTCGAATGGGCGATGCCCTCTTCCGGGGTCATCCCGGCACCCAGGATCGCCATGGTCATGCCCAGTTCGCTCGCCCGTTCGGTGCGGATGCAGCCGTGGCTCAGCGCCCGGGCATCAAGGTTGAACAACCGGCGTGACGGCGTGTCGTGGACAAAGATCGCATGCGGATTGGGCATGTCGAGCTTCATCAGCCCCAGCGAATTGCCCGGACCGGGCTGCTGAACCACAGTGACCATGCCATTTTCCGCCTTGGTAACCTTGTAGTTCTCGCGCCGGGCCCGTGCCGGGTTGGCAAGCAGCTGCGCGCCCAGCCCTTCGCCCTTGACGATCGATTGCGGCACCGTCCAGGTCGGGTTGAAGATCACTCCCTTGACCACTTCGGCCAGTTGCGGTGTCGCAGTCTTGCCCGGCTTTCCGACGATCGTCCGGTAGCTGCGGATAATCTCGTTGCGCACCGTCAGCCGCAGCTGGAATTCCGGCACATTGGTGATGAGGTAGAACGGCCCCATCTCACGCGAGAGCCAGCGCCAGCGGTCCATGTTGACGCGGATGAGGTCACGCGTTTTCTTGTTGGCCCGAGGCGTCGCCGCCAGCACGGCTTTCAGCGCTGCATAATCGGGATTGGTCGGCGCCAGACCGGCCAGCACGCCCGCCACATCATGGCTTAAGAGCGCGCTGGTCATCAGCGCATCGGTCGGAGCCTGCTCGACATCACGATCGACCGCGAACCATTGGGTCCGCGATTCCATCCGGGTCCGGCCATCGCGCAGATCCTCGGTCAGCCAGCTGAACGAACGGCTGGCCTGAGTATCCAGGCCCTCGCCTTCGCCTGCGGCAATCGCCGCGCGCAGGGCATCCAGCTCATAATCCGCCGGGATCAGCCCTTCGGCTTCGAGCCCCCCGACCACGCCGAGCAGCGCGCGGGCATCGTCCAGCTTCCAGTTCATCACCAGCGGTGCCGGCGGAAGTTCGGGCAGAACCACTGGGCTGGGGCTGGCAGCGGGAACCGGGGCACCGGTGGCACCGGCCTGCGGCACACCCGGCGTTGCAGCGCCTGAGGGGGACACATTTGGCTTTTGGGTGGTCGGCTTCTGCGTTGCGGGCTGGGGAACCGGCAGGATGCTGACGGGTTCCGGCGCAGGCGCCTTGGCTTCGGCCAGATCCGCGCTGAAAGCCAGCGCCCCGCCAAAAGCCAGCGCACCCAGCGCAAATGTCGGGCCGATCCCGGCCTTGAAATAGTGCTTGGCTCGCATTGAATTACTCAACTTCATAATCTCCGGTCCGGCCATCTGGCGTCGGCACCTACTCTGGCGATTGCCAGAACTCCAGCGCCCCGACAATCCAGCAGCATTGTGCCTGTTTCGCTGACCGCCTTCAAGCATTCCTCCTTTCGCGATGCTGAATTACGCACAAGGGTGACGCGGCCCGGCAACCGCCCTACAGCCAGCCGATGTCTCGTCACCACCCGATCCTGCCCTTCCTGAGCGCCGCCGCCGGTATCTTCACCTTCAGCCTGATGGACGGACTGATGAAGAGCGCCTCGATCGCGGTGGGGGTGTATAGCGCGATGCTGCTGCGCTCGGCCTTCGGGGCCATGATGATGCTACCGGTCTGGCTGCTGGCGGGCGGACGCTGGCCCGGGCGGCCGGCGCTTAAGGTCCATGCCCTGCGCGCCGCGGTAAGCGCCGCGATGGCGAGCAGCTTCTTCTGGGCACTGGTTCGCCTGCCGATCGGCGAGGCCATCGCCCTTTCCTTCATCGCCCCTCTTATCGCGCTCTATCTGGCTGCGGTTATGCTGGGCGAGCGAATCGAGGGCAAGGCGATACTCGCCTCGCTGGTAGGGTTTGCCGGGGTGCTGGTGATCGCCGCCGCCCGCATCGGCGACAGTGCATTCACCCCCGAGATGGGTTGGGGGATCGTCGCCATCCTGTTTTCCGCCGTGCTTTATGCCTGGAACATCATCCTCCAGCGGCAGCAGGCGCAAGTGGCAGGTCACCGCGAAATCGCCTTTTTCCAGACCTTCTTCGTCGCCAGCTATCTAAGCTTGGCCGCCCCCTGGCTTCTCGTCCTGCCGCAGCCCGGCATCCTGCACCAGTTGATCGGCAGCTCGGCGCTGACGGTCATATCGCTGATGTTCCTCAGCTGGGCCTACGCCAGGGCCGAGGCACAAGCGCTGCTGCCGATCGAATATACCGCCTTTGTGTGGGGCGCGCTGGTCGGCTGGTGGTGGTTTGACGAGGCGGTGACGCTGGCGACCGTGCTGGGCGTGATCCTGATCATCGCCGCCTGCTGGATCGCCGCACCGCGCCGGACCGAACAGACGGCTCTTTAGCGCCAATTCAGGCGCATTTTCTGCACCCGCTCCCCTTGACGCGCCGCCCCCGAACGCGCATCGGCTGCGCCGTGACAAGGTCCATTTGCGCCGTGACAAGGCCCATCGGCGCCGAGACACGGCCCATCCAGCTACAGGAGAACAGCGCATATGACCCAGGTTGGACAGGACACACTCGGCACCCGCAGCACCATGACGGTGGGCGGCCGCGAATTTTCCTATTACTCGCTCAAAAAGGCCGCCGCCTCGATCGGTGACGTCAGCCGCCTGCCATTCTCGATGAAGGTGCTGCTGGAAAACCTGCTCCGCTTCGAAGACGGCGGCTTCACGGTTTCAGTGAGCGATATCCAGGCGCTGGCCGACTGGCAGAACAACCCGGTTACCGGCGCCGAGATCCAGTACCGTCCCGGCCGAGTGTTGCTGCAGGATTTCACCGGCGTGCCTTGCGTGGTCGATCTGGCCGCGATGCGCGATGCGATTGCCAAGCTGGGCGGCGATACCAGCCGGATCAATCCGCTGGTTCCAGTCCACCTGGTGATCGATCACTCGGTGATGGTTGACGAGTTTGGCCACCCCAAGGCGTTCGAGCAGAACGTCGAGATCGAATATCAGCGCAATATGGAACGCTATGATTTCCTCAAATGGGGCTCGAAGAGCCTCGCCAATTTCAAGGCGGTCCCTCCCGGCACCGGCATCTGCCATCAGGTCAATCTGGAGAACATTGCGCAGGCGGTGTGGACCAGCAATGACCAGAACGGCGATCTGGTGGCCTATCCCGATACCTGCGTGGGGACCGACAGCCACACCACCATGATCAACGGCCTGGGCGTGCTGGGCTGGGGCGTTGGCGGGATCGAGGCGGAAGCCGCGATGCTGGGCCAGCCGGTCTCGATGCTGGTCCCAGAAGTGGTCGGATTCAAGCTGACCGGCAAATTGGCCGAAGGCGTAACCGCTACCGATCTGGTGCTGACCGCAACGCAAATGCTCCGCGCCAAGGGCGTGGTCGGGCGGTTTGTCGAATATTACGGCCCCGGGCTTGCCTCACTGTCTCTGGCTGACCGCGCGACGCTGGCCAATATGGCCCCCGAATACGGCGCGACCTGCGGCTTCTTCGGGATCGATGACAAGACGCTCGAATATCTGCGCCTGACCGGCCGTGAGGAGGATCAGATCGCACTGGTCGAAGCCTATGCCAGGGAGCAGGGGCTGTGGATTGATGCCCATGCGCCCGATCCGGTGTTCACGGATACTCTCAGCCTTGACATGAGCAGCATCGTTCCCTCGCTCGCCGGACCGAAGCGCCCGCAGGACAAGGTTGCGCTGACCGAAGTGGATGATGTGTTCAACGCCGATCTCGCCGGCACCTATAACAAGGTGCAAACCCGGGTTGCGGTAGAGGGCAAGGACTTTGACATCGGCGACGGCGATGTGGTGATCGCCGCGATCACCAGCTGCACCAACACCTCCAACCCCGGTGTGATGGTGGCCGCTGGCCTGGTCGCCAAAAAGGCCAATGAGCTGGGTCTGAAGCCCAAGCCCTGGGTCAAGACCTCGCTGGCGCCGGGCTCACAAGTCGTCACCGATTATCTCGTCAAGGCAGACCTGCAGAGCCATCTTGATGCAATCGGCTTCAATCTGGTCGGTTATGGCTGCACCACCTGCATCGGCAACTCGGGCCCCTTGGCCGAGCCGATCAGCGCCGCGATCAATGGCAACAATATTGTCGCCGCCTCGGTGATTTCGGGCAACCGCAACTTTGAAGGCCGGGTCTCGCCCGATGTCCGCGCCAACTTCCTCGCCAGCCCTCCGCTGGTGGTCGCCTATGCACTCAAAGGCACCGTGACCGAAGATTTCACCACCACCCCGATCGGCACCAGCACCGCTGGAAACCCGGTCTACCTGCGCGATATCTGGCCGACCAACGACGAAATCGCCGCCACAATCGCGCTGTGCGTCGATCGCGCCATGTTCCGCGCGCGCTATGCGCAGGTCTACCAAGGCGACGCGCATTGGCAGGCGATCGACGTTACCGGCAGCGAAACCTACAGCTGGCGCGCCGGATCGACCTATATCGCCAACCCGCCCTATTTTGAGGGGATGAGCATGACCCCGGCACCGGTGGGCGACATCATCGAGGCCAGGCCGCTGGCGATCCTGGGCGATTCGATCACCACCGATCACATCTCTCCGGCAGGCTCGATCAAGGCGGATTCGCCGGCAGGAAAGTGGCTGATGGAGCATCAGGTCGCCCGCACCGATTTCAACTCCTATGGCGCACGCCGCGGCCATCACGATGTGATGATGCGCGGCACCTTCGCCAATATCCGGATCAAGAATGAAATGGTTCCCGGCATCGAAGGCGGGATGAGTACCTACAACGGCGAGACCATGCCGATCTATGACGCGGCGATGGCGCACAAAGCCGATGGCACGCCGCTGGTGGTGGTCGCGGGCAAGGAATACGGCACCGGCTCGAGCCGTGACTGGGCCGCCAAGGGCACCAATCTGCTGGGCGTGCGGGCGGTCATCGTCGAGAGTTTCGAGCGGATCCATCGTTCCAACCTGGTCGGGATGGGTGTGCTGCCGCTCCAGTTCAAGGATGGTGACACCCGCGCCACACTGGGCCTCACCGGCGATGACAGCTTCACCATCACCGGGGTTGCGGCGCTGAAGCCGCAACAGGACGTGACGGTTGAGGTGACGCGGGCCGATGGTTCCAGCTTCAGCTTCACCGCGCTGTGCCGGATCGATACCGCCAATGAGGTCGAATACTTCATGAACGGCGGGATTCTGCACTACGTGTTGAGGAAACTCGCCGCCTGATCGCTGCGGGCGGCTGACAGCAAAAAGGCGCGGGCCCCGCCAGAGGACCCGCGTCTTTCAGTTTCGGTGTCCCCCCGGTCGCGCGGGAGAGACCGCAGAAATCAGGACGCCTTGGGTTTGGCCACACGGCGCCGGCCGACCAGTGCGGCGGCGGCGGCGCCAAACAGCAGCAGCATCGGCGGAGCAGGAACTTCGGTGCCGCCGGTGCTGGTGGAAGTCGTGGTGGTATCACCGCCGGTCGAGGACGAGGACGAGGAGCTGGTGCTCGACGAGGTCGAGGAACTGGTCGAGCTTGAAGAGCTCGTGCTCGACGAACCCGAGGTGCTGGTGGAGCTGGACGAAGTGACATTGCCCGATGAGGTGGAGGTCGAGGTGGAGACACCGCCGGTCGAAGTCGAAACACCGCCAGTCGAAGTCGAGACCCCGCCAGTCGAAGTCGAGACCCCGCCGGTCGAAGTGGAGACCCCGCCTGTCGAAGTGGAGACCCCGCCGGTGGTGGTCGAGCTGGTGATCCCGCCGCTCGAGCTGCTGGACGAGCTGCCGCCGGTCGAGGTTGAACCGCCCGAAGAGCTTGACGAGCTACCGCCGGTTGAGGTCGATCCGCCCGAAGTCGAGGTCGATCCGGTGCTGGTCGAGGACACCACCACGCTGCCGCCGCCTGAACCGCCGCCACCGAAGAAGCCGCCGAAGAAGCCGCCGCCAAAACCGCCGCTCGATCCGCCAACAACGGTCACGCCGCCGCCCGACGAGCCGCTCGGCTGCGGAGGCAGCGGCGGCAAATAAGGGGCGGGCATGGCGGTCATCGCCATCTGCTGGGGCGCAGCGCAGGTAATTGTACGGGTGACCACGCGGCGGGCGCGCTTGACTGTGCGTGGTGCCGTAGCTTCAGGACGGCGCACGATATGGCGACGCGCCGGCACTTTGGCCTTGGCATGCTTGACGTATCGAACCTGGGCCGCGGGGGCCTCGGCGACATGCACGGCGCCGCCGCCAACTACCGCTCCGCCTGCTGCAATGGCAGACAATTTCGCAAGGGCCATCCGTACTGACATAAGCGCTGCTCTCTTTGTCTTGAGGGCTTTGTTCCCGGCCTTTAACTGTTGGCCAGCACATCCCTGTAGGCAAAGAAGCGCAGAGAGCAGCTGCTGCGGCAATGCGGTTAACCCTGTTTCATCGGTCCCGAAGTGCGTTATTTCGTTTCATTTCCGGCAGCCGAGGCAAGTTGTCCCACTATGAAACCGATCGCTTTGTAATTGCGACCAGATCAGCGCAGAAAATTACTCTTCCTCGTCGAATAGCGCCGTCTGGCTCCCGCTCGGTGGGGCGAGGCCGAGGTGTTGCCAGGCGCGGTCATTGAGGCAGCGACCGCGCGCGGTGCGGGCGACGAGGCCCAGCTGGATCAGGTAAGGCTCGATCACTTCCTCGATCGTGTCGCGCGGCTCGGACAGGCCAGCGGCAAGCGTTTCCACACCGACTGGCCCGCCCTTGTAGATATCGGCGATCATGGAAAGGTAGCGCCGGTCCATCGCATCGAGGCCGAGCTTGTCTACCTCGAGCCGGGTCAGCGCATTGTCGGCAATCGCGCGATTGACCACGCCGTCGCCCGCGACATGGGCGAAATCGCGCACGCGGCGCAGCAATCGCCCGGCCACCCTTGGCGTGCCGCGCGCGCGGCGGGCAATCTCGCGCGCGCCCTCGGGCTCGATTCCCATGCCGAGCAGCGCCGCAGCGCGGGTCACCACGCGTTCGAGTTCGGGCACGGTATAGAAATTAAGCCGCACCGGAATCCCGAAGCGGTCGCGCAAAGGCGTGGTCAGCAAGCCCTGGCGAGTGGTGGCGCCGATCAGCGTGAACGCCGGCAGATCGATCCGGACCGAGCGCGCCGATGGCCCCTCGCCGATGATCAGATCGAGCGCGCGGTCTTCCATCGCCGGATAAAGCACTTCCTCGATCACCGGATTGAGCCGGTGAATCTCGTCAATGAACAGGACATCGCCCTCTTCGAGATTGGTCAGCAGCGCCGCCAGATCGCCCGATTTGGC
>JBKJTN010000049.1:0-22456 GCA_046590275.1 Novosphingobium sp.
CGCGGGCTCGGCAATGCCAGCGCCACCAGCAGCATCAGCCAGCCGCCCATCGATGAGCCGATCAGGATCACCTCGGCCGGACAACGGGCTTCGATCAGCGCCAGCACCTCGTCGCGCCAGCGACTGAGCGACCCGTCAGCAAAATCGCCCAAGCTTGCCCCGCAGCCCGAATAATCGAGCAGCAGGCAGGCCCGGCCTTGCGAAACGGCCCAGTCAAACACCGCTCCGGCCTTGCTGCCGCCCATGTCGGACATATAACCGGGGAGGAACACCAGCGTTGGCCCGTTGCCAGGGCTGCGACGAAACGCGATCCGGCGTCCATCGGGCATGAGATGATGGTCTAATTGGTTCACGCTTCAGCCCCTCTTATGGCTTGTCTGTGCGCGAGGGAGCGGTGGGGGGCAAGTGGTCAGTCCTTCTGGAAGATCGCCTCGATCGTCAGGCCAAAGACTTCGGAAATACGAAATGCCAGTGGCAGCGAGGGATCATAGCGGCCGGTTTCGATCGCATTGACGCTCTGGCGGCTGACTTCGAGGCGATCGGCCAGGTCTTGCTGGCTCCAGTCCCGCTCGGCGCGGAGCACCTTGAGGCGGTTCTTCATGTGCAGTTGCCTGCGCCAGCCGCCCGGCGGTTGAGCACCGCACCGATGCCCAGTCCCATGAACCAGAAGAACGCCGCGCCGAAGCCGCCATTGCCCGGCGCAACCAGATCGTAGTTCTGGAGGAATTCCCACACCGTCAGGATGGTCAGGCAGAAGCCAGTCGCAAACAGGTTCTGGCGGACGAACAGCATCCGCATATATTCGTCGGTTTCCTCAACCAGCAGCCGCATCGCAGTCCACACCACGCCGATGATCGGCAGCGCGGGCAACACCGCCAGCCCATAGGCCAGAACGCCGTGGGGCGGATTGTGGCGGAACAGATAACCGGCCAGAAAAATCAGCACAATATAGGCAGACATCAGCACTGCCAGCCGCTGCAGATAACGACGGACGGCGGGGGACCAATTGGCACGCATTGCAAGCTCCTTTGTCATATAGTCAATGTCACTTTACATATTAGCTACCGTTGTGTCAAGCGTAGTTTACATAGAGACATGGTAGCTTGTCATCGTGGCGGCGAAGTGCAGCCCGCTACGCAGCCATTGCTCAGTCACAAAACTTGCTTAGTGTGATGGCACCCTTTGAGGAGTTTCCGATGACCCCGCCGCCTCCGCCCGCCGCGCCTTCGCTGGTTGCCGATCGCCGCACCGCGCTAAAACTGGGCGCGCTCGGCCTGGCCGGCTTGGCTGCACCGCTCGGCGCACAGACAGGTGCCCGGGGCTTTACCCACGGCGTTGCCAGCGGCGAGCCGGGGCCTAACCAAGTGCTGCTATGGACCCGTTTCGTTGGGCCCGATGAGAGCAGGCTTAACTGGGAAGTCGCTGAAGACCTCGGTTTTGCGCGGATTGCAGCTTCTGGCGAAGCACTGGCCTCTCCGGAGCGCGATTGCTGTGCCAAGGCAATGGCAACCGGCTTGCAGCCTGGGCGCTGGTATTATTACCGCTTCGTCGCTCCATCGGGGGCGATTTCGCAGATCGGGCGCACCCGGACTCTCCCGGTGGGCAAAGTGGCTAAGTTCCGTTTGGCCGTGTTCACCTGCTCGAATTTCGCTTTCGGCTGGTTCAATGCCTATGCCCACGCAGCCGAGGCGGGCGATTTCGACCTTGCGGTCCATCTGGGCGATTATTACTACGAATATCAGCGCGGCGAATATCCATCCACCAAGCAGGCCATGGCCGGGCGTGAACTGTGGCCAGCGGGTGAGGCGGTAGCGCTGGCCGATTACCGGCTGCGCCATGCCACCTACCGGGCCGATCCCGATCTCCAGCGGATCCACCAGATCTTGCCGATGCTGGTGATGTGGGACGATCATGAGATCGCCAACGATACCTGGAAGGACGGCGCGGAGAATCACCAACCGGACACCGAAGGCGAATGGGCGATCCGCAAGGCTGCGTCCGAACGGGCCTGGCGCGAATGGCTCCCGGTTTCGGACGCGGACTGGGCGAGTTACGAAATCGGCGATCTGGCAACGCTGTTCCGGCTTGAAACCAGGCATGTCGCCAGAACCAAGCCGCTTGATCTGCTTGGTGTGATCAAGGGTGTGCCGCCCGAGCAGGTTGCAGCAACCTATGCAGCGTTCCGAGATGGGGCCTGGAGCGATCCCTCGCGGCAATTGCTGGGCGAGGCCCAAGAAGCCTGGCTTGGCCGCCAACTAAAAGCTTCGGTCAAGGCGCGCAAGCCGTGGCAGATCCTTGCCCAGCAGGTCGTGATGGGCGAGCTGTCCACGCCCGATATGATCATCGAGGGACTTTCGCCCAAGACGCCGGACTGGCTGCGCCAGCGATTGCAAGCGTCGGTGGTCGCAAGCCACGCTGGGTTGCCGTTCAACATGGATGCGTGGGACGGCTATCCCGCTGCGCGCGACCGGTTGTATCAGGCGTCGCTTGCGGCAGACGCCAATTTGCTGGTCTTGGCGGGTGACAGCCACAACGCCTGGGCGTTTGATCTCGATCGCAAGGGAACGCGAGTCGGCGTTGAACTGGGCGCGCACAGTGTCACCTCGCCCGGGGCCGAAGACTCCTTGTCCTCGCACCGCCCCGATGAGCTGGCCCGCGCGCTAGTGCAGCGCAATCCGCAGCTCAAGTGGTGCGATACTGCACAACGCGGCTATCTTGCGGTGGAACTTGCCCCAAGCCGCGCCACCGGCGAATTCCGGTTCCTGAGCAGCATTCGTCAACGCGGCACCCAGCTGGCCGGCGTGCAGCGGATGACCGTGCTGGCTGGGCAGCGCAAATTCGTGGCGACTTGATCGGCGGAGCAGTTTGGGCGATGAGGATGGGGTGAACGGGGGCGCGGCTTGATCGGATGGTTTGAACGCTCACGCGGGGCGCTGCTGCTGCTCGGCGTGATCTATCTGGTGCCGCGCGCGCTGCTGATCTTGTTCAATATCACGCCCACCTCGGATGCGGACTTCTATTATACCAGGGCGGTCAGCCTGGCCGACGATCTTGGCTATCTGAGCAACAAGGGACAGCCGACGGCCTACTGGCCTCCGGGCTGGTCGATAGCCTTGAGTGCGGTTTTCCGCGCATTTGGCTCATCGGTGGCCGTGGTCGGGTTGTTCAATCTGGCCTGTGCCGCGCTGTCGGGATGGCTGGTGCTGGACCTTGGGCGGCGACTGTTCGGATCAGAGCTGGCAGCACGGACGGGGCTGCTGCTGCTGGCGCTTTACCCCAATAACGCCGCCTATGTGCCGCTCGCGCTGACAGAGGTGTTTTATACTACCTTGCTGCTCGCTGCGTGCTGGCTGCTGATCGCGAGGCCAAGCTGGCCGGGACTGGCAGCCACCGGAGCGGTGCTGGGCGCGGCAACGCTGGTCAAGACGCAGACGCTGATGGTCGTGCCGCTGGTGCTGGGGATCGGTGTGTTGCAAGCGCCTAATTTCTGGCGGGCAATTCCGGGCGCAGCGGCGCGCATGGTTCTGGTTATCGCAGTCGCCGCGCTGGTCATCGCGCCGTGGACTTTGCGCAACCACCGCGAACTGGGCGCCTGGGTGGTGGTTTCCAGCAATGGCGGGATCACCCTGCTCACCGGTAACAATGACAGCGCCAATGGCGGCTTTACACCCGAAGATCCGGTGGTCCTGGCGCTCAATGCCCGGACCGGGCTGAACGAGCTGGAATATGATGCCGAAGCCAAGCGGCTGGGCATGGCATGGATCAAGGCCAACCCCGGGCGGTTTGCGGCGCTGATGCCGCTCAAATTCCTGCTCCTGTGGGGGCCGGACGGAGAGGCGATCTGGTCGTATGAGCGCGGTGCTGCGGCCTACCCTGCCAATGCCGGGCTGTTCTATGCGGCACGGCTGGCCAACCAGGCGTGGTATTTTATGCTGCTGCTGGGTTTTGCGCTCGCCGCCGCCGTAACGGTGCGCCAAAGGCTGCGATCCGGACAAAAGCTGGCTGGGTGGTGGCTGCTTCCCTATGCCATGGCGTCCTATCCTACGGCGATCTGTCTGGTTTTCTCCGGCCAATCGCGGTTTCATTTTCCGGCCATGCCCTTCATCGCCATGACCTGCGGCTGGCTGATTGCCGAATGGATGAGGCGGCGCGGCGCACGGGTTGAAGCGAGCGCAACCGTCGACTAGGGCAACTGCCATGTCCGAAATGATCACAATCAGCCTGCCCGATGGTTCCGCCCGCGAAATGCCGCTGGGTTCGACCCCTGCCGATGTCGCCGCTGCGATTGGCCCCGGCCTTGCCAAGGCGGCGCTGGCGGCGCGGGTCGATGGCGAACTGGTTGATCTGAGCCGGCCGTTTACCGGCAATGCCGCGCTAGCACTGGTCACCTCGCGCGACGAGGCCGATGCGCTCGATCTTGCCCGGCACGATTTCGCGCATGTGTTGGCGGAAGCCGTGCAGGCGCTGTTTCCGGGTACGCAGATCACCTTCGGCCCTTCGACCGACGATGGCTTCTATTATGATTTCGCACCAAAAGACCGCCAGTTCACCGAGGAGGACTTGCCCGCGATCGAGGCCGAGATGCGCCGCATCATCACTGCCGACAAGCCGCTGGTGCGCGAGGTGTGGAGCCGCGAGGCGCTGGTCGCGCGGTGGCGCGAACAGGGCGAGAGCTTCAAGGCCGAATGGGTCGGCGAATTGCCCGAGGATGAGGAACTGACCGTCTATTGGTCAGGTCCCGACTGGCTCGACATGTGCAAGGGGCCTCATCTTCCCTCGACCGGAAAGCTCGATCCGGCAGCCTTCAAGCTGACGCGGGTTTCCGGCGCTTATTGGCGCGGCGATCAGAACAATGCGATGCTGAGCCGGATTTATGGCACCGGCTGGCTGAACAAGAAGCAGCTTGAGGCGCATCTGGTCCGGCTGGAAGAGGCGGCCAAGCGCGATCACCGCAAGCTGGGCCAGGAGATGGATTTGTTCCACCTCCAGAGCGAAGCGCATGGCAGCATATTCTGGCACCCCAAGGGCTATATGATCTGGCGCTGCCTGGAGGCCTATATGCGCCGCCGATTGGATGCGGCGGGCTATGTCGAGGTCAAGACCCCGCAGATCATGGACGCGAAGCAGTGGGAGCAGTCCGGGCATTGGGGCAAATACCGCGAAAACATGTTCGTGGTACCCGACGAAGTCCCCAGCGGAGAGGACGAAGGCCCGGTATTGACCGGGGAGGCCGATCTCATGGCGATCAAGCCGATGAACTGCCCGGCGCATGTGCTGATCTTCCGCCAGGGCATCACCAGCTACCGTGAGCTGCCGATCCGGATGGCCGAGTTCGGTTGCTGCCACCGCAACGAGCCGCATGGCGCGCTGCACGGGCTGATGCGGGTTCGCCAGTTCACCCAGGACGACGCGCATATCTTCGTTCGCGAGGATCAGCTGGTTTCGGAAGTGGCCGATTTCTGCGATTTACTCGATCTGGTTTACAAGGATCTTGGTTTTTCCGATTATTCGATCAAGCTGGCGCTGCGCCCGGACAAGCGGTTTGGCTCGGACGAGATGTGGGACTGGTCGGAACAGTCGATGCGCGACGCGGTGGCGGTCACGGGCCGCAATACGCCCGAATGGGGCTGGGAAGAGCTGCCCGGCGAAGGCGCGTTCTATGCCCCCAAGCTGGAGTTCCATCTGACCGATGCGATCGGCCGGACCTGGCAGGTCGGCACTATCCAGACCGATACTGTGCTGCCCGAACGGCTTGATGCCAGCTACATCGGCGAGGATGGCGAAAAGCATCGCCCGGTCATGCTTCATCGCGCGATACTGGGCAGTTTTGAGCGCTTCATCGGCATCATGATCGAGCATTACGCCGGGAAACTGCCGGTCTGGCTGGCCCCGGTGCAGGCAGTGGTGGCAACGATTGTTTCGGATGCGGATGACTATGCCACTGAGGTCACAAAACAGTTGAAGGCGGCCGGGATCCGGGTGGAAAGCGACCTCCGCAACGAGAAGATCAATTACAAGGTCCGCGAACACAGCCTGGCCAAGGTTCCGCACCTGCTGGTGGTCGGCAAGCGCGAGGCCGAAGAGGGCACCGTCGCGATCCGCACGCTGGGTGAGGAGCGCCAACGCTTCATGCCGCTCGCCGAAGCAATCGCCATGCTGCGGGGCGAGGCGACCCCGCCTGATTTGCGCGCTACTTGATCGCCGGCCTCACTCCTGACCAGATTGCCGTTGCGATTGCGGCCGCACTGGCGGCGGCGTTCGTGCGGGGGCTGGCCGGGTTCGGCATGGCGATCCTGCTGGTCCCGGTGATGGGACTTGCCATCCCGCCCGCCGAGGCGGTGGTGGTGGCGAATTTGCTCGGGTTGTTCATCGGGCTGGTCGGGCTGAAGAAGATCATTGGTCATGCCGAGCGTTCGGCGCTGCATATTTCGGTGCTGGCGATGATCGCCACCCCTTTGGGAGTGTGGCTGCTGACGATCACCGACCCGGCGCTGGCGCGGTTGATGATTGCGCTGGTGGCGTTGGGGGCATTCTTGCTGGTGCTGCTGCCCAAGCGGGCTGACGGGCATCAGCCAAGTTCGCTCGAGACCGGCACGACCGGAATTACCTCTGGCATATTGACTGGATTTGCCGGGATGCCCGGGCCACCGGTGGTACCTTATTACCTCCGCCGCGCGCTGCCGCCGCAAATGGCGCGGGCTTCCATGATGACGATATTCCTTGCCACCTCGCTGGCAGGATGTGTCTCGGCCGTGGCACTGGGGGTGGCGACCCCGCGCGAGCCGGTGCTTGCGGCGATCCTCTATCCAGCGGTGCTGCTGGGCAATTGGCTGGGCACGCTGGCATTTGGCCGCGTGTCAGAGAATGCCTGGCGGATATTCACTGGGGTCGTACTGGGCCTTGCGGCAGTAGCGGCGCTGTTGAAGCTGTTACAGACTTAGCGTTGGCCCGAGCGAGAGCAGCGCGCGATCGGCAAAGATCAACGCCAGTGCGCAGCCGCAAACGATCGCCGAGCGCAGCCAATCAAGCCTTTCGGCGCTCGAATCGATCAGAGCTAGGGCGATAAGTCTGGCCATGCCGGCATATTGCGCCCGTTGCCTTGCCGAAAAGTTAAAGCGGCGCCTGCTTTACAGCCGCGGCATTTGCTGGCTGGCGCAATGGAAACTGCCGCCACCCGCCAGAACGGCATCGGCCATGATCCCGATCACCTCGCGGTCCGGGAACAGCTCCGCCACCGCCGCCACCCCATCGGCGTCATGAGGCGTGCCATAGATGGGCACCACCACCAGCTTCGAGGTGATCACGAAGTTCATATAGCTCGCTGGTTCGATCCGGCCGTCTTGCTCGACCCGCCCGGGGGAGGGAACTTCTCGAACTGTCACGCCAAACGCCTCGGCTCGTACCCTGGCATCGGCGTAGATCGCGGCATTGGGATCGTCCGCGCCGGTTGCACGGGGCAAAGCCAGCAGATTGGGCGCCACGAACCGCGCGAGATTGTCGACATGGCCATCGGTGTGATCATTGATCAACCCCTCGCCCAGCCATAGTACGCGGGTGAAGCCCAGATCGCGCGCCAGTCGCGCCTCAAGGTCGGCGCGCGAAAGATCGGGGTTTCGGTTGGGATGGAGCAGACATTGTTCGGTCGTGACGACCAGCCCGGTGCCGTCGCTATCGAGCGCCCCGCCTTCGAGAATCCAGTCGCAGGTTTCCACCGCCAGCCCAGCGCTGGACGCCAGTTCCGTGCCGATTTCGGTATCGCCCGGCATGATATATTTGCCGCCCCAGCCATTGAAGCCAAACCGCCGGGCGAGTCTGCGCTGCCCGTCCGAGACCACCAGTGGCCCGGTATCGCGCAGCCAGACATCGCCATAGACCCGCCGCTCCAGCTTGACCGCAGCGCTGCACAAAGCCCGCGCCCGCGCTTCATTGGCGCCGTCGCGAACGATCAGCCGCACCTCCTGCCCGCTGGCCGCGACCGCATTGGCAAAGCTGGCGATCTGCTCCTGTGCTGCGTCCAGGAATCCCGGCCACTCTTCACCGTCATGGGGAAAGCCGATCCACAACCAGGCTTGCGGATGCCATTCTGGCGGCATTCGCATCATCATTTTTGACCGGCGCGGCTCTCATCCCGAACCCGGCGAAATTCATCACCGGGCAACCAGTTTGGCCAGTCAGTGCCTTCGGCCATCATCCGGCCCAATCGGTAATACAGCCGCACATCGGCCATAGCTCCGGACCAGTCCCAGGCCGGATCATATTCATCATCGGGCCCGTGATAGCGATTGTCCGTATAGTCCTTGGAATAGGCTGCCCCTGCCGCGCGGCCGCCGCTGATCAGATCTTCGCCGCCATCGACATACAGCATCGGCACGCCCCGTTTGGCGAGGCTGAAGTGGTCCGAGCGGTAGTAATAGCCCCTCTCAGGCGTCGGATCAGGCGTTGCGACCCGGCCTTCTGCGGCGAGGGCCACCATCAGGATAGCATCCAGTTCGGATTTGCCGCCGCCAACCACGGTTACATCCCTGGCGGGGCCTGCCAACGACAGTGCATCCATGTTCACCCCGCCAACGGTCTGCGCCAGCGGGAACACCGGATTGGCTCCGTAATACTCTGACCCCAGCAGGCCCGATTCCTCGGCTGCCAGCGCGATAAACACCAGGCTGCGCGGCGCTGGTCCGGCCTGACGGTGCGCTTGTGCCATAGTGACCAGCGCGGCCACCCCAGTGGCATTGTCGATCGCGCCGTTGCAGATGTCGTCACCGGCCGCATTGGGCTTGCAGCGGCCAAGATGGTCCCAATGCGCCGAATAGAGGACATATTCGCCGGGGCGTTTGGCTCCCGGCAGCACCCCGATAACGTTTTTCGAGGCGAAGCGGCGGATGCTGTTGTCGAACGACAGAGTGGCTTTGAGACCCAGCGGCACGGCGCGGAAGCCCTGCTGCTTGGCGGCACTCGACAAGGCGGCAAGATCCTTGCCCGCTGCGGCTAAAATCGACTGGGCCACGCCGTTCTGGACCCAGCCATTAACCATGGTCTTGCTGGCGCCATCGTCGGCAGACTGGGCATAGGCCGATGGCCCGGACCAACTCGATTCGACGACATTCCAGCCGTAAGCGGCAGGGAAGGTGTCATGGATAATCAGTGCAGCTGCCGCGCCTTGCCGGGCGGCTTCCTCAAACTTGTAGGTCCAACGCCCATAATAGGTCATCGCCCGGCCGCCAAACGGGCCGGTCAGCCCTTGCGTCTCATAATCGGGATCGTTGACCAGAATGACCGCGGTCTTGCCGCGCATGTCGACCCCGGCATAATCGTTCCAGCCCTTTTCCGGGGCATTGATGCCATAGCCGACAAACACCAGTTCGCTGTCCGCAAGGTCAATCCGCGGGGTGACGCGAGCGGTCGAGCCGACGAAATCCTTGCCATAGCTGAAGGATAGCGGTTTGGTCCCGCCGGTGATCGCCAGCGGGGTGTAATGATCCGGCGTAATCTCGACCAACGGCACATCTTGGAACCAGCTGCCGTTGTTACCCGGCTGCATTCCGGCGGCACGGAATTTCTCGACGATGTAGGCCAGCGACTTTTCCTCCCCGGCGGTCCCGGGTGCGCGGCCTTCGAACTCGTCCGAGGCAAGGGTCCGGACAACCTCTGTCATCGTCTCGACCGACAGGTTTATTGGCGCTTTGGCGCCGGCAGGCGGCGGTGCCTGCGCGCAGGCACAAAGCGCCAGTACGGTGGCAGCGGCACAAATCGAGCGGATCATGGCGGGTTACTCGTTTTTGTATCGGGAATGCGCCACTAGGTGCCAGAGGCTGCCCGATGAAACAAGCTGCCTTGCCCTTATTCCCTAGCAAGTGCAGGCATATGCCATGAGTACCGACTGGACCGGAGCGATAAATCGCGCGCGCGCCTGCGCTCCGTTTCTGGGGCGCGGGCTTGATCGCCTGCCAGCGCTCGAAGCACTGCTGGCGGCGGGCGATGGCGAGGGCGCGCTTGCCTGGGCCAAGGCAGCCGGCGCTGGTGCGGAGACAGTCGCCAGCGTGCTGCGGCGCGAACGGTTGGCTCTGGCGGTGGCGCTGGCGGTGGGCGATCTTGCCGGGGTTTTCCCGCTGATCCGGGTGATGGGGGAGCTTTCCGCCTTTGCCGACCGGGCAATGAACGCAGCGATCGCCGATGCGATCTGCGCCCGGGTACCCGATGCACCGCCCGCCGGATTCCTGGCGCTGGCGCTGGGTAAACACGGGGCGGAGGAGCTCAACTACAGCTCCGACATCGATCCGATCTTGCTGTACGATCCGGCGCTGCTGCCCCGCCGCACCCGGGACGAGCCCGGCGAGGCCGCGCAGCGGGTGGCGCGGACGCTGATGGAAACCCTCAGCCATGTGACAGCTGAGGGCTATGTCTTCCGGGTTGACCTGAGGCTGCGTCCTGCCTCCGAGGTCAGTCCGCTGGCAATCTCTATCGATGCGGGCCTTGGCCATTACGAATCCTCGGCATTGGCGTGGGAGCGCGCCGCATTCATCCGCGCCCGCGCCTGCGCCGGGGATATTGCGGCGGGAGAAGCGTTCCTGGCCGCGATCCGGCCGTTCGTATGGCGCAAAGCTCTTGATTTCGGGGCGATTACCGAGATCGGGCGGCTGACTGCGCGGATCCGGGCCAATCATACCGGGCCGCTGGTTCCAGGACCGGGGTTTGATCTGAAACGCGGGCGGGGCGGGATTCGCGAGGTCGAATTCTTCGCCCAGACCCACCAGCTGATACACGGTGGGCGAAACCCCGCGCTGCGGCTGCGCGGAACCCGGGCTAGCCTTGATGCGCTGGCCGCCGCCGGGATCATCGACCCGGCCGATGCGCAGTTGCTGGGCGACAGCTATGACCGGCTGCGGGTGATCGAGCACCGGCTGCAGATGGTCGGCGATCAGCAGACCCATAGCCTGCCGCTTGATCCTGCGGCGCTCGACAATGTGGCGTGGCTGGAGGGGCTGGAAGGTGGCACGGCGCTGGTCGCAGAAGTGGCCTCGATCAGCGAGGCGGTGGGGCAGCGTTATGACCGCTTGATCGCCGAGCATTCCAGTACTGAAACCGCGCAGCTTGCGCTATCGGGTGGTACGGGACTGAAGGAGATGCTGTCCGGGCTCGGTTTTTCGGATCCGGCCGGGCTGGCGCTGCGGATCGAAACCTGGCGGTCGGGCAAGCTGCGTGCCTTGCGCAGCGATGCGGCCCGGACTGCGTTCGAGGCGGTTCAACCCGCGCTGCTCGCCGCCTTTGCCGCCGCGCCGGAGCCCGAGCGGGCGCTGCTGCGGTGGGAGCAATTGCTCACCAATTTGCCCAGCGCGGTCAATCTGTTCCGGCTGCTCGAAGCGCGACCAGCGCTGCTCCAGCTGCTCGCCCGGATTCTCAGCCTGGCACCGCCGCTCGCCGACGAGCTGACCCGGCGGGCCGATCTGCTTGATCCGCTGATCGATGCCAGCACCTTTGACCTCCCCGGCGATGTCGCCACGCTGGTGGCCGATTTTGCGTCCCGTGAGGCGGGGGATGATTACCAGCGGCTGCTCGATCAGGTGCGGCGCAAAGTCGGTGAGATCCGCTTTGCACTGGGGGTGCAGCTGATTGCCGATGATTTCGCCGGCGGCCTGCGCGATCCGCTGGAGGTCGCCGCCGCGCTTTCGCGCACCGCCGAGGCCGCCCTTATTGCGCTGGCCGAGGCGACAATCGACGAATTTGCCCGCGCTCATGGCAGGATCGCAGGGGCTGACCTGGTGATCCTGGGGCTTGGCCGGCTTGGCGGCGGAGCATTGACGCATGCCTCTGATCTCGATCTCATCTATCTGTTTACCGGCGAGCATGCGGCTGAATCCGATGGCCCGCGCCCGCTTGGCGCAACGCTTTATTTCAATCGGCTGGCTCAGCGGGTGAGTGCAGCCTTATCCGTCCCGACTGCCGAGGGCGCGCTCTATGAGGTGGATACGCGGCTCAGGCCGTCGGGCGCACAGGGCCCGCTGGCGGTGAGCTTCGGCAGCTTTGCGCGCTATCAGAACGAGCAGGCCTGGACTTGGGAGCATATGGCGCTGACCCGCGCCCGGCCGCTGTTCGGCCCGCCTGCCGCGCAGGCCGAGCTGGCCGGGATCATCGCGGAAGTGCTGCGTAAGCCCCGGGACCCGGCCCAGCTGAAACAAGACGTTCTGACGATGCGGGCCGAAATTGCGCGACATAAGCCCGCCAAAGGCCCGCTCGATGCCAAGCTGGCGCGGGGCGGGCTGGTCGATGTCGAATTCCTGGTCCACTACCTCCAGCTGCGCGAAGGGGTAGGACTGGTGCCCGATCTGACAGCTGCGATCGCTGCACTGGTTGGAACGGGACTTCTGCCCGAGGCGATCAATTCTGCCCACGTCATGATGTCGCGGCTGTTGATCGCGGTGCGGTTGCTCGCGCCCGATGCCGCCACCCCGCCCCCCGCCGCGCGCGCGGTGCTTGCCAAGGCTTGTGGATGCCGCGATTGGGATGCGGTAGTTGTCAGCCTTAGCGAAGCCCGCGCAGCAGTCCGTGCCGCGTGGGCGGAAGTTTTTGGCGAGAAGCTGGAGATTTGAACGATGAGCAACTTCCCCGGGATAGGCGATCACCTACCTGATATCGCGCTGGAAACTCCCGAAGGAGGCAGTTTGCGCCCGGCGGATTTCGCGGGCAGGAAGCTGGTGCTGTTTTTCTATCCCAAGGACGACACACCGGGCTGCACCACCGAAAACAAGGATTTCTCGGCATTGGCGGATCAATTTTCCGCCGCTGGTATCGCCTTGCTCGGGGTCAGCAAGGATCCGCCGAAAAAGCATCAGAAGTTCATCGCCAAATACTGCCTGACCGCGCCGCTTGCCACCGACCGGGAAACAGATGGCCTGGCCGATGCGCTGGGCGTCTGGACGGAGAAGTCGATGTATGGGCGAAGCTACATGGGAATGGTCCGCAGCACCTATCTGATCGGTGCCGATGGCCGGATCGCACGGATCTGGGCGAAGGTGAAGGTCGCCGGTCACGCCGCCGAAGTGCTGGATGCAGCCCGATCGCTGTGAACCGGGTCGCTGTGAACCGAGCCCCGGCAAGGGCGGCGCGGAGCGGTGCTGACGAGGCAAGTTGGCAGTCTGGCTGGTAGCTCTGGATTCGGCGCAAATCGATTCAGCGTGCGATGAATTAGCGGAAATTCTTTGGAAATTCCTAGGTCGAACCGCGCGTTTTTCCGCTGCGTTAAGCTGCGGTTCAACGACTCAACCCGCGCGACAGGCAGTTTACCGCGCAGCCGGACGACCGGACTTGATTGTTAACAATTTTGACGTTTAACCCCTAACTCACGAGACGGCGGGGGGTTCCGACCATCTCAAATTATATCGAACCGAAGTGTCTGCGTTCAATAAAACGCAGGATTTCGGACTTGCTGAGCGTTGATGAGTTTTGGGTTCGTACGCGCCATGCCGCAAAGGTCAGGCTCGGAAAACAAGGTAATTTAAGTTTGGTCGTATTTCCGTTATTTGCCAAGGCTTGGAAGATTGTCGGCGCGCTTGCCGCTGCCACCAGCCTCATGGCCGCCACTCCGGCGCTCGCCAACAGCAGCTCCACCGCCGATATTGCGGCTCCGCTGCGGGCTGCCCAAGCCTCGAAGCAGACTGAACTTGGCAACGGTGACCAAGAATTCCGGCGCTTGTTCGCCAGCTGGCAGTCGCTCGACAAGCCCGGCTCTGGGATCGCCCGGCCGAATCGCCGCATCGGCGACGTAGCTATTCCTTCGCGGATGCCGGTCGATGGCGTCCGTCTGACCAGTGATTTCGGCATGCGTTGGCACCCGGTTACCGGCGGTCGCCGTGCCCACAAGGGTGTGGACCTTGCCGGCCCCGCAGGCGCGCCGGTCCGCGCTACTGCAGATGGCATGGTTGGACGTGCCGAATGGTACAGCAGCTACGGTCTGTATGTTTCGCTTGATCATGGCGGCAGTATCGAGACCCGTTACGGCCATATGTCGCGGCTCAATGTCGCTGCCGGCCAGCAGGTCCGCAAGGGTGATATCATCGGTTATGTCGGCTCGACCGGCCGTTCGACCGGACCGCATCTGCATTATGAAGTGCGGATTGCTGGTCTGGCAGTCAATCCGGTTCCCTACATGCAATCCAACGAGGTCCGCGTGGCATTGGCTAACGCCGATCCGGCTGCAACCGGCCAAGGCGGCAACTGAGTTTGCCGTCGAATCAGTTTACCATCGGCACCGGGCGCTAGATCCGGGCCAGTAACAGCCCCAAGGGGCTGCTGGGAGAGGGCGACAGGCAACTGTCGCCTTTTTCTATTGGCGCCTTTTTCTATTGGCGCCTTTTTCTTTTGCGCTATTTAATCACCCGGTTAAACTCCCCCTGATGAGCGGCCCGAGCCGCCGCCTGAGGAGAGCCAATCGCCATGCATCCGACAGTTCACGCCCGGACCCATCCGGACAAGCCGGCTATCATCATGGCGGCCAGCGGGGAGATTATCACTTATGCGCAGCTGGATGCGCGCTCCAATCAGGTCGCCCAGCTGATTCGGGACCACGGGATCGGAATTGGCGAGACGATCGCACTATGCCTGGAAAACCATCCGTGGTTCTTTGTGCTGGCCTGGGGCGCACAGCGCGCCGGGGTCCATTATGTGGCGATCTCCAGCCGCCTGACCGCGCCAGAAGTTTCCTATATTCTGGAGGACAGCGGGGCCAAGCTGCTGTTCGGCTCGGCTTATCTTGCCCCGGTACTGGACGAGGTGGCCCGGCTCAATCCCGGGATCAAGCAGCTGCGCTTCGATAGTCCAGGCAGCCTTAGTGCCGAAGCGGCGCTGGCGGCCATGCCCGAAACCCCGATCGCCGATGAGCGCGCGGGGACCGACATGCTCTACTCCTCGGGCACCACCGGCCGCCCCAAGGGGGTCAAGATCGCCCTGCCCGAGGACCCGGCCATCGATGCGCCGAGCATTTTTGTGCAGCTTGTGAAAGCGGCCTACGGCATGACCGAGGACGCCATGTATATCAGCCCCGCCCCGCTCTACCACGCCGCACCGCTGCGCTGGTCGATGACTGTGCACCGGATCGGCGGGACGGTGGTGGTGATGGAACGGTTCGATCCCGAAGCGGCGCTGGCGGCGATCGAGAAGTACCAGATCACCGATGGCCAGTTCGTGCCAACCCATTTCGTGCGGATGCTCAAACTGCCCGAGGAAATCCGCCGCAAATACGATGTCTCGAGCCTCAAATGCGCGATCCACGCCGCCGCACCGTGCCCGGTTCCTATCAAGCACGCGATGATCGAGTGGTGGGGGCCGGTGCTGTTCGAATATTACGCCGGGACGGAGGGAAATGGCTCAACCTTTATCACCAGCGCTGAATGGCTGACCAAACCGGGCTCGGTTGGGCGGGCGCTTTCGGGCGTGGTTCATATCTGCGACGAGGAAGGTAACGAGGTGCCGCGCGGCACCGAAGGACAGGTGTTTTTCGAGGCCGCGGATCCCACGCTCAAGCCGTTTGAATACCACAATGATCCTGAGAAAACGGCCGAAAGCCGCAACAAGCACGGCTGGACCAGCCTTGGCGATGTCGGGCTGCTCGATGATGACGGCTTCCTGTTCCTGACCGACCGCAAGAGCTTCATGATCATTTCGGGCGGGGTGAATATCTATCCGCAAGAGATCGAAAATCTGCTGATCACCCATCCCAAGGTGGCCGATGCGGCAGTGATCGGCGCGCCCGATTCGGATCTGGGCGAAAAGGTCGTCGCAGTGGTCCAGCCGCTCGACATGGCTGACGCCGGGCCGGCGCTGGCCGAGGAGTTGCTGGCCTATCTCGCCCCGCAGCTCAGCCGCCTTAAAATGCCGCGTCAGATCGATTTCCGCGAGCAATTGCCGCGCGAGGCAACCGGCAAGCTATACAAGCGGCTGCTGCGCGATGAATATCGCGCTGCGGCGGAGGCTGGGGCATGAGTGAACCCATCGCTCCGCCTGAAATCGCGTTGGCGGTGATCGATCCGGCGGCCTATGCCGCGTGGGATCCGCTGCTCGACCAGTTTGATTGGCTGCGCGAGAATATGCCGGTCGCCCGGATTGTCTCGTCTGCACCGCAGGACAGCTCGGGCTGGCACGATCCGTTCTGGTTCATCTCACGCTATGATGATGTGATGCGGATCAGCAAGGACAACCAGACCTTCCTGAACAACCCGCGCCCGGTGGTGTTCACAACCAAAGTCGGCGAAGATTTTGCCCGCGCAATCACGGCCAAAACAGGAGAATCCAGCCATAATATGGTCGAATCGCTGGTGGTGTTCGATGCGCCGATCCACCTGAAATACCGCAAGCTGACCCAGGAATGGTTCATGCCCAAGAACCTGATGCGGATCGAGGCCGATATCCGCGAGCTGGCGCGGTCCACGGTCGACCGCCTGATTGCGGCCGGGCAGGGTGGGCCCGGGGGCAGTAGGGATGTGGATTTCGTGAAGCTGGTGTCCGCTCCCTATCCGCTTCATGTGGTAATGCAGATCCTGGGCGTTCCCGAAGCGGACGAGCCGCGGATGCTGATGCTGACCCAGCAGATGTTTGGCGGACAGGATGAGGACCTCAACCAGTCCGGAATCAAGAACTTGCCGCCCGAGGCGATCACCCAGCTGGTGGCCGGAGCTGTCGCGGATTTCGAGGCCTATTTCGCAGCGCTGACCGCGGAGCGGCGGGCCCGGCCGACCGAGGATGTCGCCAGCATCATCGCGAATGCCACAGTAGACGGGGCATATCTCTCCGACCGGCATCTTGCGGGCTATTACATCATCCTCGCGGCCGCCGGACATGACACTACCTCGGCCTCGACCGCCGGTGCGATGATGGCACTGGCCCGCGATCCAGACCAGTTCGCCCGGGTCAAGGCGGACCGCAGCCTGCTCGCCGGGATTGTCGAAGAAGCGATCCGCTGGACCAGCCCGGTGCAGAATTTCATGCGCACCGCCGCTGAAGACACCGAGATTGGCGGGCAGAAGATCGCCAAGGGCGACTGGCTGATGATCAACTATGTCGCCGCCAACCACGATCCGGCGCAGTTTCCCGATCCGCGCCGCTTCGATGCCGCGCGCGAGGGCAACCGGCATCTGGCGTTCGGGGCAGGCGCGCATCAATGCCTTGGGCTTCATCTGGCGCGGCTGGAAATGCGGATTCTGTTCGAGACATTGCTCGACCGGCTGGACTCGGTTGAGCTGGCAGGCGAGCCCAAGCGCGCGAAAAGCACATTTGTGGGCGGGCTGAAGACTTTGCCCCTCAGGTTTACGGCCAGTTAGACCCCTACCAGCGCAGCAAGCGCGGCACGATCAGTCGTCCGGTAAGCGCGCACAGGCCGACTGTCAGTGTGTACCAGATCCCGATGTAGGGGATCGTCGCGCTGGGGCAGTGCAGGCTGTAGGCGAAGGCTCCAAAGCTGCCCGCCGCCAGTCCGACCAGCCAACCGGTCCGGTTCAATGCGACCGGAGCGCCGCGGCGCAGCCACACGATGAGCGCGGTGCCGATTACCAGCGCCGAAGTTCCGCTGATCCCCAGGCACCACGGCCCATTCGGCGAGGTCAGCTCGGCCATCGGCAGGTGCCGATCGGTCAGCACGATCACGATGCTGGTCAACGGGAACATCAGCGCAGCGCCCATCGCCCAGCGCCAGCCATGACTGGTCTGACCGACCCCCGGTCGGGCCGCGGCAATCACCGCAGTCAACGCGGCGCAGCCAAGCAGCAGCAGCACGCCTGCGCGCAGCACCACGATCCCGGCCGGATGCCCGGCCATTAGATCGCTGCGCAGGCCAAAGAGCGAATAAACCGCAAGAATTGCCGCCCCGGTCAACGCCAGTGCCATGGTCCAGGCAAGGCCCGGAGCAAGGCGGCGGACCGGGGTGAGATCGGCAACAAGATCGTCGATAGTCGGCGGCATGCTATTCACTTTCGATCAGGGCGGCGAGACGGCGCAGCCCGCGATGGATATTCACTTTGACTAGCGGTTCCGATTGGCCGCAGCGGATTGCGGCCTCGGCGATCGACAGACCCTCCAGCTTGACCAGCCGGATTGCGGTGATTTGCGGTGCCGGTAACCGCGCGAGCA
Organism: Novosphingobium sp.; assembly: GCA_046590275.1. Taxonomy (GTDB): domain Bacteria; phylum Pseudomonadota; class Alphaproteobacteria; order Sphingomonadales; family Sphingomonadaceae; genus Novosphingobium. Next base: position 18,112 of record JBKJTN010000049.1, read on the forward strand.
GGCGGTCGAGACTGATTCGGGCGATCAGCTCATCATCCTGAGGCTCGGCCGCTTCGTTCCCGCTGAGCTCGTCTGCCGCAGTGCGATAAGTTCGCCGCAGTTCATCGATCCAGCGATAGCGGGCGATCGCTGCCAGCCATGGCAGGAAAGGGCGGTCCGGATCATAGCTTGCCCGTTTGTTATGGACGGAAAGCAGCGTTTCTTGAACCAGATCGTCAATGGCTTGCGGGGCGATCCGGTTGCGGAAAAACCGGCGCAGCCAGTCACGGCTGGTTTCCAGTACCAGCCGGTAAGCGCCGCCGTCTCCGTCCTGAGCCTGCGCCATCAGCCGGGCAAGGGTGGCGTCATCCGCTTTCATGCCGGTTTGGTAACCAGCAACCGGTCTAGCGCCAATGTGCCACCGCCGCGCTGCGCGATCACCAGCAGCAGCCCCAGCCAAAGGCTATGCACCGGCCACCAGGCATCGGGATAGACCAGAAACTGGATCACGAGCGTCATGACAATCAATCCCAACGCAGAGAATCGCGTAAGCAGCCCCAGCACCAATAGCGCAGGCAGGACATGTTCGGCCACCATCGTCAGCGGGGCCGCCAGTTCGGGCGAGATCAGCGGCAAATTATATTCCTCGCGGAACAGATCGACCGCTTCGGGGCGCAGCGTGAACAGCCCATCGACTTTGGTCCGCCCGCTGGCCCAGAACGGATGGGCGGCGACGATCCGCACGAACAGCAGGACCAGCGCCTCGGGGATTCGGGCGAGCTGCGCTTCGAAGCGGCGATAAAGGGTCAGCATCAGGGAATCTCCGCATGAACCAGCGCCCCCGCGCCAATGGCAAGGGTTATGAGCGGGAGCAGGGCAGTTTCTGGGTGGGCCTGCTGGAGCTGGCCGAGCAGCGCGGCCATGGTCAGCGGGCGGCGTGCCGCGGCAAACAATGCTGCCAGCGCAGCGCCGCCACCGGCGACCTTTACCTCGGCATCAGGCCGGGTCACCAGCAGCCAGTCTCCGTGAGGCAAATCGATGCCGCGCGACAGGCGAGGCTGCGAAGGCACCAGCCGGGCCGCAGGATGGAGCACAACCTGCATGTCCAGCAGGACCGCTTGATCCAGCCGGGCGAGGTCTGCCAGATTCAAGGCACGGGCATCGGCGGCGCGGTAAGCGCATAGCCAGGCCCACTCGAACTGCGCCAGCCGCACCCGCCAGCGGGCAATCCGGGCGGCGGCCAGCCAATCGGGAAACTGCGCGCCGATCATCGCCAGCGAGGCCGAGGCACCGCCGCCGCCCTGGACAAAGCGCCGTGACAGGCGATTGAATCGCGGCTGACCCAGCGCCTTCCGGGTCAGCGGGAAACTGTCCTCCAGCGCGATCAGCCGGCCATGTGAAATCGTATTGGCGTGGACCTTGAGGCCGATCAGCACCCGCTCGGCAGTGCCGGCAAACAGCGCCCGCGGAATATGATCGGGGCCAAGCCGGATCGCGGCCGCCATCGCCGCCTGTGCTTCATGCAGCGCGAGCATGATCGGCCCCCGCCAGAATTGCCTCGGCCGTCGCCGCCTCGCGCATCAGCACGGCATAATCGGGAACATCGGTGTCCCATTCAATCAGGGTCGGCACTGCGCCGGCGCGGTCAATGAAGCGCGCGAACAGCGCCCAGGTTTCGGGCGCAACCGGCGAGCCGTGATCATCAATCGCCAGTATGAAACTGCCGTGATCTTCCAGGGCATGACCGGCCAGATGAACCTCACCCACCAGCGCCGGATCGATCCGGTCGATCATCGTCTCGGCATCCAGTCCAAGATTGGTGGCCGAGACAGCAATATTGTTGATGTCGAGCAACAGTCCGCAACCGGTCTGGCTGCACAGGCGGTGAAGAAATTCCACGTCATCCATCGTGTCATCGGCGAAGGCCAGATAGCGCGACGGGTTCTCGACCAGGATCGGACGGCGCAGGCGGTCCTGCACCACGGCAATGCTGGTACAAAGCCGTTGCAGTGCCGTTTCAGTATAGGGCATCGGCAGCAGGTCGGGGAAGTGATCGGCGCCGCTGACACTCCAGCTGAGATGGTCGGAAACCTGCGCGGGCTGATAGCGTTCAACCAGCCGGGCCAGCGCCTCCAGCTCTTCGAGGCATGGCCCCTCGGCTGAACCGAGCGACAGTCCGGTTGAATGAAAACTGAGCGGCAGCACCTCGGCCACCGCGCCCAGCCAGCGATGCGCCGGGCCGCCATCGGCGAAATAGTTCTGCGGATGGACCTCTACCCAGGCAGGACGAGGCGCATCCCCGCTTTGACCCAGAACTTCGCCATAGTGACACGGCTTCAGTCCGATACCCGCAAGGTGGGGAAGTGAGCGGGCAAGGGGCAAGGCGGGGATGCTTCTCATCGTAACAGGCGGCCGGTTAAAACCAGCCGACAGCTTACATCTTGTGTGCTGAGGCCGGGGCAGGCGCGGCATTACCGGCGCGCGCGGTCAGCGAGCCGCCCATTTTGACGCAGCTACCCTTGGCAACATGCTTCCAGGCGTTGCCCTGATAGTCGCTGGCCGAGGTGCCAGCGCAAGAGGTGCCGGGTCCGGCGGCGCAGTCATTTTTGCCGGCCAGCGAAATGCCGTAGCATTTCTCGCTCTTGCTGTCGGCGGCGTTAGCCGAGCCGGCGGTGGTGATCAGCGCTGCAGCCAGCGCGCCCAGTGTAAGTGCGGTCTTCGACATCGGGAACTCCATTTTTGTCCAGGATCCGGTGTGGTCCTGGCATGGAGTTCGCGAGGCAGGCGGCGAAGGTTACATCAAGTTGCGAACTTCTCAGCCGGCCAACAGGCGCAGCGCCATCGCTCGCACTTCGTCGGCCATGTCCTCGCGTTCAAGCGCGACGGCCAGAGTCGCCTCGACAAAGCCCATCTTGCTGCCGCAGTCATAGCGTTTGCCCTTGAATGTGACCGCGTGGAACGGCTGGGTGCCGATCATCCGGGCCATCGCGTCGGTCAGCTGGATTTCACCGCCCGCGCCGGCCTCCTGGCCTTCGAGCGTGCGCATGACTTCCGGCTGGAGGATGTAGCGGCCCGAGACGATCAGGTTGGAGGGTGCGTCCTCGATCTTCGGCTTTTCGACCAGGCCCAATACCTCGGTTAGCGCGCCATCGCGCGCTCCAGGGGTGATGACACCATAGCTCGAGACTTCCTCGTGCGGGACTTCGAGCACGCTGATCAAGTTGCCGCCGACTTCGTTGTACGCCTCGACCATCTGCTTCATGCAACCCGGCTGGCCGATCATCAGTTCGTCGGGGAGGAGAATCGCGAACGGCTCGTCGCCAACGATGGCCCGCGCGCACCAGATCGCGTGACCCAGCCCCAGCGGAACCTGCTGGCGCACGGTGACGAGATTGCCGGGGGTCAGCCGGGTGGGTTCGAGCACCGACAGGTCCTTGTGGCGCCCAGCCATCGTCGTCTCGAGCTCGTAGGCCATGTCGAAATGCTCGACGATCGCGACTTTGCCGCGCCCGGTGACGAAGATCATCTGCTCGATCCCCGCCTCGCGCGCCTCGTCGACCGCATACTGGATCAAGGGCCGGTCGATGATCGGCAGCATCTCCTTGGGAATCGCCTTGGTCGCGGGGAGGAACCGCGTGCCGAGACCGGCGACGGGAAAAACGGCTTTTCTGATGGGCTTGCGCATAGACAGGCGTGCTAACGTGTGCGGCGCGTGCGTCAATCGGGGGATAGGCGCTCAACCAAATTCTTGTGCGAACCGGAAGCCCCGCTAAACGCCGGTCATGGACAAGATCATCATTCAGGGCGGCAAGCGCCTGTCGGGCACGATCCCGGTTTCGGGCGCGAAAAATGCGGCGCTCACGCTGCTGCCCTGCGCGCTGCTGACCGACGAGCCACTGACCCTGCGCAACCTGCCGCGGCTCGCCGATATCGACGGGTTCCAGCACCTAATGAACCAGTTCGGCGTCTCGACCACGATCGCAGGCGGGCGGCCCGAGGATTTCGGTCGGGTGATGACGCTGGAGGCCCCGCGCATCACCAATTCGACCGCGCCGTATGAGCTGGTCCGCAAGATGCGCGCTTCGATCCTCGTGCTCGGCCCGATGCTGGTGCGGATGGGCGAGGCGACCGTCTCGCTGCCCGGCGGCTGCGCCATCGGCAACCGCCCGATCGACCTGCATCTCAAGGTGCTCGAAGCGTTCGGCGCGCGGATCGAGCTGGCGGCGGGCTATGTCCGCGCCCATGCCCCCGATGGCGGGCTGCCCGGCGGCGACTATGCCTTTCCGGTGGTTTCGGTCGGCGCGACCGAGAACGCGCTGATGGCAGCGGTACTGGCCACGGGCACCTCGCACTTGTCCAATGCGGC
>JBKJTN010000129.1:0-16194 GCA_046590275.1 Novosphingobium sp.
GGGCCGCATTATGTGGCGCGATTTGCGACCGAGCGGGTGACCTGCATCGACACTACAGCTGCGGGCGGCAATGCCTCGCTGATGGCGGGCGGTTAAGGCTTGCCCAGCCTTGTCGGCGGCGGCACACTGCTGCCGGGAGACTGGAATGTCAGAAACGCTTACCACTGCGCAAAAGACCGCTGACCTGTTCAGCTTTGACGAATTTATCCGGTACTGGGCGAGCGACCGGCCCGAGCGGCTGGCGATGGAAGGCGATGACTTCGCGCTCACATTCGGCGAGCTGGGCGACCTGACGGCCCGGATTGCGGGTGGGCTGACGGCAATGGGCCTAGCCAAGGGCGATCGGATCGCGTGGTTCGGCAAGAATAGCGCGACCTATTTCACCCTGTTCTTCGGCGCAGCCCGCGCCGGGATCGTCATGACCCCGGTCGGCTGGCGTCTGGCCGAGCCGGAAGCCGCCTGGATCATCGCCAACAGCGACGCGAAAGTTCTGTTCCTGGGCGATGGCTTCGATGCCTGCCGCGATACATTGGGCAAGGATATCACGCATTGCATGACCGCCGCCGAGGCGCGCGACTGGATGCAGCGCCTGCCGCTGGCAGACTTCACTCCGGCCGGCCCCGACGATGCGGTGCTTCAGCTTTATACCTCCGGCACCACCGGCAATCCCAAAGGCGCGGTGCTCTCCAATCGCAATTTGTTCGGGTTGCGCAAGGCGAGCATCGCCAACCCGCTGCCCCACACCAGCTGGGCCGATGACGAGGCGGTGCTGGTCGCTATGCCCTGCGCCCATATCGGCGGGACAGGCCTTGGCATTGTTGCGCTGGCCTCGGGCCTGCCGGGGGTGATCCTGTCGGAATTCGAGCCGAGCCGGGTGTTCGATGCGATCGAGAACCGCGGCGTTACCCGCTTCTTTATCGTTCCCGCTGCGCTGCAACTGCTGCTGAACCACCCCGACTGCGCCCGGACCGATTTCAGCCGGCTGAAATACATCTCCTATGGCGCCTCGCCGATCCCGCTCGAACTGCTGCGCGAATGCCTCAAGATGTTTGGCGCGGGCTTTATCCAGGTTTACGGCATGACCGAAACCACCGGGACGATCTGCATGCTCCCGCCCGAGGACCATTCGCCCGAGGGCAACGAGCGGATGCGCTCTGCCGGAAAACCGGTTGCCGGTGTGGAAATCGAGATCAGGGGCGAACACGGCCAGGTTCTGGGCGTGCGCGAGATTGGCGAGATCGTTACCCGCTCCAGCGCGAACATGATGAGCTACTGGAAGCTGCCCGAGGCGACCCGATCGACCATGAGCGACGATGGCTGGATCGCAACCGGCGACGCCGGATATCTTGATGAGGACGGCTATGTATTCATCCATGACCGGATGAAGGACATGATCATCACCGGCGGTGAGAACGTCTATCCGGCCCAGGTCGAAAGCGCGATCTATGGCCATCCCGATGTGCATGAGGTGGCGGTGTTCGGCGTGCCGGACGAGAAATGGGGCGAGGCGGTGAAGGCTGTCTGCGTGCCAAAACCGGGCCACACCATCGATCCGGCCAGTGTGATCGCCTGGACCCGCGAGCGGCTGGCTGCCTTCAAAGTCCCCAAAAGCGTCGATGTGATCGAGGCCTTGCCGCGCAACCCATCGGGCAAGATCCTGCGCCGCCAACTGCGCGACCCCTATTGGGTGGGCTATGACCGGCAAGTGAACTGAAGGAGCATACCATGTCTGAACCCCTCCCCGGCGCATTGAACCACATCCAGCAAGCACTCGCGTGTTCGTCGCGGATCGACGATCTCCCCGCCGATACGGCGCTGCGCCCTATCAACCGAGTTGGCGTGATCGGCGCCGGGACAATGGGCGGCGGGATTGCGATGAATTTTCTCACTGCCGGCATCCCGGTCACAATCGTCGAGCAGGAACAGGGCGCGCTCGATCGGGGGGTTGAGGTGATCCGCAGGAACTATGCAGCCAGTGTCAAGCGCGGGCGGATCGAGGCAGGCGAGGCGGAGGCCGCAATCGCCCGGCTCACCCCGTCACTCGACTTTGCCGCGCTCGCCAGTGCTGATTTGGTTATCGAGGCGGTGTATGAGACGATGGAAATCAAGCAGGACGTGTTCAGCCGGCTGGATCGCATCGCCAAGCCCGGCGCGATCCTGGCCAGCAACACCAGCTACCTCGATGTCGATACGATTGCCGCGGCCACCTCGCGCCCCGGGGCGGTGCTGGGGATGCACTTCTTCTCACCGGCCAACATTATGAAATTGCTCGAAGTTGTGCGCGGCGCCAAGACCGGGCCCGAAGAACTGGCGACCGTAATGGCGCTGGCCGGGAAGATCGGCAAAGTCCCGGTTGTGTCCGGGGTCTGCCACGGCTTCATCGGCAACCGGATGCTCGCCAAGCGGCAGGAACAGGCCAATCTGCTGCTGATGGAAGGCGCCAGCTATGTCGATATCGACGAGGTGCTGCTTGAATTCGGATTTCCGATGGGGCCGTTCCAGATGGGCGATCTTGCAGGGCTCGACATCGGCTGGCACCGCGATCCGGCCCGCATCGAAACGGTGCGCGAGGCGCTCTGCGCGGTTGACCGGTGGGGCCAGAAGACCGGCAAAGGTTTTTACGATTACAATGAGGACCGCAAGCGCAGCCCCTCGCCCGAAGTTCAGGCGATCATCGCCGATTTCGCGCGGCGGCAGGGCACGACGCAGCGCGTGGTCTCGCGGGATGAAATCCACCAGCGCCTGCTCTATCCGATGATCAGCGAGGGTGCGCTAATCCTTGAGGAAGGGATTTCCCAGCGCGCCTCGGACCTCGATCTGGTCTGGCTCAACGGTTATGGCTGGCCCGCTTGGACTGGTGGGCCAATGTACTGGGCCGATCACAGCGGGCTGGACAAGATCGTGGCGGGCCTCGAACGTCACGCCCTGCCGGTCGCCCCGCTGCTGGCGCGCCTCGCAGCCAGCGGCGGCCGCTTCACCGGCCCTAGCAATTAGTTCAGGTGACCCGGCCCTGCGGCGGTCTATCACCCAAGCTGGATCACCGCTGAGGAGCCCGGCCAATGACAATCAACCGCCTGTGGGTGCTGGCGCGGCGGCCGATCGGCAATGACTATGCCTCGGCCTTCGAACTGATCGAAGAGCCCCTGCCCGACCTGGCTGAGGGACAGGTGCTAGTTCGTAACCGGGTGCTGTCGATGGACACTGGCACCCGCATGTGGCTGACTGATCGCGAAGACAGCTATTCCCCGCCGCTGGGTCTTGGTGAGCGGATCATCGGCACGGTATTGGGCGAGGTAGTTGGCTCACGGCATTCGGATTACCGGGCTGGTGACCGGGTTCGCTGCTATGGCAGCTGGTCGGACTTTTCGATCGTTACCCCAGGCGAGACCTATATCGCCACGCTTGACAACGCGAGCCTCGATCTCAAGCAATATGTCGGTCTGACGGGGGCTAATGGCTGGACCGCCTATATCGGCGTGATCGAGACCGGCGAGGCCCGCGCCGGAGACACATTTGTGGTGTCGGCAGCCGCTGGATGCACCGGGCTGATGGCCGGGCAGATCGCGAAAATCGCCGGGTGCCGGGTAATCGGAATTGCCGGCTCAGACCAGAAATGCGCGCTGATCCAGGCAGAGTACGGCTTCGATGGCGCGATTAACTACAAGACGCAAGATGTCGAAACGGCGCTCGCCGGACTTTGCCCGGAAGGGGTGAACGTCTATTTCGACAATGTCGGCGGGCCGATCCTTGATGCGGTGCTGCCCAATATGGCACTTTATGGGCGGGTTGCGGTGTGCGGCCTGATCACAAATTATATTGCGACCGGCCCGGTGCCCGGACCCTACCGGTTCGATCAGGTGCTGATGAAGCGGCTCAAGATCGAAGGCTTCTTCTCGCCCGATTTCTATCGCCGCGAGCCCGAACTCAACCCGGTTCTGCGCCGCTGGGCCGGGTCAGGCCGATTGAAGCTGCCGTTCGATGTCAGCACCGGCCTTGAGAACACGATCACCGCCTACACGCGGCTGTTTACCGGCGAGAATATCGGCAAAGTTGTGGTGGAGCTGTGACGATGGGCAAAGTGCAGGGCAAGGTTGCGATCATAACCGGTGCCGCCAAGGGGCTGGGAGCGGCAGACGCGCGGCTGCTTGCGAGCGAGGGCGCGATCGTGGTGCTAGCCGATGTCGATGACAGGGCCGGTGAGGCATTGGCGGCCGAGATCGGCAGCATCGCCGAATACCGCCACCTCGATGTGCGGAGCGAGGCGGAGTGGCAGGCCTTGATTGCCGGCGTTGTCGCGCGTCACGGCCGGCTCGACATTCTGGTGAATAATGCCGGCGTGGTCGAATTTGGCGATCCTGAAACCATTATCGAGGCGGATTACCGCCGGATTCTGGGCGTCAGTCTGGACGGCGTGGTGTTCGGCACCAAACACGCGATCCCGGCGATGCGGGCAAGCGGCGGCGGGGCGATCGTCAATATGGCGTCAATTGCTGCGATCCGCGGCGAATCGTTCTTTGCCGCCTATTGCGCCGCCAAGGGCGCGATCGATGCCTATACGCGGGCGACCGCAGTGCATTGCCTCAGGACCGGAACCCCGGTGCGGTGCAATTCGATCCTACCTTCGGGGATCGACACGCCGATGGTCCAGAGCCTGCCGGAAAAACTGGCGAAACTCGGCGGGGAAGCTCCGCCGCAGGACAGTTCGACCGCAGTCAACCGCCTGGGAACGGCAGAAGATGTCGCCCACCTCGTGCTGTTCCTTGCCTCTGACGACAGCCGCTTCATCAACGGCCAGAGCCACGCCATCGATGACGGCGCGAGCATTGTCTCGGGACCGACGGTTCCGCGTTAGAGCCGCTCGGGATTCTCGATCAGATCAGCCAGCGCTGCCATGAAACGGCCGGCGTCAGCCCCGTCAATCGCGCAGTGATTGCAGCTGAGCGACAAATGCAGCACCGGAACGATGCGGATTGCGCCAGCGTCGTCGATCGGTTCGGGCCGGGCATTGCCAACTGCCAGGATCGCGCCCTGCGGCGGGTTGATGATGGCATCAAACTGTTCCACCCCGAACATGCCTAGGTTGGACAGGCCAAAGCTGCCACCTTCGATCTCGTCCTGCTTGAGCTTTCCGGCCCGGCCGCGCGCCGCCAGATCGGCCATCACGCTGCCAATCTCAGCCGCGCTGCGGTGGCCAGCACCCGTCACAATCGGCGTAATCAGACCGCTATCGGTGGCAACAGCGACCCCGATATCGGCTGATCCGAACTGGTGAATCTCGTCACCGTGGACCTGGATGTTGAGCGCTGGCACTTGTGCCAGCGCCAGCCCGCAAGCCCGGATCAGATAATCATTGATGCTGGGTTTGGGATTGGCTGCCGCCCGCAGCGCCAGCAAGCGGTCAGCCCGGACCCGGCGGCGGACGTAGAAATGGGGAATGGTGCTTTTGGATTCGGTCAGACGGCGAGCAATCGCCTTGCGCATCCTGGACATCGGGAGGACGGTCACGGCGCCTGCATCTGGGCCTGCTTCCGGTGTCGTTGCTAAAACCCCGGCAGCCCCAAGCACATCGGCCTTGCAAATGCGTCCGCGTGGTCCGGTTCCCGTCAGGGCGGACAGATCTATCCCGTGCTGCGCCGCCAGCCGCCGCGCCATCGGGGACGCAAAGGCGTCCGACAGAGCGGTCAGATCATAGGCTCCCTTGAGCGAAGGAGTGATTTTCGGGCGCAGTGCCTGATGCACGTCCTGCGCCGAAATCCGCCCGCCGCGCGCCGTGCCGACGACCTTGGATGGATCGATTCCGGCAGCCAGTGCGGCGGCATGCGCAGCCGGGCTGATCAGCTTGCTATCGGCAACGGGCGCAGGAGGGGGCGCAGTTGCGGCGGCTTTCCTATCCGGAGCCGGCTCGCTTGCTGTGGCAAAGGAAGCGTCGGCCCCCTGAAAATTCTGCACGAAGGCATCGACCTCTCCGGCATCGGCACCCGGCTCGCCGAGCACCGCCAGCAAGGCGCCGACCGGATAGGTCTCGCCCGCGACGCCGGCTAGCCTGACAAAACACCCAGCCTCTTCGGCTTCGACCTCGTTGGTGATCTTGTCGGTTTCAATCAGTGCCAGCGTTGCGCCGCGCACGAACGGTTCGCCTTCGGCGACCATCCATTCAGCAACCGTGCCTTCGCTCATCTCGATGCCCCATTTGGGCATGGTAAACGCCTTGAGATTGGCCATGCTATTAGCCCCTAGCGATAAGCGAGCGTGCGGCGAACCGCCGCTTCGATCGTGTTAGGTGATGGCAGCCAGGCCTTCTCGAGTCCCGGCGCAAACGGGATCGGACTGTGCGGAGCGGTTACCATTTCAATCGGAGCTTTGAGCGAACTGAACGCCTTGGAAGCAACAATTCCGGAGATATCTGATGCCAGGCTGCACCGCGGGGTGCTCTCATCGACAATCACCAAGCGTCCGGTCGCTTCAACCGAATCGAGGATCGCTTCTTCGTCCAGCGGGCTGGTGGTCCTAAGGTCAATGACATCGCAGCCGATCCCATCGGCGGCAAGCTTGTCGGCGGCTATTTCCGAAAAGCTCACCATCAATCCGCAAGTGACGATGGTAACATCGCCGCCTTCGCGCACCATCCGGGCCTGGCCGAAGGGTACGCGATAGTCGCCATCGGGAACCTCGCCCTTCACGCCGAACAGCGCCTTGTGCTCGAAGAACATCACCGGATCATCGCCGCGCAGGGCCTCGGTCAGCAAGCCTTTGGCATCGGCCGGCGTGGTCGGCAAAACCACTTTAAGCCCCGGAATCGAGGTCATCATCGCGTAAACCGACTGGCTATGCTGGGCCGCCGCGCTCATGCCTGCGCCATAAATCATCCGCACAACTGCCGGGCAAGTGGTCTTGCCACCGAACATATACCGGAATTTCGCCATCTGGTTCCACAGCTGATCAAGGCTGACGCCCACGAAATCGGCGAACATAAGCTCGGCAATCGGGCGCTTGCCGGCAAGAGCCAGGCCTGCCGCCGCGCCGACAATCGCGCTTTCCGAAATCGGTGTGTCGATCACCCGGTTGGCACCGAATTTCGCATAAAGACCGGTCGTCGCCCCCCAGATGCCGCCGATTGCCTCGGGCCCCCCGGCGGTGCCGTTGCCGCCAACAATATCTTCGCCGAGCACGAGGACGTCAGGGTTGCGCTCCATTTCCTCATGGATCGTCAGATTGATCGCATCGCGGATGGTCATCACAGTCATTGTTCCGCGGTCCTTCTAGTACGAGACGTAAACGTCGGTGAGCAGCGTCGACACATCGGGCACCGGCGCGGCGCGCGCCTCGCTCGTGGCTTCTTCGATGAGAGCCAGCGTTTCTGCGTCGACCGTGTCCAGATCAGCGTCGGACAGCAGGCCCGCTGCCGTCACCTTCTCGCGGAACGCTTTGAGGCAATCGCGCTCTTCGCGGATCCGCTCCAGTTCGCCCGGGCCCCGATACCGCTGCGGATCTCCTTCGAAGTGGCCATAGAAACGCTCGGTATCAAGCTCGATCGAGGCGGGGCCATTGCCGGCGCGGACATACTCCAGCACCTCGCGCATCGTTTCATAGGTATCAAAGAAATCGCTGCCGTTGGCGCGCCACACCTTCATCCCGAAGGCTTCGGCGCGGCTGACGATGTCGCGATTGGTGCCAACCGCATAATCAAAGCCGGTATGCTCTGAATAATGGTTGTTCTCATAAACGAAGATGCACGGTGCCTTGGTGACAACGGCCATGTTCATCGCCTCGAATGTGGTGCCCTGATTGCAGGCCCCGTCGCCCGAAAACGCGATCGCAACCTTGCCCTTGCCGTCCATCTTGGCAGACAGAGCAGCGCCGACTGCTTGCGGTGCCCCGGCGCCGACGATGCCGTTCGCACCCAGCATCCCGACCGAAAGGTCTGCGATATGCATCGACCCGGCCTTGCCTTTGCACAGTCCGTCCGCCCGGCCATAGATCTCCAGCATCATGCCCTTCACATCGCAGCCCTTAGCGATGCAGTGGCCGTGGCCGCGATGGGTTGAAACAATGAAATCATCGTTGGCCAGATGCTCGCACACCCCGACCGCCGCGGCCTCTTGCCCGCAGTAAAGATGGGTGAAGCCAGCGATTTCCCCGGTCATGATCTCCTTGTGGAGTCGTTCCTCGAACGCCCGGATCACCGCCATCTGGCGATAGGCGCGCAACAACTGGTCACGGCTGAGTTGCACAATCACTCTCCTGTAATCTGGCCTGTAATATGGACCAGTACGTCTTGTCCTAATTTGGTGATCGACGTAGCAAAGTTCGCCAACCTTGCCTCTCGACATTGCTTGCCGTTTCACGCTTATGCTATAGTCAGCACGGTTATCCATACCATATATACAAATTGATAGGGGTGGATGGAGAGAGTTTGAACTTGCCTCAACGATCGCCATTGCGGGAAAGGAACGAGATGAACGCAAGTTCGTCTGCGCTGGATGATTGGCGGGTGGACAAAGAGACGCTGGAAGGTGTCACGATTCGCAGTGTCGATGATATTCGCGGCGCGGCAGTGGCATTGAACGATGCGGCCCATGCTTGTGGCTTCCGGATCGCCGTAGCCGTCGACATCGCCTCAAAAGAGCAGATGGTCGATGCCGAGGGCGCGATATTGAACGCTGAAGTGTTTGGCTGGGTCGCTGATGGCGAGCGCTGGTGGGAAGATTCGCGGTTGGCCCTCAAGTCGTTCCTGCCGCGGGCCTGCCGATATGAGAGCGAGCCCTTCTGGTGCAATGAAGAAGGTTTTCATACGATCTGGCGGAACAAATATCTGGAAGGGATCACCCTCAAGGATTTCAAACGAGTCGTTGCCGGACGCGCGATCATCGTGATCCCGGTCCATTTGTCGTTCGGCCAGATTGGCGCGGTCAGCCTGACATACAAAGACCTGACCCTGAGCGATCTAAGCGAGCCTTACGCCAGATATGCCGAAAGCCTTGGCGCTTTGGTCCGGCGGTTCGTGGCAGGCTATGTCGCCGCGATGCGGACCCATCAGTGGATCCCCAGCAATTGTTCGCTTTCAAAGCGTGAGGTTGAGTGTCTGCGCTGGGCAGCGATCGGCAAAACGGACAATGAAATCGGCATGATCCTGTCACTTAGCCATGCGACGGTCCGTTATCATGTCCAACGCGCCGCCGAAAAGCTGAACGCGGTCAATCGCAGCCAGGCCGTGTTCAAGGCAGGGCAGCTCGGTTTCCTTGGCGCGGCCTCGTAAGTCTGGCCTAACCCAGTTTCCGAACCGGATCGTTGCCATCCCATCCGACCGAGGCAGCCTTGATCATCGCGAACATGCTTTCACTGCCGCTGGCGGGTTGCAGGATTTCGACGATGCTTCCCGCGCCGCCGCCGGTATCGACATAAATGACCCCGCCATCTTCGCCGACTGTGCCTTCGACCAGAACTTTGGCTCCGGCCGCTTCGGCGGTCTTGCGGGCCTGCGCCAGATCATCGGTGAGAATACAGGTGTGATGCAGAACATCGCCACCCGCACCATATTTGCCACGGTAAATCCCGGGAGCATCGTTTTCAGGGCGAATCAGCTCGATCTGCATATCGCCCCAGTAGGCCAGCGCGAGCGAGAATTTGCAGTCGGTCGGCTCGCCCAGATAGCGCATGTTGCCCAGCTCGATGTTCTCGATCAAATAGAATGGCCCCACGCCCATGACCTGCGTCCAATAAGCCAGGGCAGCGTCGAAATCATTGGGCACGAAGGCTATCTGCATAACCGGCCCGATGTCCTTGATGCTCATTGCGCGCCTCCTTGCCAATCCTGTCCATCCTATCGAATGGACCAGCTTGCAGCCAGCCGGAATGGTGGCATGATGGCGACCAGAGAGACACTGGGAGTTTTGAGAGGCCATGAGCGAGAGCGATCCCCAGATTGGCAAAACAATTCACGAGGACTGGCAGGCCAAGCGCCGTGAAATGGCGCGCGCCGGGCTGAAGCGGATGGTTCCGCTGGTCGAACGGCGCGATACGGAGCGGACAGCGGGCCCGCTGCCCCTGCACAAGGACGTCTATATCGGCGCGGCGCGGTTTGAAGCGGAGCGGACCCAGCTGTTCCTTGGCCAGCCGATTGTGGCCGGCCTCTCCGGAGACATCCCGAACCCCGGCGATCTGTTCGTCTTCGATGCTGCTGGCCCCTCGATCATCGTAACCCGCGGCAAGGATGGCGTGGCGCGGGCGTTCCTCAACATGTGCACCCACCGCGGCGCCAAGCTGGTTGAGGAAAGCGAACCCTTTTCGGATCACCGCGCACGGGTGACCTGTCCGTTCCATGGCTGGACCTTCGATCCAACCGGAAAACTGGTCGGGCAACCATCCAAGGCCAGCTTTGAGGCTTGCGAGATTGGCGCGCGCAATCTGATCGAGCGGCCTTGCGCTGAATATCTCGGCCTGATCTTCGTCCGCCCCGGCGGCGGCGATCCAATCGATGCTGCTGCGCATATTGGTGACTTCGCCGATGTGCTTGCCGCGCTTGAGTTCCACCGCGCCGAGCCGGTCAAGAAAGGGATCATGACCGCCGATTCGAACTGGAAATTCGCGCTCGACACCTATTCCGAAGGCTATCATTTCGCTTCGCTCCATGCCTCGACGATCGGACAGACCAACTATAGCGACATCTCTGCGGTTGATCGCTATGGCCGGCACCACCGGGTCGGGTTTCCCGATTTCGGGGTGGGCGATCTAGTTGGAAAGCCAGAGGCCGAGTGGCCCGATACCGAATATGGCGGGGTTCATTATATCTTCCCCAATACGGTTGTGTTTTTTGGCTCGGTCGGGGTTGATAGCTTCTTCACCCAGGTGTTCCGGCTGTTCCCGGACGGGGTCGGCAAGACGCGCTGCCAGTTTGCCGTTTACGCGCCGTTCGGGGTCGGTTCCGACGAATACCGGGCGATGTGCGAGATGGCCTATGATGCTACCGCGCAAGTGGTGCAGACCGAGGATTACCGCGTCGCATCGCACGGCTACGCCAATTTGCTGACCGCTCCGGATGATTATCATGTGGTGATCGGATCGAACGAGAACGCCGTTCAAGCGGTCCACCAGCACATCGCCGAGCTTATTGGCATGCCGTTGAATTAGGAATGAAGAATGGCCGATATCGACCCCAAAATTGATCGCCCCGACCGTTACCCCGGGATCAGCTATACCGATATGCTGGCTGCTGATACGCGCCGCGTGCCCGATTACCTGATCCAGGAGTCAAACCAGGAACTGGGTGACGAGCCGCTATCGCCCGACCGCTATTTCAGCCCGGAGTTCAAGGCCCGCGAAGATGAACACATGTGGCCCAATGTCTGGCAATTCGCCGCGCGCGAAGAGGATATGCCTGATCCCGGTGACACGGTCGTCTATGAGATTGGAGACAAATCCTTCCTGCTGATCCGGCAGGCGGATGGCGGCGTTCGCGCCTTCTACAATGTCTGCTTGCACCGCGGGCGCAAACTCAAGCTGGAAAGCGGCAAGTCGATCAATCTGCGCTGCCCGTTCCACGGCTTCACCTGGAGCAACGATGGCTGCCTGAAGGAAATTCCCAACAAGTGGGATTTCAAGCATCTTGAGGGCAAGGACATGAACCTGCCCGAGTTACGGGTCGAGCGATGGCAGGGCTTCATCATGATCACCGAGAATCATGATCTGCCCTCTTTCATCGACTGGGTTGGGCCGGGGGTAGAGCATTACGACAGCTGGCGGCTTGACGAATGCACTACTGCCGGCTGGGTCGCCCGAGTGGTCCCAGCCAACTGGAAAGCGGTGGCCGAGGCCTTCATGGAAGCCTGGCACACGATCATCACCCACCCGCAAATCCTGCCGTTCACTGCTGATGAGAACACCCGCTACGACCTTTACGGCGATCACATGAACCGGGCGATCACACCCAACGGAACCTTGTCGCCGCACCTCAAGGGCAAGGATCAGTTCTATGTAATCGACAAGCTGGCGGAGTTTCTTGGTGGAGATTCGCGCGGGCGGCGCAGTGCTACTGACCGCGACGACCTCAGAGGCTTTCCAGCCGACGATCCGCTGCTGGCGCGCAAGGTGCTGGCGCAGGCCAATCGTGAGGGCTTTAGCGCCATGAATGGCCGTGACTATTCCGAAATATGCGACAGCGAGATGCTCGATAACTTCACCTACAATATCTTTCCCAACTTCTCACCCTGGGGCGGGTTTGTGCCCAATATCATTTACCGGTGGCGGCCGTGGGGCGATGCCGATCACTGCCTGATGGAGGTTCGCATCCTGATGCGCGCGCCCGCGGGCGAGAAACCAGCGCGCGGCGCCGAAATGTTCCTGATCCCCGAAGATCAGCCATTCACTTTTGCCTCGCACATCATCGGGGAGGCGCTGGCGGGCGTATTCGATCAGGATATGGAGAATTTGCCGCACGTCCAGCAAGGGATGAAATCATCCAAGAACAAGCGGCTAGAGCTGGGGCATTATCAGGAAAGCCGCATCCGCCACTTCCAGCAGACGCTCGACAAATATCTGAGCGGCGCGCTCCCCAAGACGAAAGCGTAACCCATGCAGTTGAGTTTGAAGGGCCGGACGCTGCTGATCACCGGAGCGTCCTCAGGGATCGGCGCGCATTTTGCGGGCGTTGCAGCAGCCGCTGGGGCAAAGCTGGTGCTCGGCGCGCGGCGGACCGGCCGGCTCGAAACTCTCGTCGCCGAAATCAAGGCCAACGGCGGCCAGGCCATCGCCGTCGAAATGGACGTTGCGGACAAGGCCTCAACCATCGCCGCCTTTGACGCCGCTGAGGCTGCGTTTGGCCCGGTCGACAGCGTGATCGCCAATGCCGGAATGGGCAGCGAGACGGCGTTTCTTGAGCACAGCGTCGACGAGTTCGATCAGCTTATGGCGGTTAATTTGCGCGGCGTGTTTCTCACCGTGCAAGAGGGCGCGAAACGGATGATGGCGGCGGGCAGCCGTGAGCGGCAGCACGGCCGGATCGTGATCATTTCGTCAATCACCGCCCAAGCAATCGAGCCGGGATTGGCGATCTATTCCGCCTCGAAAGCGGCGGTGCTGCAGATGGGCAAGGTGCTGGCCCGCGAATGGGCGCGCCACGGCATCAATGTGAACAGCGTGCTTCCCGGCTATATCGTGACCGAAATCAATGGCGAATGGTTCGGCACCGAAGGCGGCCAGAAGCAGGTGCTGCGTTTCCCGCGCAAACGGGTAATGGATATCGATGCACTTGATCCGACCCTGCTTTATCTCGCATCGGACGCGTCAAAATTTGTGACCGGAACGGGCTTCACGATTGATGATGGGCAAAGCCTGTAGAAACGGTCATTCGATCATTCCAACCAGCGTTCCGACCGAATAAACTTCGCCCTCGGTTCCCAGCACCCGCAGAGTTCCGCTTGCCTGCGCCTCGATCTCGGAGGTCGTCTTGTCGGTTTCAACCGTGTAGATGACATCGCCGACGGCAACCGCATCGCCATCGGCAAACATCCATTCATTGAGAGTCATTTCGGTGGCGGACATGCCGATCTTGGGGATCCGGATCTCGCTCGCCATCGTCATTTGCCCCAGCTCAGCGTTGCCTTAACTGCACTCTTGATGGCGTCCTTGCCGGGGACCCAGGCCTGCTCGAGCACATTGGCCATCGGCACAGCTGAAAATGCGCCGCCAATCCGCTGCACCGGAGCCTTGAGCTCGCCAAACAGCTTTTCATTCAGCCGCGCGGCGATTTCCGCGCCAGTGCCATAGGCCTTGACCGCCTCATGCAGCACAATCGCCCGGCCGGTCTTGCGAACCGAGGCGGTGACGGTTTCCTCATCATAAGGCGCGATGGTACGCAGATCGATCACTTCGACCGAGATGCCCGTTTCCGCAAGTTGCCCCGCCACCTCAAGCGCATCAAGCACCGTGCGGCCATAAGTAATGATGGTGCAGTCGCTGCCTGCGCGCGCAATCGCAGCCTTGCCCAGCGGCACGCGGTGGCCCGCCGGCGGCGCATCGCCCGTCAGGCCGTAGCACAGGATATTCTCGATAAAGATCACCGGATCATTGCAGGCGATCGCTGCGCGCATCAGCCCTTGCGCATCCGCAGGGTTGGACGGGGTGACGATCGTCAGACCCGGAACATGCGCGAACCATGCCTCCAGCATATCGGAGTGCTGGCCGCCAAAACCGACCCCGACCCCAGTGGTGGTGCGGATCACCAGCGGTACATTCGTCTGGCCGCCAGACATGAAGCGCAGCTTGGCCGCGTGGTTGACGATCTGGTCCATCGCGACGGTGAGGAAATTCATCAGCATGATCTCGGCGACCGGCCGCATCCCGGCCAGTGCCGCGCCGACGCAGGCGCCGACGATGGCCTGTTCGGAAATCGGTGTCGAACGGACGCGATGCTCGCCATATTTTTCGGTCAGGCCGGCGGATACTTTGAAAACGCCGCCGCCCTGCTTGGCCGCGACATCCTCGCCGAGCAGGATGACCCCTTCGTCTTCCGCCATCGCCTCATCAAGCGCCCGGTTGAGCGCGGCGACCATGGTGATCTTGTCGCTCATGCCGCGATCTCTGCTTCATAAACGTCGCGGCGAAGTTCATCGGCCCCGGGGAAGGCACTTTCGGCCGCAAACTTTTCTGCCGCGTCCACTTCGGCATCGATCTGGGCCACGATCGCGTCAAGTTCGTGTTCGGTGAACTGATAGTCGAGCATCAGCTTGCGCAGCCGCGGCAGCGGGTCTGCCGCCGCCATCTCGGCCAGATGCTCCTTGGGCATGTACGAGAAGTCCGCCCCGAAGAAGTGGCCCATCATCCGGTAGCACATCGCCTCTATCAGGGTCGGGCCTTCGCCAGCACGGGCACGGTCCACCGCCCCTTTCGCGGCCGCGTACATCGCCTCGGCATCGTTGCCATCCACCTTCACACCGCTCATCCCATAGGCTTCTGCGCGGGTTACAACGCTGTCCACCTTCGTATGATCGGCAAAGGCGGTATGTTCGCCGTAGCGGTTGTTCTGGCAGAAGAAGATCACCGGCAGCTTGTAGAGCTGCGCCATGTTCATCGCCTCATGAAAGGCGCCGATATTGGTGGCTCCGTCGCCAAAGCAGACCACCGTGACCCGCCCGTCACCGCGGTTTTGCGACGCCATCGCCAGGCCATTGGCGATCGGCAAGCCCGAGCCCACCACCCCGGTGGTGACCATCACGCCGGTTTCCGGATGGGTAATGTGCATCGAGCCGCCCTTGCCCTTGCAGGTGCCCGTCACCTTACCGGCGATCTCGGCGTAGAGCAGATCAAGCGGAACACCCTTGGCGATCTGATCATGTTGCCCGCGATAAGTCGTGACCAGATAGTCGGTTGGCTTCAGCGCCGCCATCATCGCTGCGCTGACCAGTTCCTGCCCGCGGTAGGTATAATAGAGCACCGTCAGCTTGCCGCCCATCAGCATCGAGCGGATCTTCTCGTCCGAACGCGCACAGCGCATCGTGCGGGTATAGATATCGAGCAGCGTGTCGCGGTCAATCGTCATGGGCACCCCTTGCCGGCATAGCTTGCTTGGGCGCACAATACGGGCGCCCCCCACCGTCCAAGGCCCGGATCAGAACTGGACGCGCTTGGTATAGCCGCCATCGATGATCAGATTGCTGCCCGTGGTGTAGCTTGCAGCGGGGCTCGCCATAAAGACGATCGAGCGGGCGACCTCTTCGGGTGCGCCCAACCGGCCCATCGGCATCTGAGCGACAGTGGCGTTGTAAAAGTCTGGCATACCGCTCTTGATCGCGTCCCAATTGCCGGTCTTGTATTCGATCGGCCCGGGCGACACCGTATTGACGCGGATCCCCTTGCCCGCCAGCGCCTGCGAGAGCTGCGAGCCATAGGTGATCAGCGCCGCCTTCAGCGCATTGAAGGCCTGCGGGCTGAAGAAGGTTTCCACCGCGGCGGTGGAAGACATCAGGATAATCGAGCCCGATCCCGATTTGGCAAGGGCTGGGGTGAGCACTTCAACCGCGCGAACGCCCCCCAGGATGTCCAGATCAAGGCCGCGCTGCCAGTCCTGCGTCGCGCCCTGTCCAGATGAGCTGGCGGTGTGGATGAATATATCGCAGCCGCCCAAAGCCTCGAGCGCTGTGTTCAGCCATGCGACATAGCCCTCGGCGTTGTCGGTCATGTCCAGAACATCGGCCACCACCT
>JBKJTN010000156.1:0-3849 GCA_046590275.1 Novosphingobium sp.
CCTGACTGCACACCGAAGGGAGCGGCAGGTGGCGCGCTGTCGAAGGAGGGCAGCGGCGGCGGAGTGGCAGCGGGCTGGCCCTGCTTCAGACCTGAAAGGGGTGACGGCCGGAAGACCGTCCTGTTGCCATTGTCGCCCGATCCCTCGCCACTCATCGCGCTGCCCTCTTAACGCACCATAGTTCCATTTTAAGTTGCGGCCAGTCCCCCGCGACATGCAGACCGAGCGCGGTCGCGGTGGAAAAATCGCGCCAGTCGGGCGCGCCCCGGTCCAGTTCGAAATAGCAGAAGCCCGGCAACACCCGTATCTGCGGCGGCGGCGTCGGAGTGTGGCGCAGCGGCACTCCGGGCAACGCCGAATCGACAATCTGGCGCATTTTCTCAACCGCTCCCAACTTGGCCACCGCCGGAAACATCTGCCGCACTTCGTCGCCCGAAGCAGCGGCGCGGACGGCAAGGTAAAAATACCCGTTCTGATAAAGGTTACGGTCGACGATGGTAGAAACCCAGGCACCGGGACCTGCTTGTTCGAGCGGCAGCTGCACCGCCGAACGGTCGAACACTGCCGAGAGCATCGATTGCAACAAGTCAAACAGCGGCTCAAACGTGGCGCGCAGATCTTCGTGATCATAGGCAGGCAATGCCGGCGCCTTGCGTTCGATCTTGATTAGCGTCGCAATCTCGCCAGCGAGGCTGGCAAGGTCTTGATAGAGCCGTTCGGGGTGGACAACCGGTAGACTGTCGAGGTGGCGAAGCACCGGTATCCAGCGATTCAGTGCCTGAAGAAGCAGAAAGCTGGCGAAAGTCTCTGCCCCACCGTCGGTCGCTTCCACAGCACGCAGCGCCAGTTCCTCAGAGCGCTGCTCGCAGCGACCAAGAATATCGATCAGCCCGTGCTTAAGCGGCCGCGAGGCAGAAATGTCCTGCGCCGGAGGGATATAGCGATCGTCAAACATGGCCCGCTTGCCTTGCATCTCGCGCACTTGGCCCAGCCCGCACAGGATGCGGCCATAGGTTTGGTCACGGGTAACACCGAAGCGCAGGTTGGGCCGGGCAAGATCGATCGGTTCACCCGCACGTTCGTCAGAGAAGCAATCGGCAATCTCACCCTCTTCGACGACGAAGCGAGTCTCCGCACTGGCGCTCTCTGCCTCGCGGAACTCCTGCGCGCCGACCTGGGCTGCGGGCAGCGTTAAATAGATGGTCGCGTCGCGCGTGTCCTCCGGCAGATCTAGCGGCGGCGGCGGCGGCAAATCGTCAGGAATCGCGAACGGAGTTCCATCCGGCATCACCCCGCGTGCGCGGATCACAGTGAACTTACCCAACGTCGCCATGTCCTCGTCGATGACGATCTCACTCAGCCCCCAGGGAAAGGGTCGCAGAAGGTCGGCACGTGCCTTGATCCGCGAATCAAATGACCGGTCTGCCTGCTGGAAATGCTGCGGGCGCAGGAACTGCCCTTCTCTCCATGCAACGCGATTGCTTCCAGCCATGTGATATCCCCATGTGACTTGCCGTGTGTTAAAGCACAGCTTCACCGCTTTAAAAAGCAAGGTTATACACCACCACGCGGCAATCCCCGCAATTTCAGGAAGTAAAACACGGCACGGCTATGGACGAGGACTCATTCAATCCTCTAAACTGGGGAAAGTCGGCACCTCCGGCGGCTAAGAAGGCGGCCGAATCGGAGACAAAGACTGGCTCCAGCCTGCCTGAAGCGTGGCGCGATATTGGTGCCTCATTTACCCCTAATTCACTCGCCAATTCGCCGCATCCGGCAGCAAAGGCAACGAAACAAAGGGGCGTGTTTCCGCTGTGGACCGCCTCGCTTGCGCTACTGCTTACAGCCGGCCTTGGGGCTCGGCTCACCCGCACCGAGCCTGTAATTTCCGAAACACAGTCCGTTGCGCCCGCCGAGACCTTGGCCCAACCCGGCGCGGTCGATCGCACACTGGTGCTTGCAAATCCGGGCGACATCGCTGGTGCGCTGGTGGCCGCCGGTGTGCCGGAAGCCGAAGCCCAGGCCGCCGTGCAGGCCACAGTTTCTGTCATGACAGCGCCAGCCGAGATCCATGCGGTGATCACACTCCTCCCGCAAGGCAAGGGCTTTTCGCTGGTGCGCCTCAAGGCCTCGTATGGTGATGGTTCGGGAGCCGTCATCGCCCGCAACGATGCCGGCGAGTTCGGTGGCACGCCCGTCGTCGCCGAGCTGACAAAGCAGATCAAGGTGCTGCGAGGCGAACTCGACAGCGAGAGCTTCTATACCTCGGCAGTCACCGCCGGCGTGCTCGACACATTGATCCCAGAGTTTATCAACGCGTTCAGCTACGATTTTAACCTCGCTTCTGAAATTTCGCCGGGTGACACATTCGAAGTCGCCTATGAACAGAACGTCAATCCGAATGGCGGCGCGGTCGGTCAGCCGCAATTGCTTTATGCCTCGTTGACGACGCCGGTGAAGAGTCTGGGCCTCTATCGATTCACGGGAGCGGACGGGAAGGTCGCCTGGTATGACGGCAATGGCGCTTCGACCCAGCGCGGGCTTATGCTTACACCGGTCGACGGTGCACGGATCACCTCGAACTTCGGTATGCGGTTCCACCCTATTCTGCATTACAACCGACTGCATGCAGGTGTCGACTTCGGGGTGCCGGTCGGTACGCGCGTATATGCCGCGGCTGCCGGCGTCGTCACTGGGGCGACGCCCACCGGCTGCGGCGGCAACATGGTGGTTATCCGGCACGACAACGGCTGGGTGACGCGCTATTTCCACCTTAGCCGCTACGCCGACGGACTGCATGAGGAGCAACGGGTACCGCAGGGCTATACGGTCGGCCTCAGCGGCACGACGGGCACCTGCACCACCGGCCCGCATCTGCATTATGAGGTGCGCATAAACGGCGACCCTGTCGATCCTCTCAGTGTCAAGACCGACGACAGCAAGCGCAAACGTATCGAGGGCGGAACGCTGCAAGCGTTCATACGCCAGCGCGACCGCGTTGATGTCTCGAGGGCGCAGCAGGCGCAATGATGCCTCATCAGGATAACTTCCAAGGTGAACTGATGATCCTGGGTCGCGCCGCGGGGTAATGGCATTTCAAGCTAGGTCCCAGCCTGTCCTTCGTCAGAACAGTTGGCGCAACTCGTTGCGTAAATTTGTGGTGCTTGCCGTTTCAAAGCGTCAGATTTCCATGGGCTTGAGGTAAAAGAGCTTTCTAACTTTCGCCTAAGCCACGGTCATTCAGCCGCTTTTGTACTCTACTCTCGCACCTTGGGTACACCGCGATTGATAATCAGCGGCCGTTAATTCGACTTCATGCCCTGATCATAGGCTTCATCAAACGCTGTTTCGAGAAACTGGTTGGTTCGCCATGGAAAATCTCAAACTCGGTATCCTTCAAGGCAGGCATCATCACCAATACCACCCGTAAGGCGTTGGAGGCCGCCGAAGAACGGCTGGAAAAGGCCCAAGCCTGCCTCGATCAAGCAATGTCGGTCGATGAAGCCTCGATCAATGGCATGGTTGCTGCCATCCCACGCGCGGTCGGCAAATGCCGGAAGGCGCTGGACGAGATCGAACATACCCTCTCGACCCGTCTGGAGCACTCTCGTGAGCTTCTGCGCGATCGACTAGGGGAGATTAACCTCAAGCCCAACGGACCTGTCCTTGATGCCCGTATGCGGCTCGATTGGCTCAGCACCCTGAACCAGTGCGAAGCTCTTGAAACCACCAAACTTAAAGTAATGATGGTAGCGGAGGAGGGACTTGAACCCCCGACACGCGGATTATGATTCCGCTGCTCTAACCAGCTGAGCTACTCCGCCCCGAAAGGCCTGCTTGCGGGCGAAG
>JBKJTN010000073.1:0-13481 GCA_046590275.1 Novosphingobium sp.
TGACCCGCCTGCTGTGCCTCAAGGCGGCGGACATGATGGATAAGGTCGGCAACAAGGCCGCTGCGGCCGAGATCGCGATGATCAAGGTTCAGGCTCCCAACATGGCGCTGCGAATCCTTGACGATGCGATCCAGGCGCATGGCGCGGGCGGTGTTTCGGAAGATTTCGGCCTCGCCCAGGCTTGGGCCCATCAGCGCACGCTGCGGCTGGCCGATGGTCCGGACGAAGTGCACGAGCGGGCCATCGCCCGGATCGAGTTCGCCCGCCATTCAGGCGCGACGAAGAAGGAACCGAGCTTCAGCTCCGGCGATGTGGGCGTTGCAAGGTAGAAATGTGGCTGCCCCCGCGCAAGCGGGGCCCGCTGGCTGCAGCGCTGCAAGCGCGCAATAATGCCGGCAGCGGACCCCGCTTTTGCGGCAATAACGGATTCGAACTGGAGAGAAGAATGAAGGCCGCGATCCTCGAACAAGCTGGCAGCCCGCTCGTCATTGGCGATCTGGCGGTTGCCAATCCCGGCCCGCATGAGGTGCTGATCCGCACGGCGGCCTGCGGGCTATGCCATTCGGACCTGCATTTCATCGATGGCGCCTATCCTCATCCGCTCCCCGCAGTGCCGGGGCATGAGGCGGCCGGGATTGTCGAGGCGGTCGGCAGCGAGGTTCGCACGGTCAAGGTCGGCGATGCAGTCGTCACCTGCCTCTCGGCCTTCTGCGGGCATTGCGAATTCTGCGTGACGGGGCGCATGTCGCTGTGTCTGGGCGCCGACACCCGCCGCCGGCCGGGCGAAGCCCCGCGCCTGACACGCAGTAGCGATGGCAGTCCGGTGGCCCAGATGCTCAATTTATCAGCCTTTGCGGAAATGATGCTGGTGCATGAACATGCCTGCGTTGCGATCAATCCCGAAATGCCGCTCGACCGGGCAGCGGTCATCGGCTGCGCTGTAACCACCGGCGCGGGCACGATTTTCAACGCCTGCAAGCTCACGCCGGGCGAAACCGTCGCCGTGATCGGCTGCGGCGGGGTGGGCCTTGCCACGATCAACGCCGCCAAGATCGCCGGTGCGGGCCGGATCATCGCCGCCGACCCGATTGCCGAGAAGCGCGCTCTGGCGATCAAGCTGGGCGCGACCGACGTGATCGACACCAGCGATCCCGACGCAGCCCAGCAGATCCTCGACCTGACCAAGGGCGGCGTCGATCATGCAATCGAGGCAGTGGGCCGCCCGGCCTCGGCAGCGCTGGCGGTCAGTTCGCTGCGGCGCGGCGGTACGGCCACCATCCTGGGGATGATGCCGCTTGACCAGAAAGTCGGCCTCAGCGCGATCGACCTGCTTTCGGGCAAGAAGCTGCAAGGCGCGATCATGGGCGGCAACCACTTCCCGGTCGATCTGCCGCGGCTGGTCGATTTCTACCTGCGCGGGATGCTCGATCTCGACACGATCATTGCCGAACGGATCCCACTCAGCCAGATCAACGAGGGCTTTGACAAGATGCGCGCCGGCCATTCCGCGCGCTCGGTTATCGTGTTCGATCAGTGAAGGGCCGGCAATGAAGGACGGGCAATGAGCGAAGCGCCGATCGATGCCGAAACCGCCTTCGTTGGCACAGTCGTGCCCGAAGGGGCCGACAAACTTGACGAGGCCAAGCTGACCCAGTGGCTGGACGGTAACGTCGCGGGTTTCAAGGGACCGATCGAACTGACCAAGTTCAAGGGCGGGCAATCCAACCCGACCTACAAGATCGCCGCGCCCTCGGGAAATTATGTCCTGCGCCGCAAGCCTTATGGCCCGTTGCTCCCCTCGGCCCACGCGGTCGACCGGGAATACAAAGTGCAGGCCGGGCTCCACAAGGTCGGCTTCGCGGTCGCCCCGCAATATGGGCTGTGCACCGATGACAGCCTGCTGGGCAGCTGGTTTTACGTGATGGGCATGGTCGATGGCCGGACGATCTGGAACGGTTCGATGCCGGGTTCCGCGCCCGATTATCGCCGCGCCACTTATAATTCGATGATCGACACGCTGGCCGCGCTGCACAATGTCGATGTCGAGGCTGCCGGGCTGTCCGATTATGGCCGGCCCGGCAATTACTTCGGCCGTCAGGTCGAACGCTGGACCAAGCAATACCGTCTGGCCGAGACCGAGACCATGGCGCCGATGGAGCGGCTGATCGAATGGCTTCCCGCCACCTTGCCCGAGCAGACCCGCACCTCGGTGGTCCACGGTGACTACCGGATCGACAATATGATCTACGCCCATAACCGCCCGCAAGTTCTGGCAGTGCTCGATTGGGAGCTTTCGACGTTGGGCGATCCGCTGGCCGATCTCACCTATGTCGCGATGGCCTGGGTCACCGAGAATGCCGGCCGCTCAGGGGTGATGGACCTTGACCGTACTGCGATCGGTATCCCCGAGCTGGACGAGGCAGTCGAGCGTTATTGCGCCTTGACCGGCCGGACCAGCGTGCCCGACATGAACTGGTATTTCGCCTATAATTTCTTTCGTCTGGCCGGAATTATCCAAGGCATCAAGAAGCGGGTCATCGAAGGCACCGCCTCATCCACCCATGCCAAATCGATGTCCGAGCGGGTTCAACCGCTGGCCGATAAGGCGTGGGAATTTGCGCAAAGGGCCGGAGCATGAACCAGTTCGATCTGACCGGCAAAGTCGCCATCATCACCGGCTCCTCGCGCGGGATCGGCAAGGCAATTGCCGAGGACTATGCCGATCACGGCGCCAAGGTGGTGATCACCAGCCGCAACATCGGCCCGTGCGAGGAGGTTGCAGCCGCGATCAATGCGCGCCATCCGGGCGCGGCAATCGCGGTCGCTTCCAGCCTGTCATCGAAGGAATCGCTGCAGGCGATGGTCGATGCAGGCCGCGCTGCCTTTGGCCGGATCGACGTGCTGATCTGCAATGCCGCATCCAACCCGCATTACGGGCCGATGGAGACGATCACCGACGAGGCGTTCCGCAAGACGCTCGATCTCAACATCGTCGCCCAGCACTGGCTGATCACCATGGTCGCGCCCGAAATGCGCGCGCGCAAATCCGGTTCAATCATCCTGGTATCCTCGATCGGCGGCCTGCGCGGCTCGTCGATCCTGGGCGCTTATTCGATCACCAAGGCGGCAGATATCCAGATGGCCAAGAACCTCGCGCGCGAATTCGGGCCGGATAACGTCCGGATCAACGCGCTCGCCCCGGGTCTGGTGCGCACCGATTTCGCCAAGGCGCTGTGGGAGAATCCGGAAAACCTCAAGCATTCGGTCGAGGGGGCCTGCCTTGGCCGGATCGGCGAACCGCACGAGCTGGCAGGCGCGGCGGTGTTCCTGGGCTCGGACGCATCGAGTTTCATGACCGGCCAGACGCTGGTGGTCGATGGCGGGGTGGTGGTCTAACCTCTAGCCCTGTTTGACCACGCCCGCTGCTTCCAGCGCGGCTAGCTCCTCGCCTTCCATTCCCAGCCAGTCGCGCAGCAATTCGCGGCTCTGCTCGCCCACTTTCGGCGGCTGATAACGATAATCAGCCGGGGTTGCAGAGAGTTTCCCCGGATAGGCAACGGTCGGAATTTCCACCCCGTCATCGCGGACGAACCGGTGGACCGTGCCGCGCGCCGCCACAAACGGATCGGCGAACACGTCTTTCAGCGTGTTGACCGGGCCGACCGGAACCCCGCAGGCCACCAGCCGTTCGATCAGCGGATCGCGGTTCGAGCCGCGGACCAGATCCTGGACGATCGCCTCGATCGCATCGCGGTGGATCAGGCGGTTGCGGGCGAGCTTGAAGCGCGGGTCTTCGGCGTAGTCGGGCGCGCCCATCTCGTGGCAAAAGGCCCGGAACTGGCCATCGTTGCCGATCGCAATGATCACCACGCCGTCGGCAACCGCAAAGGTGGTATAGGGCACCACGGTGGGGTGACGATTGCCCATCCGGCCCGGATTGATCCCACCGACCAGATAGCTGGAGCCCTGATTAGCCATCATCGCTATCTGGGTATCGAGCAGCGAAATATCGATCTGCTGGCCCTCGCCAGTCCGCTCGGCATGGCGCAGCGCCATCAGGATGCTGATGGTCGCGAAATTGCCGGTCGAAAGGTCCGCCATCGCAACGCCTGCCCGCAAGGGTCCGCCGCCCGCCTCGCCCGTCACCGACATGAAGCCGCCCATGCCCTGCGCCACGAAATCATAGCCGCCCCGGTCCGCATAAGGGCCGGTCTGGCCAAAGCCGGTGATCGAGCAATAGACGATCCGCGGGCTGAGCGCGGCGATATGCTCATAATCGAGGCCGTATTTGGCAAGGCCGCCGACCTTGAAATTCTCGACCAGAATGTCGGCCTCTGCCGCCAGCCGGCGGATCAGCGCCGCGCCTGCAGGAGCGGCAAGGTCAATCGCCGCCGAACGCTTGTTGCGATTGGTGCATAGGTAATAGGCGCTTTCCTGGGGATCATCTGAGCCATCGGTCATTTTCAGGAACGGCGGCCCCCAGCCCCGGGTGTCATCGCCCTTGCCCGGAATTTCGACCTTAAAAACGTCCGCCCCGAAATCGGCGAGGATCTGGGTTGACCATGGTCCCGCCAGCACCCGCGACAGATCGAGCACCTTGATTCCATCGAGTGCGCGGGGCGGGGTTCCTTTTTCTGGTGTCTGCATTGCTATTCCTTGCCGTGACGCGCTCACTTAGTCCAGAGAACAGCTTGCCCGTGGCCCGGACAGTCGATAGGCGCAGGGGTCAAGAATTCTGCCCCGGAGAGCCTGCCATGACCGCTGATCTTGCTGCCGCCATCGATGCTGCCTGGGAGCTGCGCGACACCGTCAATCCGGGCAGCAACGAGGTCCGCAAGTCGGTCGATGCCGCGCTCTCGCTGCTCGATTCGGGCCGCGCGCGCGTGGCCGAACCCGACGGCAGCGGCGGCTGGCAGGTCAATCAGTGGCTCAAAAAGGCCGTGCTGCTGTCATTCCGGCTGCAGGACAACCATCTGATCGAATCGACCCCCCGCTTCATGGGCGCTGAATGGCAGCCTGGCCCGTGGTACGACAAGGTACCGTCAAAATTCGCCGGCTGGGGCGAAAACCGTTTCCGCGAGGCTGGTTTCCGCGTCGTTCCCGGCGCGATCGTGCGGCAAGGTGCGCATATCGCGCGCGGCGCGGTGCTGATGCCCAGCTTCGTCAATATCGGCGCCTATGTCGGCGAAAACACCATGATCGACACCTGGGCGACCGTCGGCAGCTGCGCCCAGATCGGCAGCAATGTGCATATTTCTGGCGGTACCGGGATCGGCGGCGTGCTGGAGCCCCTGCAGGCAGGACCGGTGGTGATCGAGGACAATTGCTTCATCGGCGCGCGCAGCGAAGTGGCCGAAGGGGTGGTGGTTGGCACCGGCGCGGTGATTTCGATGGGGGTTTTCCTGGGCGCTTCGACCAAGATCGTCGACCGCGCGAGCGGCGAGATCCATATGGGCCGCGTACCTCCTTTTGCGGTGGTCGTCCCTGGCTCGCTGCCCGGCAAGCCCTTGCCGGATGGATCGCCCGGACCCTCGCTCTACTGCGCGGTGATCGTCAAGACGGTCGATGCCCAGACCCGCGCCAAGACCGGGATCAACGATCTGCTGCGCGACTGACGATGGCAAATTTCAACCAAATCATGATCCAGTTCGCCATCACCATGGTGATGATCGTGATCTGTGTCGTGATCCATGGCGCCGGCTTGTTCAGCCTCAGCAAGGCAGCGCGCAGCGAGGCGGCGATCGAGCGGCTCCGCAACATGAATCCGCTTTCGCCGCGCGGCACGCTGTTCACGCTGGGTACCGTGCTGGCGATCATCGCGCTCCACGGGATCGAGATATGGGCCTTCGCGCTGCTCTATCTTTGGCTCGGTGCGATGCCGACGCTTGAGGGAGCGCTCTATTTTTCGACCATCAGCTACTCGACAGCTGGCTACAGCGACTCGCATATTGAGCCTGCCTGGCGTCTGATGGGCGCGTTCGAGAGCATCCTCGGGGTGATCCTGATGGGCTGGTCAACCGCGTTCTTCTTCCGGATGATCGGACGCATCGACCCACATTAAGACGCCAGCCCGCTCTAGATTTTCCGCGCCGCCAGGATAGGCCCGCCTTCGCCTTGCTGGAGCAGCACCGCACGCATCAGGGCGGTATCGCCATGTGGCGGCAGCACAATACGGCGGGCAACTCCGTTCCAGCTGCCAAGGTCGCGAATTCCGGTAACGATGTTGCGGTGCGGCAGGGTCCGCCCACTGTTCTCACCGGCCCGGATCGGGACAGACCGGACGCGGGCATCATAGGTTACGAGCAGGATCTGGGCCGAGCTGCCTCTGGTGCCGGCAGGCAGCTCGATCGCATTACCTTTGATTTCGATCGCCGCTGCGCCCTGCGCTGGGCCCGCAGCGCTGATCGCCCGGTTCAGCACATTGCGATCCCCGCCAACCAGCGCGCTGCGGCCGTTGATGACGAATTGCGGCGTATAGACCCCATCGCTGCGGCCGCTGGCGGCATAGGCCTGCTGACGCTGGGTGAACTCGGGGCGGGCAAAGCGATCTTTCCAGCCGAGATGATCCCAATAGGTTACCGGGAAACTGAGCGCGAGAACCTCGGGCCGATCGGCCAATGCGTTCAGATTGGCGTTGGCGGGCGGGCATGAAGAACAGCCCTGGCTCTGGAAAAGCTCGAGCACGACCGGATGCAAGGAGTCCGGCGTATTAACGGCACGGCCCGGCGAGGGCGTCGCGTCTGCCGGCGAGCAGGCGGCGGCCATAACGGCCAGCGTCAGGGAGGCAATTCGCTTCATGGTAATCTCGCTTCTTTGGAGGCGGCAGATTGTCATTCGCCAGAACCGCGTTTTCGGTTACAATCGCTCACCGCTCGTCGTTGGGAGCCGTCTGCGGGAACCAATCTGCCGGATGCGGCGTTAGCTAGACAAGATGGCCAAGAACGGTCTGCCAAGGAGGGTCCAATGCATCGCGAAGGCGAAGAGGTTCACATCGAAACCGACGAAGCACGCGGCGGAGCGACGCCCGGTATCATGCGCTATGTGCTGGTGATCAGCTTGGTGCTGGCGATCGGCGCTTTGTCGCTGGTCTGGATTACCGGCGCGCTCAAAAGCGGAGAAGGGCGTTCGAGCAGCGACATCAGCGGCCAGGCCCAACCTCGCAGCTAGAACGTCGTCGCGTTTTCGATCGGCGGATCGCCCCGGTGCGCGGCGGCATAGGCTTCGGTCGCCTTGAGCACCCGCATCATGTTGCGACTGGCGATCTTTTCGAGGTCAGATTGTGAATAGCCGCGCCGGGCCAGCTCGGTGAACAGCGCCGGGTAGGTCGAAACGTCTTCCATGCCCTGCACGGTAACATCGATCCCGTCATAATCGCCGCCCAGCCCGGCATGATCGATCCCGGCCCGCCGGACGATCTGATCGATGTGATTGGCAACATCCGAAATGCCGCCGGTTGGCGCGGGGTTGGCCTTTTCCCAATCGGCCAGATCTGCTGCCGCACCTGCCGGATTGCCAATAAACACGGTATCGCCCCGCGCCTTTTCCGCAGCGCGGCGGATGTTCCATTGCCGGGTGCCTTCGGTGATATAGGCCGGATAGGCGTTGACCATCACAATCCCGCCATTGGCTTTAAGCCGATCGAGTACGCTGTCGGGAACATTTCGCGGATGGGTGTTGATTGCGCGGGCATTGGAATGGCTGAAGATAACCGGCGCGCGCGCCACTTCAAGCGCATCGACCATCGCTGCTTCAGAGACATGGCTGAGATCGACCAGCATCCCAAGCCGGTTCATCTCGCGCACCACATCGCGGCCAAAGTCGGTCAGCCCGTCATGGGCCGGGGTATCGGTCGCGCTATCGGCCCAGGCGTTGTTCTTGAAATGGGTCAGCGTCATGTAGCGAGCGCCAAGCGCATGCATCTGGCGCAGCACGGCAAGCGAACCGCCGATCGAATGACCCCCTTCCATCCCCAGCAAAGAGCCGATCTTGCCCGTCTTGAACGATTGTTCGACGCAAGCCGCCTCGGAGCAGAATTT
Source organism: Novosphingobium sp. (assembly GCA_046590275.1). Classification (GTDB taxonomy): domain Bacteria; phylum Pseudomonadota; class Alphaproteobacteria; order Sphingomonadales; family Sphingomonadaceae; genus Novosphingobium. Next base: position 8,037 of record JBKJTN010000073.1, read on the forward strand.
CATCTCCGCCGGATTGCGCGCGATCAAGCGTTTCATCACGTCGATCTGTTCCAGCGTCGCCTGCACCGCCTGCGGTTCGGTCAGGCCCGCCGAGACATAGACCGACCAGAACTGCGCTCCGACATGGCCCTTGCGCAGCCGCAACAGGTCGGTCTGCATCGCCGCCACCTTGCCAGCTGGATCGGCGGTGTTCGAAGTATCGCGGAAATCGAAGGTGCCGATCATGTTCTTGCGCCGCTCGCGCAGCTGTTCGGGCACGTCGTTATGCCCGTCCCACACCGGCGCGGCCTTGAGCGCGGCGGCGGCTGCTGCTTCGGGGGATTTGCCCGGCGGTGGCCCGGCGGCGATCAGCAAGGCGGTTCCGGCGAGTAACAGCAAGCGGCGCATCTGGAGTTCCCTGTCGGTTTTCGATCCTGCAAAGACTAGCGCCCGATCCTATCCGGCGTCCAGCTCTCCGGCTTGCTCCAACAGCTTGAGCATCATCGCTGCGCCGCATTGCTGCGAACGGGCACGGGGATCGAAATGGCCGTCGGCGACGAATTTGCCTCGCTCAAAGTGGTTCGAGAAACTCCACAGATAGGGCGAAGCGCGGCCGATCCGGCGATAACCGAAGCCGTTGAACGCTTCGAGCCGATAAAGCGTGCGCGGCAGGCTCCAATCCTGCTGGCCGGAAAAGCCCATCAGCCGCAACGCATCGATAGTGCTCGATTCCCAGTCGCTCGGCGGCAGCCATACCAGTGGCCTGCCAGCGGGCACCTGCCGGGTCCGGCGGTGGAGCGGGAAGTCTCCATTGTGGAAATGTGCCCGGAAATTGAAGCTCGCTTCAAGGCCGTGGACCGCGCCGATGAAATACCACGGCACTCCGGCGCGTTTACCGGCTACGGCATAGCGTTTGCGCGATTCCCGCATCATAGTGACGTGCCAGTCTGCCGTTTGGCGGTGGGCGGGCTTGAGCACGGCACTGGCAAAGTAGGCGGCATACTCGTCCGCCAGATCGGCGAACCGCAGCGAGCGTGAAATGGTGCGCGAGGCCTCTGAATCCAGCTCCTCGCCCGGCTCCTTATCCGGCTCAGGCGCGGTTTCGGACGGCAGCGGCTGGACAACCGGTGTGCTGATCGTGGGAAGTTTGAGTTCGGCCGAAATCTGGTCCTCGGGGCCAAAGCCCAGCGGCCGCAGCGGCGCAGGCGCAGACTGCAGCGCTTCTGGCACGACATGCTGGGTCGCGTGCAACTTTGCCAGCAGCCCGCCCGCCTGATCGGCAAAGCCGCGATTGCGCCATTCCGCCCGGTCGATCAGAGCGACCAGCCGCGGCAGGGCCAGTTCATAGAGCTGGTCGGGATCGAGCGGAATGTCGCCCTCACCCAGTGACAACAGCGACTTGGGCAAGCGCAGCCGCCCCGCCTGACGTTCAAGCGCCAACAGCTGCTGCACGAAATCGGCGGCCTCGAACGCCTCAACCGGGATCAGCGACTGGACCTGCAGTGGCAGCTTTGCAGCCAACTGGCGGCGCAGCTCGTCGCCGCCGGGAAGTGCAGCACTGGACCGCCCGGCCAAGCCAAGCGCCAGCAGCGACGCCCCGCCGCCGCCCAGAACTGCCCGGCGATGCCAATGTGCGCTCATCGACTCGTCTCCTGGAGAGGAGACTATAGACTTTCAGCTCGCGCCTAAAGCTGGTTCAGCAACCGCGAGGCATTGGCCGAAACGCTGGGCGAATCCATCGCATTGACCCGGCTCGCGACAACCGCGGCATTGCGGCAAAACCGTTCGGGCGAACGCTGGTTGGAAAAGCGGTTGTATAGCTGGGTCTGGTGCCGATCCAGCCCGGCGCCGTGGCGGCGCTGCTCGACGGCATAGGACTGCGCCAGGAGTGTGCGGTGGCGCGACAACATTCGTGAATAGGCGCCGACCACCGACGTCCGGCCTCGGCATGACAGCGCCGCCACGTTGAGCCCGGCGCGCAGATGCCATACCGCCTCGCTGGGCGCCGCGCTGTGCGTTGCGCTGGACGAAACGGCAAGCGGCCGGCGAGTTTCGTGCTTGGCAGCGCAAGCCGACAGCAGCAGCGCCGCAAAGGCGAGCCCCGCCAACGGCTTCGCCGCGCGCAAATCAAAGCGCATATCAGTTCCTCCCGCCCCCGCGGTTCCTCGATTTGGCCCATGTCGCGGAGTCTGAAGCAAGACAAGTGGCAACGGACTCGATCACGACCTGATGAACGGAATAAGCGCCAGCCGGTTAAGATCGCTGCAACAGGCAAGCTTACCGGTCATTACCCATGTTGATCATCGTCCAGAAATGCGGGGCTTGCGGGCCGACATCCCATTCCTGCCGCACAGTAAATCCGAGCCGCAGATAGATCCCGACATTGACCGGCGTCGCGGTTTCAAGCAGCGCGCCGATGCCGCGCCGTTCCGCCTCGGCAAGCCCGGCGCGGATCACCGTTCCGCCCAGTCCCTTGCCCTGATGATCGGGCCGAACACCCGCGTATCGCAGATACATCCAGTCCTCGCCCGGCGGGAGGTGCGCCGCGATCGCATCGCCAACCTTGCTCGCCCGGAAAATCGTCAGCCCGAAAATCCGCAGCAGCTGCGCCAGGTGCGGCGGCCACAGCGGATCGTGGTGATGAACCTTGCCGGGCAAGCGCCAGAAGGTCACCGCCGCGCAATCGGGGGTGCCAAGCATCATCCCGTGACGCAAATGATCATCGAACAGCCAGTCGAACATCCTGGGCAACCGCTGCTTACGGGCGGCAGGATCGGGGATGATCCAACTGACCGCCGGATCATCCTGAAAGGCAGCCGCCAGCGAAGCAACGGCGCTCGCCCGGTGGCGCTCGTCCAATTGGATCACGCTGCTGTCCATTGGCATCTCCCGCCCCTTGCCTGTCATGAACTGGCACTATTGCCGCCAATCGGCAACCGTCCTAGCCTGTGCCGCGATGGCCGATCTTGCTGACCTTGCCTTGATGGAAGCGAGCCTTGTCGCGCTGGGCGATAGCTATCACGGGCTGGGCGGCGAAGTGATGGCCGCCCTGATCGCCGCGCTGCCAGACCGCGCAGGCGCGTTCCTCAACCCCGTTGCCGCGCAGGAGCGGATGCTGCGCGAAACGCTGGAAGCGTTGCTTGGCCTTGTTGGCGGTGAATGGTGGGTCACAACTACCGTGACCACGTTCGTCGATCTTCACCGCAATTACGATGCCTTTTTCGGGGGTGACTATGTGCTGTGGTTCGACCTGATCTTCGCCGCGATGGAGCGCCGCGCCGGGACGGAATGGCCTGCCGGGGCAAGCGCGGCCTGGTCACATCAGGCCCGCGGCCTCACCGTGATGATCGACGCCGAGCTGGCGCGCGCAGCGGTTTGACGCTGGTCAGGCATCCTGCCGCCTGCCATGCCGTCCCGCATGACCACCAGCGATGAAGACTACGTCTATGACGAGGACAGCGGCGAATGGCTGCCGGCCTCGGAACTTGCCGCCAAGCAGGCAGCAAACGCACAGGTCGAGGTGCGCGATTCTGTCGGAAATCTGCTGGCCGATGGCGATTCTGTGACGCTGATCAAGGATCTCGAGGTGAAGGGCGCGGGCCGCACGCTCAAGCAAGGGACCGTGATCAAGTCGATCCGGCTCAAACAATCAGGAATGGCCGGCGACGCGCAGGAAATCGACTGCCGGTTTGACGGGATCAAGGGGCTGGTGCTGCGCGCGGAATTCGTCAGGAAGCGCTGATTTTCTCCGTCACCCGCGGCAGGCGGCGCAGCATAGCCAGGGCGGCAAGGCCAAACGCAGCCGCAACCAGAAACGCCACGCCAGGAAAATGAACCGGTGCGCGCGGCCCTGAGAAATAGGCCATCGGTGCGGTCATCAGCAGCGGACCTAGCATCGAGCCGATCCCCATGATCATCGCGGAAATGCCTTGAATCTCACCTTGCGTCTCAGGCGTCGCCCGCCGCGACATCAGTGCCATCAGGCTGGGCTGGACCAGCGATTGCAGCGCGATAAAGCCCAGCAGTGCAAAGGCAATCAAGGTCGAGCTGGTAAAGGCATAGGCAGAAAACGCACAGGTGGCCGCGATCAGGCCCACGGTTGCCGCATCGCGCTCGCCCAGCCGTTTGACCGCCGGCCCAGTCAGTAGACTCTGGCTGAGCGCCATGACCAGGCCCACCGCCGCCAGGCTGAGGCCGATCATCCGGTCCGACCAACCGAGCTGGGCGATACCCCAGAAGCTCCATGTCAGCGGATAGACCAGGCTGGCGATCTGCCACAGCAACAGCACGACCGCGACCCGGGCCATTTCCGGAGCTGCCCGCAAGGTCCGCCATGCCCCCAGCGGATTTGCCCGGGCGAGCGTGAACGGGCGGCGGTTTTCAGGCTTGAGCGTGTCGGGAAACACGATCCACCCATAGACGAAATTGGTCAGCGCCAGAGCGGATGCCAGATAGAACGGTGCGCGTGGGCCATAGGCGGTGAGTAACCCGCCGATTGCCGGGCCAGCGATAAAACCCACCCCAAAAGCCGCGCTGACCAGCCCGAAAGTGCGTGCACGCTCTTCTGGCCGGGTGATATCGGCCAGCGCCGCCTGCGCCGGGGCAAAGCTTCCCCCGAACAGCCCCGACAGTACCCGGCCGAGAAAGATCAGCGGCAAGGTCTGCGCCACCGCAAGCAGCAGATAATCCAGCGCCAGCCCGCCAAGCGCGATCAGCAGCACCCGGCGCCGGCCGTAGGCATCGCTGAGGTTCCCCAGCACCGGCGCGGCCAGGAACGAGGCAATCGCCATTGCCAACCCCATCCACGCCCCGATCTCGATCGCGCGATTAAGTTCGATTGCGCCAACCTGCATCAGCAGCCGCGGCAGAACGGGCATGATCAGGCCAAACCCCATCGCATCGATGAAGATGGTGATCAGCACAAATGTTACCGCGTGGCGACCGGGCTTCATTGCCGGAACCTCAAATGGTCAAATCCTTCATTCAATCGCCCGATCAGGCGGCTCTGGCCAGATTACCGGGCCCTCGCTATCAGACCTACCCTGCCCGACAGGATGATGCCATGCCCGCCCCCAAGCTTTATGTCTTTGCCATTTCGCATTATTGCGAGAAGGCGCGCTGGGCGCTCGACCGGCTGGATATCCGCTACCGCCTCCAGCACACCGTGCCGGGCATGAACCGCGCCATTGGCAAACGGCTGGGCGCGAAAAGCGGCTCGTTGCCGTTCCTGGAAACCGCAGAGGGTGTGATCGCCGGCTCGGGATCAATCATTGATTGGGCCGAGGCGCAGCGCGCGCCGGGCACTGACAGTCTGAGCGGCACGGACCCGGCGCTGGTTCGCGAACTCGAACAGCGGCTAGATCGGGTGACCGGGGTCCATATCCGGCGTTACTACTATTCAGACGCACTGCTTAGGGTCAGGACCTGTTACCCGCACCTTCGAGGCGGCAAAATGGCGAACATATC
>JBKJTN010000015.1:0-4944 GCA_046590275.1 Novosphingobium sp.
GCGATTCGCGAGGCCTTGAAACAGGCCGGCGCACCCAAGGCCGAGATGGTGGTGATATGAACCGGGTTTCATCCCCGATGCTCGCCGCCGGCTCGCTCGCCTCGAGCCACGGGACCGACCGCGAGCGGCTGGCAACTGCGGCCAAGCAGTTCGAGGCGATTTTCGTACGCCAGATGTTGGCCGCCGCGCGAAAGACCGAGTTTGCTTCCGAGCTTTCCGGAGGTCAGGCGATGGATACATTCCGGACCATGCAGGACGAAAACTTCGCCGATATTGCCGCGAAAACCGGCGCCCTCGGCCTTGCGGTCCAGATCGAAGCCCAGCTGTCACGCCAGATTGGCAAGGAGGCCTGAGCCATGTCATCCGATCTTCTCTCGATCGCCCGCAGCGGGGCCATGGCGGCGCGGATCGCGCTGGATGTGACCGCGCAAAATATCGCCAATGCCGCCTCCGATGGCTATGTCCGGCGCAGCGTGCGGCTGGCCGAGCTGGCCTCATCCGGCGGGTTCGGACGGGTCGGCGATGTCTCGCTTTCGGGGGTCCGGCTCGATGCGGTGGTCCGCAATGTCGATGCTTTCCGCCAGACCGAAGTGCGCCGCACCGGCAGCGATGCGGCGCGCGCTTCTGCCGAACTCGGCGGGTTCCAGAATATCGAGACCGCGACCGAGCAGACCAATCTCTATCCTTCAGTTGTTGCTTTTGAAGTCTCGCTCGAACGGCTCACCGCCGATCCGGTCTCGTCCTCGCTCCGCGCCGCTGTTCTGGAAGACGCGCGGACGATGGTTCGCACCTTCAATATCGCCTCGCAAAGCCTCGCTTCAGTTGGCGAGGGGCTGCGGTTTGAAGCGAGCGACGGCACCGCGCAGGTCAATCTGCTGGCGGGAGAACTGGCGCGGGTCAATCTGCGCCTCGCCCGGGCGTCGGATGCGACCAGCGACCAATCCGCCCTGCTCGATCAACGTGACAATCTGCTCCAGCGGCTGTCCGGCTTTGCCGATATCGCCGCGACATTCTCTGCCGATGATACAGTTCAGGTTCGCCTGGGCGGAAGCGCCGGGCCGCAGCTGGTGATGGGCGGAACCGCAACCAGTCTGGCCATGACCACTGCTGCGGACGGCACGATCACCTTCACGCTGGGAACAGCCCCGGCCTCGCTGTCGGGCGGCGCGCTGGCCGGGAAAGCACAGGCGCTGGTCGCCGTTGCCGATACCCGCACCGAGCTGGATGCCATTGCCAATACGCTGATTGCCGCTGCCAATGCAGTCCAGTCCGGCGGCGTTGGGCTTGATGGAAGTGCCGGACAGCCGCTGTTTTCTGGCAGCGGTGCGGCAGGGATCACACTGGCATTATCCTCGGGCGCGGGGATTGCCACCGCGCCTTCAGGAGCCGGCGCAGGCAGCCGCGATCCTGCCAATCTGGGCGCCTTGCGCAATGCTCTTGCAAGCAACGACATCGCCGGAAAGATCGACAGTCTGTTGTTCGGCATCTCCAGCAAAGTCGCCGGGCGTACCGTTACCCACGAGGCTCTGTCGACCATTGCCGGCTCAGCCCGGATCGCGCTTGAAGCACAGTCGGGGGTCGATCTTGATGCAGAGGCGGTCAATCTGATCCGCTTTCAGCAGGCTTTCCAGGCATCCGGCAAGGCGATGCAGGTCGCTGGCACTTTGTTCGACACGCTTCTGGCAATCCGGTGAGGAATTGACATGACCACGGTTAGCACCAGCGCCTTTTACGAACGCGCCACCCAGGATATGACCGCGCTGCGCGCACGGGCCGAGGGGCTTCAGGCCGCGATGGGCCGCGGTGAACGGCTGGCGCGATCATCGGATGATCCGGTTGCCGCTTCGCGGCTGCGCGGCCTTGCGCGCGGCGACAGCTTTGCGGCCATCGACACCACCAACGGCAATCGCGCCACCTCCGACCTGACGCTGACCGACACTGCACTTGGCAGCTTCGCCGAATACATCACGCGGGCCAAGGAGCTGGCGGTCCAAGCCGCCAACGCCACATTGAGCCCTGCCCAGCGTGCCGGGATCGGCTCGGAGCTGGCGCAATTGCACGGCAATCTGGCGGCGCTGGCCAATGCGCGCGACAGCGCCGGCCACGCCCTGTTCGGCGGCGAAACGGCGGGGCAGGCCTTTACCCTCGATGCCGCGGGCAACCCGATTTACGCGGGGACAGCCAGCGCCGGCGAACTGCCGCTGGGTGAAGGGTTAAGCGTGACCCGCGGGCTGACTGGTCCGGAATTCCTGAGCTTCAATGCAAGTGGCGGCCCGACCGATATTTTCGCGGTGATCAAGGGGCTGGCCGATGCCCTGCAGGGCGGTGCCACCGATCCGGCCCAGACCGCGCGCGATGCGCTGGGGGCGCTGGATAGCGGGCTGGAAGCTGTCACCACGGCGCAGACCATTATCGGCACCAGGCTGGCCTGGATTGATCTGACCACCCAGCGCCGTGATGAGATGACCGAACTCAGGGCCGAGGAGCAAGCCGAGATCGGCGGCACCGATATGGCCGCCACCATCACCCGGCTGCAAGAAGCGCTGACCGTGCTCGAGGCGAGCCAGGCCAGCTTTGCCAAGCTCTCCAGCCTTTCTCTGTTCGACGTATTGCGCTGATCCGCACGCTTGATTTTATTCTGGGGGCTTTGAAGAATGTACGTCGTCATCGGGATCGTGATCCTGTTTGTCATGGTATTCGGTGGCTTTGCCATAACCGGCGGCGCGCTTGGCCCGGTGATGGAAGCTATTCCGCATGAGATGCTGATTATCGGCGGTGCGGCACTGGGCGCGATCGTCACCGGGAATTCGCTGCACGGGCTCAAAGCAATCGGCGGCTGCCTGGGCAAGCTGTTCAAGGGACCCAGACACAACAAGCAGGACCATGTCGATGCCATCATCCTCACCACCAGGCTGATGAAGTTGCTGCGCAGCGAGGGCCCGGTGGCGCTGGAAAGCCATGTCACTGAACCGGTCAATTCTGCCATTTTCGCTGAGTTCCCGCGCCTGCTGGCGAACAAGCCGCTGATCGCGCTGATTTGCGATCCGCTGACGCTGATCGTGGTTTCATCGGGCACGCTGGAAGTGCATGCGGTCGAGGAAGTGATCGACAATTCGATGAAAACCCACTTTCACGAGGTCAATCATCCGCATCACGCGCTGGAAGGGCTGGCCGATGCCTTGCCCGCACTGGGGATCGTCGCGGCGGTGCTAGGCGTGGTCAAGACCATGGGCTCGATCGACAAGCCGCCGGCCATTCTGGGCGGCATGATCGGCTCGGCGCTGGTCGGCACCTTCTTGGGGGTGCTGCTCGCCTATGGCATGATCGCGCCGATGGCTGGCCGGTTGAAGCAGATACTGGATGCTGATGAGCAGATCTTCCACGTCGTCAAGCAGGTGATCATCGCCTCGCTGCATGGCTGGCCGCAGCCACTCGTGGTCGAAAGCGCGCGGTCCGGCCTTGGCCATGATTTCCGCCCTGGTCTGACCGAACTGCTCGACGCGCTGCGGGGCCGCTGATCGTGGCTGCCAGGAAGGACAAGCCCGAACCGCTCCGCCCGATCATCGTCAAGAAGATTACCATGGTCGCCGCGGGGCATCACGGCGGGGCGTGGAAGGTGGCCTATGCCGATTTCGTGACCGCGATGATGGCCTTTTTCCTGCTGCTGTGGCTGCTGGGTGCAACCACTGAAAAGCAGCGCAAGGGGATCGCCGATTACTTCACGCCCACACTGGTCAAGATGAAGGAAGGCAGCGCGGGCGCCAATGGGCTGCTGGGTGGCTCATCATTAACCGATGTGGACAATTACCCACATCGTGCAGGCCAGACCGGTACAAAAACCCTGACCGTTCCGCGCGACGCCACCGGTGGCCCCAAGGAGGGGGCCGGCCGGTTGAAGCGTGTGCAGACAATGAGGGAACGGTTGGCCAAGAAACTTGCGGCCAGCCAGCAACTTGCCCGGCTCGCCCGGCAAGTCCGAATGGTCGACACCACCGAGGGGATCCGGATCGATCTGGTCGATGATGCCGATTTCTCGATGTTCCAGCTTGGCACCACCATGCTGACCCCCGATGCGATGAGGCTCCTGACCGTGATCGCTGACACCGTCGCGCCTGAAGGCACTGGCCTGACTATCCGTGGGCATACTGACGCTATGCCGTGGAAGCCGGGAATTTCCGCCAACAACTGGTCACTGTCGGCTGGCCGCGCCGAGGCGACCCGTCAGGCCCTGCTGCGCCAGGGCATTGCCGACAAACGCTTTTTCAGGATCGAAGGCGTAGCCGACCGCGAGCTGTTGATCAGGGACCGCCCTCAGGACCCGCGCAACCGGCGGATCTCGATTTTGCTGGCGCACTGACGACATCACAATTGCAGATTTGCAGTGCTGATCCGGTCTGACGGGGGAACCCGGCGGGCCAGACTCATGCCATCGCAGCTTATCCGAAGATGAAGTCGGTGGCGGTCAGCGTGCTCATCGTCACATTATGCAGCACGATGAAATCGCCGTTGCCCAGATTGAGCGCCCCGACATTGCCGTTCTGGATGAAATTGGCCTGCGCCTGCGCGAAGGTCAGGCCTAAGGCGCTGAGGTCGATCCTGTCCTGGCCCGCCGTGAAGTCGCCGATCACATCGCCGCCGGTGCCGCTGGTGAACACGAAGGTATCATTGCCGCCCTCGCCGAACAGCACATCATTGCCGCCCATCCCGTTCAGGATGTCGTTGCCCGCCCCGCCCAGCAGATAGTTGCCGATCGCATTGCCGGTGAGGCCATTATCGAGTGCATTGCCGACCCCGAACGGGGTGTTGTCGGTGAGGATCAGGTTCTCGATATTGTCGTAGAGGTAATAGCCCCCGCCATTGATCCCGGCATAGACCGTGTCCGTTCCCTCACCGGGCTGCTCGAACACCAGATCAGCGGGCGTATCGACATAGAAAGTGTCGTTG
>JBKJTN010000019.1:0-7347 GCA_046590275.1 Novosphingobium sp.
GGCGGAAATGCGCGCCGTTAAGACTGGACGTCTTTGCAAGCGTATTTCTGTTCGAGATGGAAGCCATTTTGCCGTCCAAGCGGATTTGACCAAAATGGCCCATCGCAGCGTTGGATAGGCTTGAAATAGAATAACTATTCCCGCACCTATCCGCCTCGCGCTGGACCATTTTGCTTCAAACCTCGATGGCGCGGGTAACAGGTCCTGACCCTAGATATCGACCACGATCTTGCCGAAATGCTGGCCGCTTTCCTGATGGCGGAAGGCGGCGGCAAGTTCGGCGAGCGGAAAGTGCTGGTCCAGCACCGGGCGAATCCCAGTCGCATTGATCCCGGCGATCATCGCCAACTGTTGGGCCCGGCTTCCCACGGTAAGACCTTGAACTCGCAAACTTTTGCGCATGAGAAGCACGGTCTGCACCGGGCCAGCATAGCCCGCCAGGATACCGATCAGCGCGACATGGCCGCCAACCCGGCTTGCCGTCATCGATTGATCGAGTGTGCCCGCGCCGCCGATCTCGACCACGGTATCAACCCCGCGGCCGCCGGTCAGCTCAAGCGCCTTGACGCCCCAAGCGGGGTTCTCCTTGTAATTGATCACTTCATCCGCGCCGAGCGCTTTCAGCCGTTCGAGCTTGGCATCGGACGAGCTTGTTGCAATCACCCGCGCACCTGCTGCCTTGGCAAACTGCAGCGCGAAAATCGAAACCCCGCCGGTGCCTTGCACCAGCACGGTTGAACCCGGCCTGGTCTCACCGTCCTCAAACAGCGCACGCCATGCTGTGAGGCCGGCACAGGTCAGCGTCGCGGCCTCAGCGGCGGAATAGCCCTTGGGCGCGCGGGTGAACCAGTGATCGGGAGTGACGACCGCTTCGCAGGCATAACCATCAATCCCGTCGCCCGGAACGCGGGTGAAGGCCGTGGTCGGGGTCGCGCCATCGGTCCAATCGGGAAAGAACAGCGATACGACCAGATCGCCTGGCTTGAATTGGGTCACGCCCGCGCCCACCGCCTCGACCGTGCCGGCGCCGTCCGACATCGGGATGCGGCCAGCTTTGGCCGGGATCATCCCCATGACTACGGCATAGTCATGGTAGTTGAGCGACGAGGCCGCCAGCTTGACCCGGATCTGGCCGGGGCCGGGCTGGCCGGGGTCGGCAATGGTGCCGGGAAGCAGCGTGTCAAGATTGGCGGGCGAGCCGATCCGGATGGCAGCAAGGCTCATTCTGCGGCTTCCAGCAGTTCGGCGCGTTGCGGACCGCGGATCAGCCCGCCGGGCGTTGCCCCGGTCCATGTTCCGTGGCGGAAGGTCACTTCGCCGCCCTTGATCGTGCAGATGTAACCATCGGCTTTCTGGAGCAGGCGCTTGCCGCCTGCCGGAAGATCGAATGCCAGCCATGGACGGCCGAGCTTGATCTTGTCCATATCGATGATGTTGATGTCGGCCAGATAACCCGGCGCAAGAATACCGCGATCATCCAGCCCATAGAGCCGGGCGGTATCGTGGCATTGGCGCTTGATCGCGTTCTCCAGCGTGATCCGCACCCCATCGCGATCTCGCACCCAGTGCTGGAGCATGAAAGTCGGACTGGCCGCATCGCAGATCGTCCCGCAATGCGCGCCGCCATCGGACAGCGAATTGACGCAATCGTCGCTGTTTTGCAGCGCCTCGAGGAAGTTAAGGTTGCCATCGGCATAGTTGAGGATCGGGTAATAAATCAGCCCGGTCCCATCGTTTTCCATCAGTGTGTCATAGGCAAATTCCGCCCCGGTTTTGCCCGCCCCGGCAGCCAGCGCCGCAATAGTCTCGTCGGCCTGGGGTTCGTAATTGAAATTGTCGTCCATCGCGAATTGGAGTTGGAACACTCCTGCGATCACCTGAAGCAGCGGCAGGATGTCGCTTTCGGGGAAGACATTTTCTTCGGCAAGGACACGGGCCTTGAAAACGGGGTCTTTGAGTTGGACCAGCTGCTCGTCCCACGGCAGTTCCGAGATCGCCACCCAGCTCGGCTTGAAGCGGAACGGATGGACCGTGCCGCGCCAGTTCATGATGATGCCATTGCCGCGCAGTGCGATCTGAGCGACGATATTGGCGCCATTGTCATTCTGCGCGCGCATTGCCGAGATCTGCTCGTCCAGCGGCAGTTCCTTGGCGATCGACTGGAGCGCGGCAAACGTCACCGGCAGGCCGGTCTCGCGGCTCAGCGCCCCCATCCACTCAAACTCGTTCCAGTCACGCTTGAGGTCGGATGCCATCTCGAACACGCCAAACCCGACCCGGCCCATCGCCCGTCCAATCTGGATCAGTTCCTCCGCTGTGGCAGTTGTGCCGGGGACCAGTTCACCATCAACCGACTTGTGGAGAATGGTCCGGCTGGTCGAAAAGCCCAGTGCCCCCGCGCGCAGCCCATCTTCAACGATGGCTGACATCTTTTCGATATCGTCAGCCGTTGGCACGGCCCCGGGCTGCTCCCGGTCCCCCAGAACATAGGCGCGCACTGCGCCGTGAGGAACGTGGGTGCCGACATCGATGCTGCGCGGCATCGCCTCCAGCGCATCAAGATATTCGGGGAAGGTCTCCCAGTTCCACTTCATCCCTTCGGCAAGGGCTGTGCCGGGGATATCCTCGACCCCTTCCATCAGGCTGATCAGCCATTCGTGCCGGTCGGGCGCGGCAGGCGCAAAACCTACCCCGCAATTACCCATGACTACTGTCGTGACGCCGTGCCACGATGACGGCGCCATTTCAGCGTCCCAGGTAGCCTGGCCATCATAATGGGTGTGAATATCGACCCAGCCAGGAGCGATGATATGCCCGCCCGCGTCGATTTCCTGCGCTGCTTCGCCGCTGATATTGCCGACGGCCGCAATCAGCCCGTCCTTTACGGCAATATCGCCAGCAAAACGTGGTGCGCCAGTGCCATCGACGATGGTGCCGTTGCGGATGATGAGATCGAAAGCGGGCATTGGCTCTCTCCAGCGTTGTTGCCGGAAGAATGTCAGCGATTGTCACTAGAGTCGAGTTTAATTGCGCGATTAAACCGAACTGCGCGCCGAAATCATTGCTGCGATATCGACGAACTTCTCTCGCGGGGCGCCCTCGCGGGCGCGGGCGGTTTCGGCTTCCTCGATCTTCTTCCAGTCGCGGAAGGTGACAACATCTAGATTGCGCGCCGCGGCCAGCTCATCAAACCCGGGGCGACCCTGCTTGCCTCCGTTGCCCAGCGCACCGGCAGCGATATCTTCGGCAATCCTTTCAACCACGCCGAACCCATCGGGCCGGTTTGTGCCGATGGTTCCCGAAGGCCCGCGCCTGGCCCAGCCGACGCAATAGAGCCCGGGTATGATCCGGCCCTCATCATTGGCAAAGCGCCCGGCGCTCTCCTCAAACGGAACGCCCGGGATAGGCGAGGTGCGGTAGCCGATGCAGGTGACAATCAGACTGCAATCAATGGTATAAGTCTCGCCTGTGCCGCTGGCACGGCCATTGCCGTCCAGCGCGGTTCGTTCAACCTCGATCCCGGTCACGGCGTCCTCTCCCAGGATACTGCGCGGCGAGGCAAAGAAATCGAACTCGATTTCCTGGGTCTTGTCGCTGCGGAACTCTTCGGGAATAGCGGCGAAGCTGCGCAAATGATTTACCGACTTGCGCTGGCCGGGTTCAAGCAAGGCGTCATCGCCTTCGGGCGGCAGATCGGCACGATCGACACGCGGGCAAGCGCGGGTCAGATGAGCCAGCTCGCCCAGCTCTTTGGGGGTCATGGCAATCTGGTGCGGACCACGCCGGCCGAGGATCACGATCCGCGCGATCATAGAGCGTTCCAGCGCGTGGAGCGCGTGGCCAACGATGTCGCTGCCGGCAAATTCATCCGTCGTCTTGGCGAGGATCCGAGCCACATCAAGCGCGACATTGCCGTTGCCGATGATGACAGCGGTTTTGCCATCCAGCTTGGGGCTCAGCTTGGCGAATTGGGGATGACCATTGTACCAGCCGACAAATGCCGCGCTGCCGAACACGTTTTCCAGCCCTTCACCCGGAATGCCGGCGGGCTTGTCGTTGGGCGCGCCGGTTGCCAGCACGACGGCGTCGTAGAGACCCTGCAGCTCGGCTATGGAGATGTCTTCGCCAATCGTGACATTTCCGACGAAGCGGACATTGTCTGACAGTGCAGTGCCCTCGTAACGCTTCGAGACGCCTTTGATTGACTGGTGATCAGGGGCAACGCCAGTTCGTATCAACCCATAGGGCACAGGCAACATGTCGAAGATATCAACCCTAACCTCGTCGCCCCACTGCTTCTGCGCGGCTTCGGCGGTGTAATACCCGGCCGGGCCGGAGCCGATGATTGCAATATGGCGCATCCAGAAGCCCTTGTTGTCATTTTGGAGTGGAGAATATGCACAGGGCGCGGGATCAATTCAAGCGCGCTGCCGGGGTTCACGTTATCAAATCGGCAATCATGTTCAGTTACAGTTGCAGCCTTAGCCAGTGGCTTGGTTGGAAGAGAGCGAGAAATTGAGTACTTCGGCGTCAACAGGTAAAGGTCGGTTTCGCGGATTGCTCGGCAGCAGAGCAGGGCCCGAAACGCAGGTTCAGGCGCCACTGCCAACTGGCGACGAGCTGCGCCAGGCGATACTCCTGCTTCGCGATTATGAACAATCGGGGATTGGATGGTTTTGGGCGAGCGACGCGGCTGGCCGCATCACCTATCTGAGCGATTGCATTGTCACCGGAATGAACCAGAAGCGCACGGACATTATCGGGAGGCCGGTGCAATCACTGTTCAAACTCGAACGCGAAGTAGACTGCACGTTAGAGCGGACGCTGCCGCTGATTTTCGCAGGGCGCAAGACCTTCGTCGATCTTGCGGTGCGGGCGGCGCTTGATGAGCAAGAAGTGTGGTGGTCCATTTCGGGCCGCCCGCAGTTCGATTCCGCGGGCGAGTTCATCGGCTATCGCGGAAATGGCAAAGACATAACTGTGACAAGACAAAGCCAGCGCGAAGCATCGCGATTGGCCATGTATGACTCGCTCACCGGACTGTCCAATCGCCACCGGATGGAATCCCGCCTGAGTGCCACGCTCACTGCCTACAAGACCGCGAAACGCTGCTGTGCGATCATGATGATCGATCTTGATCGGTTCAAGCAGGTCAATGATACGCTGGGGCATCCTGCGGGCGATGAACTGCTCAAGCAAGTCGCCCAACGCTTGACGAGGGTGCTCGACAAATCGTTTGAGATTGGTCGGCTGGGCGGCGATGAGTTTCAGATCATCCTGCCGGACATCGATGATCGTGGGCGGTTGGGAGAAATCGGCAAGACAATCATCTCGATGATCTCGCAGCCCTACTCGATCGAAGGCAGCCGTTGCATTATCGGCGCGTCGGTTGGCATTGCCATTGCCCCTTACGATGGCATCAACAGCGAAGAGCTGGTGCGTAGTGCCGATCTGGCGCTCTATGCCGCGAAAGGCGGCGGGCGCGGACTTTTCCGGTTCTATTCAAGCGACCTCCACTCCGAGGCTGAACGCCGCCGACAGATCGAGAACGATCTGCGCGATGCCCTCGCCAAAGATCAGATAAGGTTGGCTTACCAGCCGATCGTCGATAGCGAATCCAACAAGGTCGTCACACTCGAAGCATTGATCCGTTGGGAGCATCCGGAACTGGGCAACGTTGCGCCGGCGTTGTTCATTCCAATCGCAGAAGAGTGCAATCTGATCGGTGCCCTGGGGGATTGGGCCTTGCGCCGCGCGTGCGATGATGCCGTCCAGTTGCCAGGCAACGTCCGAATCGCGGTCAACGTGTCGCCGGCGCAATTCAGCAACCTCGCATTCCCTGCAATCGTGGCGCAAGCGATTGCGAATTCGGGCATCAGCCCCGATCGGCTTGAACTGGAACTGACCGAATCGATTTTCCTTGCCGATGTTGCCGCGACCGATGACATGTTCTCCGCCCTCAAGAATCTGGGGGTAAGGCTCGTGCTTGACGATTTCGGTACGGGCTATTCATCGCTTGCCTATTTGCGCAAAGCCCCGTTCGACAAGATCAAGATCGACCAGGGCTTCATTCGCGGCGTCACTGAACCTGGCAATCGCAACGGAGCGATTATCACGGCAATTGTCAGCCTTGCCGAAGCGCTGGACATGGATACCACAGCAGAGGGTATCGAGGCGCATGACGAGCTTGCCATCATGCGCAAGCTGAAGGTGAAGCAAATCCAGGGGTTCATCTATTCTCGCGGGGTCGCCTTCGCCGAAGTTCGCGAAGCCATGACCAGCGGCGATTGGGTGATCGAGCCGAGCGGTCCCGGCAAATACCGGCCCGATCGGCGGACAGTTTTCCGCAAGATTGGCGTAATCCACGAAGATCATCGCTACGAAGTCATGATGCGCAATTATTCCAGTGCCGGGGCGATGATCGAGGGCTTGCTTGACGTTCCGAAGGGCACTGAATTCGTCGTCGATTTTGGCGAAGGCCAGCTCGCGGTCGCCAAGGTGCGGCGTTCGACCGCATCATCCCAGGGGCTCGAGTTCGAGACGCCACTGGTCGATGATGGCGCTGGCGGGCTTTGCACCCGGCATCGGATTTCGCCTTATGTTCTGGCCGCAGCGGGGATGCCGGTTACGGCGCTAGCGCCCGGGATGCAGTTGCCAACCCAGCTTGGCGGTGCGAGTGCATTCTCGCTGCCCAAGTTCGGCCAAGTCGTTCCCAAGCTCAAACCGGATCGCGCTGCCTGAATGGGCTACTGACAGTTCCTTGCTCTGCTGCTAACGGCGCGGCATGACTGAACTCGCACTGATCCGTAACTTCTCGATTATCGCTCACATTGACCATGGCAAGTCGACCCTGGCTGACCGGCTGATCCAGCTGACCGGCGGGCTGACGGAGCGCGAGATGAGTGCGCAAGTCCTTGATAACATGGACATTGAGAAAGAACGCGGGATCACCATCAAGGCTCAGACGGTCCGCCTGCGCTACACCGCCAAGGACGGGCTCGAATATGAGCTCAACCTGATGGACACCCCAGGGCATGTCGACTTCGCCTATGAAGTCAGCCGCTCCCTCGCCGCCTGCGAAGGCGCGCTGCTGGTGGTCGACGCAGCCCAGGGCGTCGAAGCGCAGACGCTCGCCAACGTCTACCAGTCGATCGAGCACGACCACGAGATCGTCCCCGTCATCAACAAGATCGACCTCCCCGCCGCCGAGCCCGAAAAAGTCCGCGCCGAGATCGAGGAAGTCATCGGCCTCGACGCCTCCCAGGCGGTCCTCACCAGCGCCAAGTCCGGCATCGGCATTGCCGAGGTGCTCGAAGCGATCGTCACCCGCATCCCGCCCCCCAAGGG
>JBKJTN010000024.1:0-6149 GCA_046590275.1 Novosphingobium sp.
GGCGGAAATGCGCGCCGTTAAGACTGGACGTCTTTGCAAGCGTATTTCTGTTCGAGATGGAAGCCATTTTGCCGTCCAAGCGGATTTGACCAAAATGGCCCATCGCAGCGTTGGATAAGCTTGAAATAGAATAACTATTCCCGCACCTATCCGTCTCGCGCTGGACCATTTTGCTTCAAACCTCGATGGCGCGAGTAACAGGTCCTGACCCTAAGGTCAGGACCGAGCGTTACGCTTAACGAAACATCCCCTGCTGGTTACCCAAAGTCCGAACGGGTCGCTAACCAAGCTTCTCTACAACAAAGCAGGACCGGGATGGAACTATGGGAACGGAGCACGCCAATGCGTTACGTCCTTCTTGCGGCTGCTGCGGTCCTGATGACCGTCAGCTGGCTCAATACCGCCGACGGCCAGCGCGCCAAGCAGCACATGCTGGCGCCAGGCAATGGCGATACCTGGTTTACGCCTACGCAATAGGGTCGGCCGTGCAATAGGATCGGCTTGTCTCGGCGGCGCGCCGCGAAATGTTCTATTTCACGCGCAATCACTTAACCAAAAGGGAATGGTGCGCGACACAGTCCGGCCCAATTTCCGTCGCTAACCAATGTCGCGTTTGGAGCCAGCAGCTAACCTTCGTAAGTGTCCCGCAAGTCGCGACTGCAGGCGCGCTGCCCTCAGCAATAACAGGGCCGCTTCCGCTAACATTTCTGCCGTTCCGGCGGCCGATTGAGAGCATTGAAACCTGCCGTCCGTCCAGCTCTTGGTTGCGGTCGTTCAGCCGGCGAATGGCGAACGCGGTAAGTCGCCAGGCGCGTGACCCCAGTGATTGCCTATATCTGCGCAAGCCCAGGGCCCGGGGTGGTAATGCTGTCGGCGTCACTTTAAGTGCGGCAGCACAGTTCAGGAATCTCAGGCAGACACATGGCCCGCAAACGCCCGAAACACGATCCTTATGTAGACTTGCGTCGCGAGGTTATGGAACCAGATACCATTGCGCCCTGCTGGTTATGCGGTCGGCCAACCGGCAAGATCGTTGTCTGGCACCATCCGGTTCCGAAGAGCCGGGGCGGGCGCGAGGTAGTGCCGATGCACCCCATTTGCCAACAAACTCTCACGGCAAACTTCACTAATTCGGAATTGCAGCGCTACGGAATGGACGTGGAAGGCCTTCTGGCTAACCCTGCGATCCGCAAGTTTGTTGATTGGGTGGCGAACAAGGATCCCGATTTCACAGCGCCGCAGGCCAAGAAGCAACGCTGAACGATTGGCGGGTATAGGAACGAATGGAAGTACAATGATCGGGTCATTCACAACACAAGAACCGCAAGATCACTTTGCCTATTGCGTCCAGGTTTTCGGCGGTATCCCTGCAACCTCGCGGCGGCTCGGCATAGACGAACGGGCCATCCGGCGTTTTATCAACGGCGAGCGGCCTGTTAGCAAAGAGCTGCTGGAAGACACCGCGAAAGCGCTTCGCCAATTAATCGCTGAAGCAACATCGGCAGAGGGACTTATGGCTGCGGCTTTTGGCGGTTAGCCGAACGACCCGCAATATCCGTCCGTTCAAGCGGGCACCGCGCCATCGGATGTCGGGCAGAAGGCCTCATCAGTTGCAGCAGCAACCGCTCACATTGTGGCCGCTCAGCCAGTGCAAACGAGGTCCTTATAGCTGCCACATATTCACGCGTTAAAATTGACGATCTTGATGACTGGGAATGGGCCGAAAGGACACCGTCAACCTTTACACGCGGATCCGGGTAACTTCACAAACTTTGCTGCGAGCGAAATTGGCCTAAGGTTTGGCGATCGCTGGCGCTGTCTCAGGCATGTGCCAAAACACCATGATCACACATAATGCGACAAATGCGATCATTGCGCCGGGTGCAGCGGCCCATCCACTGTTCGTCACCAACAGATGCGCAACCAAAGGCGTGAGACCGCCGAATATGGCAGTTGCAGTTGTCGCGCCTAATGCGAGGCCGCTGAGTCTACCCTCGCCGGGGAATTGTTCGGCAGTCGTGACTGCGCCGACTGCGCTAACTGCTCCGCCGAGTGCCGCTAAAACAATTGCACCAGCCCAAGTCGCAGCTCCACCACCAGCCATTACCGCAAACATGCCCGTTGGCAGCAGTATGCCGCCAAGTGCAAGCACCAGCAGTATGGGGCGACGACCAAAACGGTCCGACGCAAGTCCTATTGGGGGCGTTACCAGGATGACCGTCAGCGCTGCAAGGACCGAGATCGACAGCGTGCGCTCCTCCGGCGTGGTGCCAGTGGCATCAAGGAACGCCGGTACATAGGTAATGCCGACATAATAGGTGATTGAACCAAGCGCAGAGATCGCAAAGCCACGTGCAATAGCGCTGCGGTGTCGCGTGAGCGTCTGCCGGATCGGTTTTTTAGGCACCGTGCCGGCATCGCGCTGTCGCTTGAATTCCGGCGTTTCTTCTAGCGTTGCGCGGGTTATCAGTACCAAGCTGGCGAGCGCTGCGCCGAACAGGAAGGGCAGGCGCCATCCCCAAGATACGAGCGACTCTTCAGGCACAGCCCAAACGGTCAGCGCCGCTGCACCGGCCGCCAGCAGCGCGCCGACCTCGCTTGCCGCCGATGCGCAGCTGGTGATCAATCCGCGCCGACTGTCCTTGGCACCTTCCATCAGATAAGCGACTACGCCGGTATATTCGCCGCCAACCGAAAACGACATCAAGCAGCGCAGCGTGATCAGCAGCACGCCGGCAAGCGGGCCAATCTGAGCATAAGTCGGCAGCATAGCGGTTGCGAGCATCGCTGCGGTCATCAAAGCCATCGAACCCAGCATCGTTACCCGCCGGCCCAGCCGGTCACCAAAATGACCAAAAACCAGCGCTCCGACTGGCCGCATCAGGTAAGCGATAGCAAAGCCGCCGAGCGTTGCCGTCATCGACTGTGGGCCGGTTCCGAAGAACACGCGCGCCAGCACCGTCGAAAAATAGAGGTAAAGTGTGAAATCATACCATTCAACAACGGTCGAAAGCCCGGCCAAAACCATCGATCGCCGCGACATTGGCACGCGAAAAGCTGGGGGAGCGCTGTGCGCAGCTTGGCAAGTGATTTCAACCACGAGACAAGTTGGCGAATTCCGCAACTGGTGACAAGGCTCTTTGGCCTGTCGCTGTACGGTCGACATCATCCTGCTCTACAAGATCGACCGGCTCACCCGCAGCCTTGCTGATTTCGCCAAGATCGTCGAGGTGCTCGACAAGGCCGGGGCGAGTTTCGTCTCCATCACTCAGTCGTTCAACACCACCACCAGCATGAGCCGGCTCACCCTCAACATGCTGCTTTCGTTTGCCCAGTTCGAGCGCGAAGTCACTGGCGAGCGGATCCGCGACAAGGTCGCCGCGTCCAAGCGCAAGGGCATGTGGATGGGCGGGCCGATTCCCTTCGGTTACGATGTCGCCGACCGCAAGCTGGTGATCAATGAGACGGAAGCCGAGCAGGTGCGGCACATCTTCGATCGTTACCTAACCGCAAATTCGATTGAGCAGATGCTTCCAGAACTCGCCGGAAGCGGGGTTCGCTCGAAGCCGCGCACAACGCGCGATGGTCGCCCGTTCGGCGGCACGCCGTTCCGTAATGGCGGCATTCGGCACATCCTCGGCAACCGCATCTATCTCGGGGTGGTCAGTCACAAGGGCCAGGTTCCCCCAGGGGAGCACGAGGCGATCATCGATCAGGAACTTTGGGACCAGGTACAGCACGCCAGCGCCGCGAAGCGGCCACGCACTGGTCTGATCAATATCCTGTCCGGCCGCATTTTCGATGCTGACGGAAAGCGGCTGATCGGGTCCTATGGCAATAAGGGCGGCCGCAAGTACCGCTATTATGTCAACAGCACTCGCGACAACCGGGACGGCTGGCGCCTGCCCGCCGGCGACACCGAGCAGCTCGTCCGACAGGCGCTGGCCCGTTTTCTGACCGACGCGGTCATGCTCGACGGCGAACTGGGTTCGACGGGACTTACTGACGCCTCATGCAGCCGAGCAGCAACGCTAGCGCCCGTCAAAGGCAATGAAAGCGCGCTCAGCACGACGCTCGAACTGCTCGATGCCAAAGTCACGATCGAACAACATAACCTGCGCATCGAGCTCGACCGCGCACGGCTTGCTGAGGCGCTGCGGATTGGAGGCCAGGACAACCTGCTCAGCGAGCCAATCTTGATCGACAACCCTGTTGCTTTGAAGCGCCGCGGCATCGAACTGCGGTTGGTTTACACAGCGCCCGATGCGCAGCCGGCAAGCAAGGATCAGAACCTGATCGACCTCATCCGCCGCGGATGGAGTGCCTGGCATCAGCTCGTCACCGGCCCACGTTCCAACAATCCGGTCGAGCGCAGCCATCTCGTGCGCCTCGCGCGGCTGCGCTTCCTCGCACCGGATATCACAGCCGCGATCCTGGAAGGACGCCAGCCGGTCGAGCTGACTGCGCGCTCGCTGCTACGCTGTTCTGATCTTCCCGTTGCTTGGGATGACCAGCGTCGCGCGCTCGGCTTCTGCTGAGCAGCTAACCCGAAAACACCCACAGGACAGGAAAATGGCCACCTGAGATCAGTGGCGATTTTGGGTCTGGCTTCGGCCTCGCGAGACGCATCTCTGTCCTGAGCTTCGCAAGATAGCGTGCGGAATGGCGCAGAACTGCGTGGCTTCTGCCGACCTGAAGCCAGCACCACAAATTTGGGCTGACTTGGTTGGTGGAATGGTGCTGCTGGGGAGGATTGAACTCCCGACCTCAGCCTTACCAAGGATGCGCTCTACCACTGAGCTACAGCAGCCTACCATTCCGGCCGCGCGGGTGATCGGCCCAATCATCGTTGGGGCCGGTCCGGGCAGGGGCGCGCTATTGGCCGGGGGACCATGCTTTGTCAAGCAGGCCTTTGTCAGGTCGGACTTGCACTCGGGCGCTTGGCGGGGCACGAAACCAGCGATGAGCGAAAACCCCGCCCAACCAAGCCGCCAGGAACGTCTCGCCGCCAAGCTGCGCGAGAATCTGCGCCTGCGCAAGGCGCAGGCGCGCGCGCTGGCCAGCAAGGATCAAGGCGCTCTTCCCAAAGCCGAGCCAAGAAGCTAGGCGCTGTGCTCCTGTGTTAAGGGAGCAAAAGCGCCTTGCCTCGCCTCATTCTTGTTCGTCACGGCCAGAGCCAGTGGAACCTCGAAAACCGCTTCACCGGCTGGTGGGATGTCGATCTGACCCCGAAGGGTGAGGACGAAGCGCGTGCCGCCGGGCATTTGCTGGCGGAAAAGGGCGTGTTCCCGACCATTGCCTTCACCTCGCTCCAGACCCGCGCGATCCGGACATTGCATTTCGCGCTTGAAGCGATGGGACGGCTGTGGGTGCCTGAAACCAAGGATTGGCGGCTGAATGAACGGCATTACGGCGGGCTGACCGGGCTCGACAAAGCCGAGACGGCGGCGCTGCACGGCGCGGATCAGGTCAAGATCTGGCGCCGCAGCTTCGACATTCCCCCGCCGGTTCTGGCAGCCGGATCGGAATTCGACCTTGCCGCAGACCCGCGCTACGCCGGGATCGCGATCCCTGCCACCGAGAGCCTCAAGGACACCATCGCCCGCGTCTTGCCATACTATAGCAACGCCATTGCACCGGCACTGCAAGCGGGTGAAACGGTGCTGGTTTCCGCCCATGGCAATTCGCTGCGGGCTTTGGTCAAACATCTCTCGGGGATTTCGGATGCCGACATCACCGGGCTCGAAATCCCGACCGGCCAGCCGATCGTCTATGAGCTGGATGGCCAGCTGAACGCGATCGAGCGTTATTATCTGTCGGAGCGCCACCCATGAAGCCGGAAGTCGCAATTGTGATGGGCAGCCAGTCCGACTGGGCGACAATGAAATGCGCGGCCGATGCGCTCGACAAGCTTGGGGTTGCTTATGACGCGCGAATCGTCTCGGCGCATCGCACGCCGCAGCGCCTGGTCAAATTTTCCCAGGATGCCGCTGGCGAAGGCTTCAAGGTGATCATCGCCGGTGCGGGCGGTGCAGCGCATCTGCCCGGGATGGTTGCTTCGATGACCCACCTTCCGGTACTGGGTGTGCCGATCCAGTCCAAGGCCCTGTCAGGGCAGGACAGCCTGCTCTCGATCGTCCAGATGCCCG
>JBKJTN010000071.1:0-6271 GCA_046590275.1 Novosphingobium sp.
GATCGCCAAAGCCCGGGGCCTTGACCGCTGCGATCTTGAGACCGCCGCGCAGCTTGTTGACCACCAAGGTCGCCAGCGCCTCGCCCTCAATGTCCTCAGCGATGATCAGCAGCGGACGGCCTGCGCCGATCACTGCCTCCAGGATTGGCAACATCGCCTGCAGGTTCGAGAGCTTCTTTTCGTGGATCAGGATGTAAGGATTTTCCAGCTCGACGATCATCTTGTCAGGGTTGGTGATGAAGTAGGGCGAGAGGTAACCGCGGTCGAACTGCATTCCTTCGACGACATCGAGTTCGAACTCGAGCCCCTTGGCTTCCTCGACGGTAATCACGCCTTCCTTACCGACCTTTTCCATCGCTTCGGCGATCTTATTGCCGACTTCGGTGTCGCCATTGGCCGAGATGATCCCGACCTGCGCAATTTCGGCTGACCCGGCGACTGGCTTCGAACGCGCCACCAGATCGGCAACTACGGCGGTAACCGCCAGATCGATGCCGCGCTTCAGGTCCATCGGGTTCATGCCGGCGGCGACCGAGGTCATGCCTTCGCGCACGATCGCCTGCGCCAGCACGGTGGCGGTGGTGGTGCCGTCACCGGCCTGGTCGTTGGTCTTCGAGGCCACTTCGCGCAGCATCTGTGCGCCCATGTTCTCGAACTTGTCCTTGAGCTCGATTTCCTTGGCGACGGTGACGCCGTCCTTGGTGATGCGCGGAGCGCCGAAGCTCTTGTCGATCACGACGTTGCGGCCCTTGGGCCCCAGAGTGACCTTCACCGCGTTGGCGAGAATATCCACGCCGGCGAGAATGCGTTCACGCGCATCGCGCGAAAAGCGTACTTCTTTAGCAGACATTGTTCATTTCCTTGTAAAATCAGTGTGATAGAATGGACGTCGTTCAGCCGATAATGCCGAGAACATCGCTTTCCTTCATGATCAGCAGCTCTTCGCCATCGACCTTGACCTCGGTGCCCGACCACTTGCCGAACAGGATCCGGTCGCCGGCCTTGACGTCGAGCGGGGTGATCTTGCCATCTTCCGAGCGGGTGCCGGTGCCAACGGCGACGATTTCGCCTTCGCTGGGCTTTTCCTTGGCGCTATCGGGGATGATGATGCCGCCGGCAGTTTTTTCTTCGGCTTCGATGCGGCGGACCAGCACGCGGTCATGCAGCGGACGGAACTTCATGGGTTGATACCTCTCTAGTGCAGTTGAATGAGGCTTGGCACTCTCGTGGGGTGAGTGCCAGCGAGGCGCATATGGGTCTGCGTTCATCCATCGTCAAGGTGAGTTTGGGGCAATTTTTCGGGACACCGCGCCAATTCAGCCGGGCAGCAGACCCAATCGCTCGCGGCGGTGCCAGCGCCAGGTGAGCAGACCCGCAACCACCACCAGCCCAACCGCCAGGCCGATCCACACGCCCGTGCCTTCGAGCGGGGTGCGGAAGCCGAGCCAGATCGCGGTGCCCATTCCGGGCAGCCAATAGCCGAAGATCGCGATGGCCATCGGCATTTGCGTATCCTGCAAGCCCCGCAGTGCTCCGGCGGCAACCGCCTGAACCCCGTCGAACAGCTGGAAGGCGGCGGCGACTATCATGTATTGTACCGCAAAGCCGACCATCGCCGCATTGGCCGCCGCAGCAGGATCGACATAGAGCGACAGGATCGTTCGCGGGATCAGCAGCATCGCGCTGGCGGGCAGGGCCATGAAGCCGATCGACAGCGTCAACGCAGCCCATCCGGCCCGGCCGATCCCGGCGCGGTCACCCGCGCCGAAGTGATAGCCAACCCGGATTGTCGCTGCCTGGCCGATCCCGAACGGCACCTGAAAGGCGAGCGCCGCGATCTGCAGCGCCACGGTATGCCCGGCCAGTTCAGCCGGGCCGATCCAGCCCATCAGGAAAGCGGCGCCGCTGAACAGTCCGGCCTCTGCGAGGATGGTAAAGGCAATCGGCGTGCCGATCTTCATGATCTCGCGCAGCCGCGACCACTCGGGCCGCCACCAGCGCCCGAAGATATGATAGCGCCGCAGCCGCCGATCGCCGGCGATGGCGATTGCATAGGCTGCGACCATTGCCACCGAAGTCAGCACGCTCGACACGGCGGACCCTTGCAGGCCCATTTCGGGCGCGCCGAAATGGCCGAACACGAAGGCGTAATTGCCCAGCGCGTTGACGAAGATCGCCAGCGCAGTGATCGCGGTGGCGAAGACCGGCCGGCCCAGCGCCGCAACGAAGGTCCGCAGCACATTGGCGACGATCATCGGGATCATCGCCCACAGCAATATGGCCATGAAGCCGCCCGCTGCGGTGGAAACAGCCCGGTCCTGCCCGCTGGCGAGCATGATTGCCTCACCGAAGCTGGATACGATCATGCCGACGAGGCCGCAAAGCACCGATAGCCACAGCGCCATCCGGACACTGCGCCGCACTTCGCGCACGGCATGCTTGCGGCGGCCGAGTTCAGCCGCGATCAGCGGGGCGACCGCGCCGGTCAGGCCCGAAAAGCACCACATCATCAGCCCGAACACCGATATCGACAGGCTGGATGCGGCCAACGGCACTTCGCCGAGCCGGGCCACGAAGATCACGTCGATCGTATGGACCATCATCTGCAGCAGATTGGCAGCCGCCAGCGGCGCCGAAAGACGCAGCATGGCTCGCAGTTCAAGGCGCCAAAGCGATGGGGCGGTAATATCAGCCATAAAGCCGGCCCGGATAGCCGCGCGCGCCAGCACTGCAAAGGGCCGGGCTATCACAACGCGCGCTTTTCCTTAAGCTTGCGGCAAGGGTGCCACAGCAAAAGGGGGCACGGCGGCTTTGTGATTCGCCCTGGGAGAAGTTGATGCGCGTTACCTGGTTCCTGGCTTTGGCCGCGGTTGCTTCGCCTGCTGCCGCGCAGGAGGTGTTTGTCGGCGGCTATGTACACGGCGTGGACACGCCCTTTACCTATGACACCGGCGAGCACGGCGTGGATCTCGAGGCGGGCTATCGCTTCGCCCCGATCGAGGGGCTGTCGTTTATCGGCAAGCCCGCACCCTATCTGATTGCCTCGCTCAACACCCGCGGCGACACCAGCTTTGCCGGCGCAGGCCTGGCCTGGAAGATCGGTAAAGGGCCAGTGTATGTGCGGCCGGGCGTTGGTTTTATTGTCCATGACGGACCATCCTACCGGGTCAATGCCGCCGGCGATACGCGCACCGATCTGGGCAGCCGCGTGCTGTTCGAGCCTGAGATCGCGGTTGGCACGCGCCTGACAAACCGGATCGCGATCGAGGCGAGCTGGGTGCACATCAGCCATGCCCGGTTGTTCGATGGAGGACAGAACCCCGGGATCGACATGATGGGTATTCGCCTGAACTATGCGCTGCATTGACGCTTGGGCGCACACGCGCATAAGCTTCGCCTAACACCTTGGCGGAGACTTACGAATGCGTGGCTGGAATGGATTTGCGTTGACGATCGTGCTGGTTGCCAGCCTCACGGCTTGCAGCGACCCGAAAGACACGTCCTCGGCCGAGGATAGCGGCGCGTCTGCTGATACCGCCCCGAGTGTTGCCGATGCCCGCCCGGCCAGCTTTGCGATGTGCTCAGCGTGCCACGCGGTGCAGGGCGGATCGAATGGTATCGGGCCGAGCCTGGCCGGAGTATTCGGGGCCAAGGCCGGGCACCTTGGGGACGCTTATCAATATTCAGACGCGCTGAAAGCCTCAGGGCTGGTCTGGGACGAGGCGACGCTGGACGAATGGCTGATCAGCCCCTCCAAGAAAGTGCCGGGCACCAAGATGGTCTACGCGGGGCAAGCCGATCCGGCCAAGCGCAAGGAACTGATCGAGTACATGAAGACGCTGAAATAATTACTTTTCGCGATTACTATCCCAACGAAAAGGGCGACCCGTTGCCGGGCCGCCCTTCCATCTGCGAATGCTTCAAGACACCCGCAAAACTTGTTCGAAGATTACTGGATTTCGCCAGATTACTTGATCTCAACCGTGCCGCCGGCTTC
The DNA here is from genome assembly GCA_046590275.1 of Novosphingobium sp. Classification (GTDB taxonomy): domain Bacteria; phylum Pseudomonadota; class Alphaproteobacteria; order Sphingomonadales; family Sphingomonadaceae; genus Novosphingobium. The sequence continues at coordinate 3,998 of JBKJTN010000071.1, forward strand.
TTCGATCTTCTTCTTGATCTCTTCGGCTTCAGCCTTGTTGACGCCTTCCTTGATCGCCTTGGGAGCGCTTTCAACGAGGGTCTTGGCTTCGGTCAGGCCGAGCGCGGTGATCGCACGGACTTCCTTGATGATCTGGATCTTCTTGTCGCCGAAGCCGGTCAGGATGACGTCGAATTCGGTCTTTTCTTCAACGGCTTCGGCAACCGCAGCGGCGGGTCCGGCAACGGCCACAGCAGCAGCGGCGGAAACGCCCCATGCTTCTTCAAGGGCCTTGGCAAGGTCAGCCGCCTCAAGGACGGTCAGCTTCGAAAGTTCTGCAACGAGATTGGCGATATCGGCCATGGTATTTCACTCCTGGTGTGTCTGGGTCCAGCGCTGCGCGCCGGGAAATTCGAACGATCAGTCTTATGCGGCTTCCTTGGTGGCATAGGCCCCAAAGACGCGGGCGAGCTTGGCGGCTGGTGCCGTGACAACCTGAGCGATTTTCGTCGCCGGTGCCTGGACGAGGCCGATAAGCTTGGCGCGCAGTTCATCAAGCGATGGCATCGTGGCGAGTGCCTTGATCCCATCCGCGTTCAGAATCAGCGAGCCCATCGCGCCGCCAAGGATTTCCAACTTGTCGTTGGTCTTGGCGAATTCGACAGCGATTTTTGCCGCGGCAACCGGATCGACCGAAGTCGCCAGCGCCACCGGACCGGTGAGCATGTCACCAATCCCGGCATAGTTCGTGTCTTGGATGGCCAGCTTGGCAAGACTGTTCTTGGAAACCTTGAACGACGCTCCGGCATCACGCATCTTCACGCGCAGGGCCGTGGTCTGGGCCACGGTCATGCCGAGGTTGCGGGTGATAACCACCACGCCGACCTCGTTGAAGGTTGCGTTGAGCGCGGCTACGGCGTCGGCTTTCTGCGAACGATCCATGCTTACTCCTTCACTTGTGATCGAATGCCAAAATGGCAAACGACCGGGCTGCGTTGACCGCGCTGCAAAAACAGCACGGGCGAGTCCGTTGAGGGGGGAAGGAGGGACGTGAAATCACGCCAGTCGCACTTCATGCGGACATGAAGGCGGGAAATCTCTTTTCCCCGTCTAGGCCGGAAATTAAGCGCATCCAGATGATGCGCACCGACTGTCTCGGACGGATGACCGAAGGAGCAGAGCCCCCGCGATCAGTGCGGGCGTTTAGCAGTATCGCACCCGGAGTCAAGGCGCCCGGAACCAAGCCCGCGTCAACTATCGGCGTCAGGACCCGGATCAGTTTGACTCGGGCCCGATCGCTGCCTATATGCCCCACTCGCTCGACGCTTCGAGCAAGGCGGGTCCATGCGCGGGGATCCTCCACGGAAGGAAGCGGACGGGCTATCATTCGACGCGAAGGCTGCTGGCTTTGGTTCCCCAGAGGGGAGGCATCTGCCGTGCGGCCTTTTGGCGTTTTGTGGTGTCCATCGCCCGCATGGCACGAATTTCCGCCGGAGAGTCAGACGTTTCTGGCCCGGCATATCAGCGAAGAGGCAAGACCCCTCCCATGGCGACCAAAGCCCTGACTCCCATCGGCACCCCCGGCCGTTCGGCTGCGAAAAAGCGGATCCGCAAGATCTTCGGCGATATCCACGAAGTGATCAAGATGCCGAACCTGATCGAGGTGCAGCGCGAAAGCTATGAGCAGTTCCTGCGCTCCGATGCGTCGATCGGCTATGTCTCGGGCCTGGAAAAGACGCTCCGCTCGGTGTTCCCGATCCGCGATTTTGCCGGCACCAGCGAGCTGGACTTCGTCCATTACGTGCTGGAAGACCCCAAGTATGACGTGACCGAGTGCCGTCAGCGCGGGATCACCTATGCCGCACCGATGAAAGTTACGCTGCGCCTGATCGTGTTCGAAGTGGATACCGAAACCGAAACCCGCTCGGTCCTCGATATCAAGGAGCAGGACGTCTATATGGGCGATATGCCGCTCATGACCGAGAACGGCACCTTCTTCATCAACGGTACCGAGCGAGTGATCGTTTCGCAGATGCACCGCAGCCCGGGCGTTCTGTTCGATCATGACCGCGGCAAGACGCATTCTTCGGGCAAATTTCTGTTCGCCGCCCGCGTCATTCCGTATCGCGGTTCATGGCTCGACTTCGATCGCTATGAGCTCGAGCACCCGAAATACGACACCGACGAATGCCGTCAGCGCGGGATCACCTATGCCGCACCGATGAAAGTTACGCTGCGCCTGATCGTGTTCGAAGTGGATACCGAAACCGAAACCCGCTCGGTCCTCGATATCAA
>JBKJTN010000081.1:0-19785 GCA_046590275.1 Novosphingobium sp.
CAGGATTTCCGCCGCGCCGACCAGCATCGCGACATGCGCATCATGCCCGCAGGCATGCATCGCGCCAGCCACTTCGGAGGCGAACTCCAGTCCGGTCTCCTCGGGCATCGGCAACGCATCCATATCGCCGCGCAGCAGCACCGAACGGCGTTCACCCGAGTTGGCGGGCTTTCCTTTGTTCAGGACCGCGACGAGGCCGGTCGTGGACGGCCCCTCGCGCCACTCCAGCGGCAGGTGGGAAAGCGCCGCGCGGATCTTCGCGCTGGTTTGAGGATTGTGCAGGCCGAGTTCGGGCTCGGCATGGATCGCGCGGCGCAGCGCGGTGAGCTTGGGGGCGAGCGCCTGGGCGGCGTCGGTCAGATCGAGCAGCATGGGGTACCTCCGGCGAGTCCGCCAACCCTACCCCGCAACCTTCCGGCGTGTCGAGAGAGTACAACAGCCGTGTCTGATAGCCCGCCGCATCGCCCTGCGTTTCGCCGCCGCCGCGCCCGCGAGCACCCCCACCATCCCCGCCGCGCTATCATGCCGTCATTCCCGCCGCCCAATCCCTGTTCGCGAACCCCTGCCCGAATCGAGCAACGCCAGGCACCAACCGACTACACACCGAACCCCGCCTCCCGCCCATGCCTCACCGCGAGCAGTACCACCGCCCCCGCCTCGATCCGGTAAAGCATCAAATAGCCGCTTTGACCGAAGGGGATCAGCCACTCGCGAAATTCAGGGTCCATGTCTTGCGCGGGATGGCCGATGCGCGGTTGGGTGGAAAGGATTTTGACGCCGGCGCGGATGGCTTGAACCGCACGCCGGGCCGCGTCGGGGTTCCTTTCGGCCAGAAACCGGTGCAGGCGCTGGACATCCGCTAGCGCCTGAGGGGTCCATTTCAACGATGGCACGTCAGGTGTGGCACTGGGGCGGCCTAGCAGACACGCCGCCCTCGAGTTCGGCGAGCCAGGCATCGGCCTCCTCGAATGTCGCGTGCAACCCCGTCAGCCGGTAGTCTTCCCATGCTGTGATCGCGGCCTGCTTGACAGTTTCGCGCGCCTCTTCCTGTTCGACATAGCGGGCGATGGCTTCGCGCATGATCCAGTGCGGCGAGCGCTGTCGCGTGGCGGCAAGGTGCTGGACCCGGCTCTTGAGAACATCATCGATCTTGACCGAGATTGCCATGGTTGTGGCCTCCGAAAGGTAATACCTCTCGATACCAAGATTCGCGGCAGTAGTCGATTCGTAAATCCCGCCCGTTCAGGCCAGCTCCACCGGGTTCACCGAATAGCCCTTTGCCCGCAGCGCCTCGACCAGCCGTTCGAGCTGGTCCCTGTCGCGGGCTTCGCATTCGATGTCGGTGATCAGCCCCTTGGCGGGGAGCGTGGTGAAAATCCGCTGGTGGTAGATCTCGATGATGTTGACCTGGTGGGCATCAAACTCGCGCATTACCTTGAACAAGGCGCCGGGCCGATCCTGCAGGGTCAGGCGCAGCCTTGCCAGGCGGCCCGAACGGGCCAGATCGCGCAGCAATACATTGGCGAGCAGCCTGGTATCTATATTGCCCCCGCACAGCACCACGCCGACTTTGCGGCCCCTGAACATCTTTGGGTAGCTTAGCATCGCCGCAAGACCCGCCGCGCCTGCACCTTCAACAACGGTCTTTTCGATCTGCAGCAACAGCGCCACCGCGCTTTCCAGCGCCGCTTCGCTGACCAGCACGATATCATCGAGCAGTCCGGCAAGGACCTTCGAAGTGAACTCACCCGGCTCCTTGACCGCAATACCCTCGGCCAGCGTGTCGCCGCCGCACGGCAGATCAGTTCCCTTGAGCCGGTTATACATCGATGGAAACAGCTCTGCCTCCACTCCGATCAGACCGATATCAGGCCGGATCGCCCGGGCCGCTGTGCCCATCCCCGAAGCAAGCCCGCCGCCACCGACCGGGATTACCAGCATGTCGATCTCGGGCGCATCTTCCAGCATTTCCAGCGCAACCGTGCCCTGACCTGCCGCAACCTGCGGATCATCGAACGGGTGGATGAAGGTCAGCCCGCGCTCAGCCTCGAGCTGACGGGCGTGGGCATAGGCTTCGTCAAACGACTCGCCAAACAGCACCACCTTGCCGCCGACGCTTTCGGTCTGCATGACTTTTACCGTCGGCGTGGTCTTGGGCATGACTATGGTCACTGGCACACCAAGCCGGGTGCCGTGATAGCTCAGGCCTTGGGCGTGGTTGCCAGCCGAGGCCGCGATTACACCGCGGCGATCTTCGGTAGCGCCCTTAAGCAGCAGCGCATTCAACGCGCCGCGCTCCTTGTAAGCGGCAGTGAACTGCAGATTTTCAAACTTGAGCCAGACCTCGGCGCCGGTCATTTCGCTCAACGTGCGGCTGTAAAGCGTGGGCGTGCGCACGATCGCGCCCTCAAGCCGGGCAGCGGCAGCGCGGACATCATCGATCGTCAGCAGCGGCTTGGTGCTGGTCGCGGGAAGTTGAGCGGTCTGGGTCATCGCAGCGCGCCGTAACGGAAAGCCGAGGGCTAGGGAACCTGCATTCGTTTTTACCGGCGCCAAGCTTTGCTTTGCCGCAAAACCCGTTACACACCGGGGCCATGACTACAGCGAAAAGAGTGTCCTACATCGGCCTTGGCGTGATGGGCGGAGCGATGGCCCGGCATATTGCCCAGGCGGGCCATGAACTGACCATTTTCAACCGGACTCCCGCCCGCGCCGCAAAATGGCAGGAGGCCCATCCCGGGCTTGCCGCGCATGTTGCGACCAGCCCCGCCGAAGCTGCCGACGGCGCGGATGTGGTGCTGACCTGCGTGGGCACTGATGATGATCTGGCCGATGTCGTGCTGGGACCGCTGGGCGTATTCTCGACGCTGGCCAGAGGCGGGGTATTCATCGATCACACCACGGTTTCGGCGCGGATCGCGCGCCAGATCGCGGTCGAAGCGCGCGACAAGGAAATTCACTGCGTCGATGCCCCCGTTACCGGCGGCCAGGCCGGGGCGGAAAAAGGCACGCTGACACTGATGTGCGGCGGCCGGCCCGAAGCCATCGAAGCGGCAAGACCAACGATGGAGGCCTATTCGACCCGGATCGTCCACGTCGGCAAGGCAGGCGCCGGGCAGACCACCAAGATGGTCAACCAGATCACCTTTTCCGGGATCATCGCCAGCCTATCCGAGGCGATGCGCTTTGCGCAGGCCGCGCATCTCGATCTCGACAAGGTCTATGATGCGATTTCGGGCGGCGCAGCGCAAAGCTGGCAAATGGACAACCGCTGGGCATCGATGGCGGAGGGCGAGTTCGATTTCGGCTTCGCGATCGACTGGATGCGCAAGGATCTGGGCCTCGCACTCGACGAAGGCCGCGGGCTCGGCGTTTCGCTTCCTACCACTGCGCTGATCGACCAGTTCTATGCCGATGTGCAGGCCATGGGTGGCGGTCGGCAGGATACCAGCGCTATCATTCGGCGTTTGCCACAAAGAGGAAAAAACTGATGCGCCGACTGTTGTTCACCGCGCTGCTGGCTTCGGCGAGCGTCTCAGGTAGCCCGGTACTGGCCGATACGCTGGTCGATAATGTCGATGGTATGACGCTCAATGCTAAAGGTGAGGTCGAACATTTTACCGGGCTGCTGATCGGCAATGATGGCCGGATCGAGCAAGTCTATCGCCGCGGCGACAAGCGACCCGCCAAGGTCGATTATCTGGTCGAGGGCAAAAACCGGGTCCTGATGCCCGGATTGATCGATGCCCATGCGCATATCACGAGCATCGGCTTTGCCGCGCTAACGCTCGACCTGTCCGAAACAAAGTCGCTTAATGAAGCGCTGGGGAAAATTGCGGCCTATGCCGCCGCACACCCCGATCGCCCTTGGATCATCGGGCGCGGCTGGAACCAGGAACTGTGGGGCCTGGGCCGGTTCCCGACTGCCGCAGAACTCGACGCTGTGGTGCTTGATCGCCCGGTCTGGCTCAACCGGGTTGATGGCCATGCCGGCTGGGCCAACAGCCGCGCCCTCGCGCTGGCGGGTGTCACTGCACAAACCAAGGCGCCGGCTGGCGGGCAGATCGAGCGGCTGGCAGCTGTCGGCAAAGCACCCGGTAATCCTGCGGGCGTGCTGGTCGATACCGCCACCACGCTGGTTGACAAGGCCGTGCCTCCGCCCCGCCCCGAGGATCGCGACGTGGCACTGGGCAAGGCGCAGGAATTGCTGCTCGCGCGCGGCGTGACGGCGGCGGCCGATATGGGCACTTCGATCGAGGACTGGCAGGCCTATCGCCGCGCCGGCGATGTCGGCGCGCTGCGGATCCGGATCATGGCCTATGCGTCCGGGATTGAGCAGATGTCGCTGATCGGCGGGCCGGGCCCCACCCCATGGCTCTATGACGACCGGCTGCGGCTGAATGGAGTAAAGCTCTATGCCGATGGCGCACTGGGATCCCGTGGCGCTTCGCTCAAAGCACCCTATGCCGATAGCCCGAAGAGCGCGGGATTGCGTATCACCGGCGATATCCCGCTGAAGAATATGATGAGCCGCGCCGCTCTCGATCATTTTCAGGTTGCGGTCCATGCGATTGGCGATGCGGCCAATGCCTCAGTCCTGAATGCGATCGACGAGCTGGCGGTGACTTACACCGGTGATCGGCGCTGGCGGATCGAGCATGCCCAGATCGTCGATCCAGCGGATATTCCGCGGTTCGGCAAAAACGGCGTGATCGCCTCGATGCAGCCGGTCCACCAGACTTCCGACCGGATCATGGCCGAGGCCCGGCTCGGCCCGAACCGGCTGGCCGGAGCCTATGCTTGGAAGTCGATTCTGGCGGCGGGCGGAAAGCTGGCCTTTGGCTCCGATGCACCGGTCGAGCTCCCCGATCCGTGGGCCGGTATGGCAGCTGCGACCACCCGGCAGGGCCCGGACGGAAAGCCGTTCGGAGGCTGGCAACCGCAGGAAAAGATCACCCGCGAGGCTGCGCTGGCCGCCTATACCGCCAATGCTGCCTATGCCGGCTTTGGTGAAGGCCGGTTTGGCCGCCTGATCCGGGGTGAACGGGCCGATTTCCTGCTGGTGGACCGCGATCCGCTGCTCGCCAGTCCAAGCGAGCTTGCCGCCACCAAGGTCTTGCAGACCTGGGTTGGCGGGCGACTGGTGTTTGATGGAGCCAAGCAAAGCGCCAAGTAGCAGGGTTCGCGTCAGGGCAGCGGTTCGGGCGTAGAGGGATGTACTTGCTCGGCTACATTGGCTTCTTCGGCTGCCTTGGCCTTCGCCTCGCGCCGCTCACCCAGCCGCATAATGATCAGTGAGCCTTCGAACAGGATCAGCATCGGAATCGCCAGCATCAGCTGCGAGATGACGTCGGGCGGCGTAATCACCGCAGCCAGCGCAGTAATCGCCACGATCACGTAACGCCGCGCGCCCGATAATTGCTTGCGGGTGACAATCCCGGCACGGTTGAGCAGCAGCAGCAGCACCGGCAACAGGAAGCTGATCCCGAAGGCCAGGATGAACTGCATGACCAGGCTGAGATAATCTCCGGTGCCGGGCAGCGCCTCAAGCTTCAAGCCGCCGCGGGTGCCTTCAAAGCCCAGAAACCAGCGAAACGCAGTTGGCATCACCACGTAATAGGCCAGCGCCGCGCCGCTGGTGAACAGCACCGGTGTTGCGATCAGGAACGGCAGGAAAGCCCGCTTTTCCTTGGCGTAAAGCCCCGGCGCAACGAACGCCCACAGCTGGTTGGCGATGATCGGAAAACTGACGAAAAAGGCCGCAAACAGCGCAACCTTCATATTGACGAAGAACGCCTCATACAGCTTGGTGTAGATCAGCTTGCCCTCGCCTGCCGGGAACGCAGCGGTCAAGGGGCGGACCAAAAAGCCGAAAATGTCATCGGCGAAATACAGGCAGACCGCGAAAGTTACCGCAAGCACCATGACAACGCGCAACAGCCGGGTGCGCAGTTCGATCAGATGATCGAGCAATGGTGCCTGTGTTTCATCGATGTCGCGGATCTTGAGCGCCATGGTCAGAGCGGCATTTGCGGCGCGGCGGACGGCTTATCCGGTTCGGCAGTGGCGGTGCCCGGATCAATGCCGGCAAGCGCCCCGGCTTCGGCCGACGCTGCGGGGTGCGCCTCCATGATCGCAGCGTTCTGCGCGGCCCACTTCTTTTCCATCTCTTCCATTTCGGCTTCGCGAATCATGTTTTCGATACCGGAGCGGAAATGGCCCGAAACGCGCCGGATTTTGCCGATCCACTTGCCCGCCGTGCGCAACGCCAGCGGCAGATCCTTGGGACCGATGACGACAATCGCCACGATCACGGTCAGGAGCAGCTCGGAAGCGCCGATATCAAACATGGCTGACTGGCCTCAGGGGCCGATTAATTCGGGGTCGACTTGGTCGGATCGATCACGGTTTCGCTGGCAGTTACCGGCGGCTGCGCAGGTATTTGCGCGGGCGGCGGAGTAACCGGGCGATCGGTGGTTTCCTCGGCAATTCCTTGCTTGAAGCTTTTGATACCCTTGCCGAAATCGCCCATCATCTCGGAAATCCGGCCACGACCAAACAGCACCAGCACCACCAGCGCAAGGATTAGAAGGTGCGGAAGCGACAGACCCATGAGTTTACTCCTGAACATGCGTGGGGCGCAGCGGACCAGCCGCCTGCCAAAACCCCTGCTACGTTCCATTTAGGCCATGTTGGCCAGCTTTACGAGTCACTCCGGCAATTCTTCGCCCACTTCCTCTGTTTCAGCCGAACCTGTGTCCATCGCGGCAGCCAGCGCGTCCTCAACCGGATCGAGCAATCCGGCAGCCCGCAATTCGTCAATGCCGGGCAGATCGCGGCGGCTTGCAAGCCCGAAATGAGTCAGGAAATCGGGCGTCGTCGCGAAAATCACCGGCCGTCCCGGCACCTCGCGCCGCCCGGTAATCCGCACCCAGCCAGCTTCCAGCAGCACATCGAGCGTGCCCTTGGCCGTCTGGACCCCGCGGATCGCCTCGATCTCGGCGCGGCTGACCGGCTCGTGATAGGCGACGATCGCCAGCACTTCTGTGGCCGCACGCGACAATCGCCGGCTCTCCTCGCGGGTCCGGCGCAGCAGATGCGCCAGATCTGGGGCAGTCTGAAAATGCCAGCGGTTGCCCCGCTCAACCAGTTCGATCCCGCGTCCCGCGTAATTCCTGGCCAGTTCGGCCAGCGCGGGCTTGACCTCGGCCCCGCCCAGATGGGCGGAAATGCCTTCCGCGCTCATCGGCTCCTCGGCGGCAAACAGCGTCGCTTCCACCGCACGAACCAGATCATCAGGCCCGCTTCCCGGCGCCGCATTGGTCATTTGCGCAAGCCCCGCAGCATCAGCGGCCCGAAGGTCTCATCCTGAGACATCTCTGCCTTGCCGGTCCGGGCCAGTTCGAGCGCCGCAACAAAGCCAGAGGCCAGCGCCGAGCGGCGCAGGCGCGGATCAGCATCGGGGGGGAGGAATTCCTGCAATTCCATCCACACCAGCTTGACGCCCAGCATGGCGGAAAGCCGGGTCAGCGCGCTGTCCAGCGTCATTACCAAGCGGTCGCGGACCATATGGACCACCGGCACCATCCGCGCCTTGACCTGCCCGTAGGACTGCACCAGCGCGAACCAATCGCACTGCCAGCGGTTCTTGCGATCGACGCGCAGACCTTCGGGCGCGCCGCGCGAGAATACATCGCGGCCGAGCCGGTCACGTGCCATCAACCGTGCCGCCGCCTCGCGCATGGCACCGAGCCTCTGGAGCCGCAGTTGCAGCCGCATCGCCAGTTCCTCAGGGCTTGGGTCTTCCTGCTCTTCGCGCGGGAGCAGCAGGGCCGATTTGAGATAGGCCAGCCACGCCGCCATCACGAGATAGTCGGCCGCCAACTCAAGCCGCAGCGCCTCGGCCCGTTCAATGTAGCTGAGATATTGATCGACCAGGCCAAGGATCGAGATGGTCCGCAAATCGACCTTTTGCCGCCGTGCCAGGTCAAGCAGCAGATCAAGCGGGCCTTCCCAGCCATCCAGTTCCAGATAGAGCGCCGTATCGTCGCTTGCCCCAACGGCCGGGCCTTCCCAGTCCCCGCCCTCCAGCGCAAGCTCGGTTGGCAAGATAAGCTCGGTCATGCCTGCACCAGCGCGAGCAGCGCGTCACGCTTGGCGATCAATGCGCCTTGGTCGCTCTGCGGCTGGCGGACGATAGTGGTGGCCGCCAGCGCCCGGTCAAGCCGCGCATGGGTTTTGGCGGACATGGTCGGCAGCACATTACAGATCCCGATCATGTCATCCATCCTGGCCCAGCAGTTGAGCGCGATATCGCAGCCTGCCGCGATTGCCTGCGCGGCACGAGTCGGCACGGTTCCATCGAGCGCCTCCATATCGAGGTCATCGGTCAGCAGCAGCCCGTCAAAACCGATCTGGCGGCGGATCACTTCCTCGATCACAAACGGCGAGAGCGTGGCGGGGTATTCCGCATCCCAAGCGGTGAACAGCAAATGGCCGGTCATGCCGATGGGCGTATCTGCCAGGCTGCGAAATGGAGCAATATCGGCCTCAAGCTCGGCCAAAGTTGCGGTGACCATAGGCATGGATTTGTGCGTATCGGTAGTGGTGCGGCCGTGGCCGGGCATATGCTTGATCGTTCCTGCCACCCCGGCCCGGGCCAGGCCGTCCAGCACCGCACGGCCGAGGGCAGCAACCCGCTGCGGTTCAGAGCCCAGCGCCCGATCGCCGATCACATTGTTGGCGTCTGGCTGGCGGACATCGAGCAGCGGCAGGCAATCGACATTGATTCCGACCTCGGCCAGATCATGCCCGATTGCCTCGGCATTGGCACGCGCAGCCTCAATCGCGCTGACCGGAGCCAGATCATAGAGCCGGTCGAACGCTTCACCCGCTGGATAGGCCAGCCACTCTGGCGGCTTCATCCGCGCGACCCGGCCGCCTTCCTGATCGATGCAGATGAAGGTTTTTTCCCGGCCTTGAAGCTCCCGCAAGCTGTCGGTCAGCGCGCGGAGCTGGTCGCGATTCGCGACGTTCCGGCCAAAGATGATGTAGCCCGCCGGATCGGCATCGCGGAAAAAGGCGCGTTCTTCCGCGGTCAGTACTGTTGCCGAAAGGCCGAAGATTGCCGGAGTCATGGCCTATGAAATCGCAGCAAACCACAGCTTTCGCAAGCACAGGCATAATCGGGAATGTGGATTATGAGGCGGCTGCCCTCGCTTTTGGCGCGAGCAGCCGTTCAAATCTTACTTGACCTGGCAGGAAAGCCCGCCCGCTTTCAGCTTGCTGCACAGCGCGGTAGCCGCTGCTCTATCCCCGGCCAGCGCCTGAAGACGATAGACCGTGCCGATATCCGCACTACCCTGCACCACCTGGTGGCGCACGCCCGATAGCGCGCTGTGCTGCTGGGCCAGCCTGGTCCACGCGGCCTCGGCGGAGGCGTTGCTGGAGAAAGCGCCCACTTGCACACCCACCCCGCTTGGTGCCGGCGCAGTTGCGCCTGGGGCCGGAGCCGGGGTAGCAGTACCGGCCGCAGGGGCGGACGGCGCCGGGGCAGGCTTGGTCGCTGCACTGGGGGCATCACCACCAAGCCGGGCCGGACGGGTCTGGCCCTCGGACACGGCAAAGCTGGTGTCGCCAGTGCCATCAAATGTCTTGCCGCCCGGATCCTTGGGCTTTTCGCTCGCCGGAGTTTTGGGCGCTTCGATAACGCTGCCGTCGGCAACCGCGGCCTGATCGGCATTGCGGTTTGTTACCCACCAGATCCCGCCGACGATCGCTGCCAACGAAACCAGTCCGGCAAGCAGGAACCGGGCCATCCGCCCGCTATCCACGCCGGCATAGTCCGCTTCATCGTCGTCACCCGATTGCAGCCAGGGCAGCCGCTCTTCCTCGTCGTTCAGGGCCAGGCGTTCTGTCTCGAGCGGCTCGGCATCGACCGCTTCCCAGGAACGGCTTTCCGGGCTGGAATCCTCGCCATTGCCGCCGCCGCTGGTTTTTTCGCCCCCGTGATCGCCGTCCTGGTTGGGATGGCCGTCTTGATTGTGATCGCCGTCTTGGTTGTGATCGCCGTCCTGATTGTGATCAATGCCCGCCATGGTCACATTTCCTCCACTGCCTCGACGCCCAGCAGCGCGAGTCCGTTGCGGATCAGTTGCCCGATTTGTTGACCAAGGAAAAGCCTTGCGCCCGTCAGTTCACCATTTTGTGCCACGATAAACCGCTTTTCCGGACGGTCGTTGCCTAGATTCCAGTAACTATGCAGTGCGGCCGCCAGATCATAGAGGAAGAAGGCGACGCGGTGCGGCTCACGCGCGGATGCTGCGGCTTCCACCAGCCGCGGGAATTGTGCGGCCAGCTTGACCAGCGCCAGTTCCTCCTCGCCCAGCTGGTCCAGCGCGGCGGGATCGGGGCCCAGCGCTTCGGCCGCAGCCTTGCGCATGGTCGAGCAGATCCGGGCATGGGCATACTGGACATAGAACACCGGATTGTCCTTCGAGGCTTCGACCACCTTGGCGAAATCGAAATCCATCTGCGCTTCGGGCTTGCGGGTCAGCATGGTGAAGCGGACGACATTCTTGCCAACTTCGCCGACAACATCGGCCAGCGTCACGAAATTGCCGGAACGCTTGGACATTTTCACCGGTTCGCCATCGCGGAGCAACTGGACCATCTGGACCAGCTTGACCTCGAACGGGATCGATTTGCCGGTGGCCTGAGTCATCGCGGCAACCGCCGCCTTGATCCGCTTGACCGTCCCTGCATGGTCCGCACCCCATATATCGACCAGCGCATCGGCGGTTTGCGCTTTCTGGAAGTGATAGGCCAGGTCGGCCCCGAAATAGGTCCAGCTCCCGTCTGACTTCCTGATCGGGCGATCCTGATCGTCACCAAATTTTGTCGAGCGGAACAGCGGCAGCGTCACCGGCTCCCAATCTTCAAGGATCTTGCCCTTGGGCGCTTCGAGCAGCCCGTCATAAACAAGGTCGTGGGCGCGCAGCCAGGCCTCGGCCTCGGCCGGCTTGCCTGCCACTTGCAGCTCTGCCTCGGATGAAAACAAATCATGCTTGATGCCAAGCAGTCCCAGATCCTCGCGGATCATCACGAGCATCGCGGCAACCGCGCGCGTGCGGAACAGCACCAGCCAATCGCTCTCGGGCGCGGTGGAGTATTTCGCGCCAAACTCGGCCGCCAATTCCTGCGCTACGGGAACCAGGTAGTCCCCTGGATAGAGCCCTGCGGGGATCTCGCCTACAGCCTCGCCAAGCGCTTCACGGTAGCGCAGATGGACCGAGCGGGCGAGGACATCGACCTGTCCGCCAGCATCGTTGACATAATATTCGCGGATCACCCTGTGCCCGGAATATTCGAGCAAAGTCGCCAGCGCATCGCCAACCACCGCACCGCGGCAATGCCCCATGTGCATCGGGCCGGTCGGATTGGCCGAGACATATTCGACGTTCACGGTGGCCCCGCCGCCCATTGTCGAGCGGCCGTAATCATCGCCCAACGCCGCAATGGCGCGCAGTTCGTCAAGCCAAGTCGCGCCCGAAAGGCGCAGGTTGATGAATCCAGGTCCGGCGATTTCAGCGCTGGTCACCTGCGGCAATTTGGCCAATTCGGCTGCCAGTCCTTCGGCCAAGGCACGCGGGTTCATGCCAGCGGGCTTGGCCAGCACCATTGCGGCATTGGTGGAAAGGTCGCCATGCGAGGGATCGCGCGGCGGCTCTACCGCAACCGCGCTCCGGCCCAGGCCCGCAGGCAAAGTGCCAGCGGCCTCAAGCGCATCGAGCGCGGCGGAAATATGGCCGGTAAATGCGGCGTGGAGCGTAGGAGTATCGGACATTGGGGGCGGTTAGCCGTTTTTCGGCAAGAATCAAACCTTCCCGCCCTGCACGCCGGTCCCGTCCGATGCCCTACTTGGTGGCGTTGAAGTGCAGCTGCTGCTCATCGAGCTGGAAGCCGAGCAGCAGTTCGAAGCTGGCCCGGGCAACCGCGGCCTTCACTTCGGGCTGCGACAACGGATCGGTTGCCGCATCGGCATCGCCGGCCTTGCGCTTGCGGGTAATCCGCTCGCGGATATCAGCAGGCAGAGTTGCTTCGTTACGATCGATGTAGGTTGCGCCCTGGCCACTGGCCTGCGCGCGTTCCTGACCATCGGCAAAATTGATCGTCACTGCGCCGACCCGCTTGGAAATCACGGCTGAGCCGCCGCGGACAACCGTGACGAAATAGGGCAGCGTCACTTGCCTGCTGCCGCGCGCATCGGCGCGGCGGGCATGGACATCGAAAGTGCTGCTGGCATAGATCTTTTCGCCAGTCTCGTTGCACTGGCTGCGCACATTGGTCATCGTTGCAGTGATGTCGACCGCGTTGGCTTCGGTGCTGCCCGGCACGCGGAACAGGGTGATGTCGCCGGTATAGTCGGGGATTCCCACCGCCGGGCAGGCGCTGCGCAGCGAGGTGATACCAACGCCTTGGTCTACTACGATGTCTCCCGTCGTGCGGCAGCCGGCCAGCCCGACAAGGATGACGGCAGCAGTGAGCAGGCGGGTGCGAACGATCATCGAGGCTTCCTTGGTAATAGCAGCGCCAAGCCCTAGCGGGGCGCGCGGCAAAGCGCTAGAGGCCCCAACATGAACGCGCCCTTTCCATCAACCGAAAAGCCACCGATCACCCTGCTGGTCGCCGCGCCGCGCGGATTTTGCGCCGGCGTGGACCGCGCGATCGAGATCGTTGAACGCTCGCTCGCCCGCTACGAGATGCCGGTCTATGTCCGCCACGAGATCGTCCACAACCGCTATGTGGTCGACGGACTGCGCGCCAAAGGGGCAGTTTTTGTCGAAGAACTGGATGAAGTGCCCGATGGGGCTCCGGTGGTATTCAGCGCGCATGGCGTGCCCAAGGCAATACCCGCAGAAGCCACTGCGCGCGGGCTGAACTGGCTGGATGCCACCTGCCCGCTGGTCAGCAAGGTCCATCGCCAGGCCGAACGCCAGATCGAATCCGGGCGGCACATCATCTTTATCGGCCACGAGGGTCATCCCGAAGTGATTGGTACGATCGGCCAGGTGCCTGAGGGGACGATAACGCTGGTCGAAACGGTTGAGGACGTCGCCGGGCTTGATTTTGCGGCAGATGCGCCGCTGGCTTTCCTGACCCAGACAACCTTGTCGGTCGACGATACGGCCGAGATCATCGCCGCCTTGCAGGCCCGTTTCCCGCAGATCAACGCCCCCAGGGGCGAGGATATCTGCTATGCCACCTCGAACCGTCAGGCGGCGGTCAAGGAAATTGCGCCTCAGTGTCAACTGGTGCTGGTGATCGGCGCTCCCAACAGCTCCAACTCGCTCCGGCTGGTCGAAGTGGCGCAGCGCTGCGGGGCCAAAGCCCGGCTGATCCAGCGCGGCGCCGAGATCGAGCCCGACTGGTTGGACGGGGTCACAACGCTGGGCCTTACCGCCGGCGCCTCCGCGCCTGAAACCCTGGTGCGCGAAGTGGTTGACCGGATCGCCATTTTCCGCAGTGTTGCCGAACGGCAGGTCGTGACCACCGAAGAGAACATGATCTTCAAACTGCCCCGCCAACTGCTCGACTAGCTGCAGATATGGCGGTTTATACCCAGCTTGGCGCCGAAACCCTTGCCGCTCTGATTGGCGAATACGATGTCGGCGAGCTGCGCTCGGCCAAGGGCATTGCCGAGGGGGTTTCGAACAGCAACTGGCTGGTTGAGACAACTGGTGGCACGCATGATTCGGGCACGCGATTCATCCTGACGATGTATGAATTGCGGATGGAGGTGGCAGACCTGCCCTTCTTCCTCGATCTTCTCGATCATCTGGCCGCAGGTGGTTGCCCGGTGCCGCGCACGATCCATGATCGCGGCGGGCGTTCATTCCGCTCGATGGGCGGCAAGGCAGTGGCGCTGATCGAGTTTCTGCCGGGCGTGTCGGTAAGCGAACCGACGGCGGGCCAGACCCGGGCGGTGGGGGCAGCACTGGCACAGATGCATATTGCGGCGAACGATTTTGCCCAAACCCGGCCCAACGCAATGGGTCTGGCCGAATGGCAGCGGCTGGCGGCAGCTTGCGGCAGCGCTGGCCTCGCTTCGATCGATCCGAAGCTCGCTGCGCTGGTGGCGCGCGAATTGCCATTGTTGGTCGCAGCCTGGCCCACAGACCTGCCCCATTCGGTCATCCATGCCGATCTGTTTCCCGACAATGTCCTGATGCTGGGCGATACGGTCACTGGGCTGATCGACTTCTATTTCGCCTGCAACGATATCACTGCCTATGATGTGGCAGTAACCCACGCGGCCTGGTGTTTTGACGTCAGCGGCGAAGGTTTCCGCCCCGATCTTTCTGCTGCCTTGCTGGCGGGATATGAAAGTGTGCGTCCATTGAGCACCGCTGAGCGCGCTGCCTTGCCATTGCTCGCACGGGGAGCGGCGATGCGCTTTACGCTGACCCGCGCGTTTGACTGGATGAATACGCCGGCAGGAGCATTGGTAACCCGCAAGGACCCGATGGCCTTTGCCCGCAGGGCCGAATTCTATGCCGATCCCGCCAACGCCGCGATATTCGGCGCTTGATGAAACGCGTAGAGATTTTCACCGACGGAGCCTGCAAGGGCAATCCCGGCCCCGGCGGCTGGGGCGTGGTGCTGCGCATGGGTGGCCATGAAAAAGAGCTCTCTGGTCACGCGCCGCAGACCACCAACAACAGGATGGAAATGACGGCGGCGATCAAGGCGCTTGGCGCCCTCAAATCCCCTTGCCATGTCGCGCTGCATACCGACAGCCGTTACGTTATCGACGGGATCACCAAATGGATCTTCGGCTGGATAAAGAACGGCTGGAAGAATTCACAGAAAAAGCCGGTGCTCAATTCCGACCTGTGGATCGAGCTGCAAGCGGCCGCAAAGCCGCATAGGATCGACTGGATCTGGGTCAAGGGCCACGACGGTCACCCGGAAAACGAGCGAGCCGACCGTCTGGCCAGTGACGCGGCGCTCTTTCCGCCCAAAGGCGGATAGCGCCAGCCCGCTCCCCGACCGGCACCCATTCGGGTTACATGCGTGGGTGGCCGGGCAGAGAACGGGCTGGTGCCGCCCTGCACGCGAGCGCAGAAAAAGGTTCAGCTGGTGGTCGTATCGACCGTTTCGGCCCCCGGGCCATTCTTCTTGATCGATTCTATCGCGTTCTTCGCGCTGGCTTTGCTGGCATAGCCTTCGGTCCAGAAAATCGTCTCTTTGTTATAGCAGAAATAGGCGACAAACTCGCCTTTCTTGTTGCTGCGAATTTCAAAACGATGCGCCATATTTGTATCCTCCTCCGTTTGGTCGGCACGGGCGACCTAACGCAAAATCTTTGATTCGCTAATAAAAGCGATTCGGCCTGTAGGGTGCCGGATCGACCGCGCCGCAGCTTGTCCCGGTCAGCAACCCAACTGCCAGATCGGCCGCAGCGGGCGCGGTCTGAATGCCGAACCCGCCTTGTCCCGCGAACCAGAAAAAGCGCGGGCAAGCCGGGTCGAACCCGTAAACGGGCAACCGATCCGGCGCAAAGCTGCGCAGGCCCGCCCAGCGGTGTTCAACTCGCTCAATCGTCCAGTCAACCACCTCGCCCAAGCGGGCGACGGCCTCGGCGATATCAAGCTCGTCGGGAGCCGCATCGCAGGCCAGACTCGCAGTTTCGTCATGCGGGCTGAGCCACAGCCGGCCAGCTTCGGGCTTGAAATAGAACTTCTCGGCCAGATCGAGTACCAGTGGTAAATCCACCGGCGGGGCAGGAGCGGTCCGAAGCTGGGCGACGGTGCGGCGAAAGGGCGTGATGCCCAAGGGGCGCAGACCGGCCATTTGGGCAACGCTGTCAGCCCAGGCACCGGCGGCATTGACCAGCACTCCGCAGCCAAGGCGGCGACCATCGGCAAGGGTCAGATCCCAGCCGCTCGCGGTAGTTTCTGCAGCAGCCAGCCGGGCTGAACAAAGCAGTTCGGCCCCGCTCTGCCGGGCATCGCGCAGCCAGTGCTGATGCAGTGCGGCAACATCGATATCGCTGCAATCAGGCTCAAGCGCGCCCTGCACCCATTGATCACGCAGCCCGGGGATGCGGGCGAGCAGAGCTTCGCGGTTCAGCATTTCGACCCGGACTCCAAGGCCCGCGAATTGCTCCGCAAAACGGCCAAGCGCAGCTTCGTTTCCGGCCCGCGCGATCGTCAGCGCCCCGCGAGCAGCAAGGAAACCGTTGCCGCGCAGGAACGGCCCGGACGCGCAAGTCAGTGGCACAATGCCCGGACCGCCATAACTCTCGGTCCAGAAGGCCGCAGACCGGCCAGTCGAATGATAACCCGGCAAGGCCTCTGCTTCGAGCAGCAGGACCGTGCCATGCCGCGCGAGGCCTGCGGCTAGCGAAGCTCCGGCCATCCCGGCGCCAACCACAATATAGTCGAACCTGCTTGCCATTTCCCGGATCAGTTAGCCGGTGGCGCGTTGCGATCAAGGAAATCATCGATCGCCGCCAGCGCACCATCGCGCACCCCATCTTCCTCGCGCAGAATCTCGTGGCGCGCTTCCGGGCCAAAGCGCAGCAACTCCACGCGCTTCAGCCGCTGCACTGCGCGAACGATTGCGGCGAAGCTGACCAGCTTGTCATTCTCGCTTCCCAAGATCAGAACTGGCTGTCTGATCGCCTCCAGAACGCCTGGTTTTTCCAGCGCACGCATCGAGGCATAGGACCGCTCGACCCAACCCCAGCTGCCCGGACCCATCACCAGCTCGGGACGCGCGTCACGCCAGTACAGCTCGTCACCGTAGCGTGCCGGATCATGGGTCAGCAGCTGCCCGCGCGAGGCCGGGACTTGTCCGGGTTTATCCTCCCATTTCCAGGCCGGCCGGCGCGGGTCACCAAGTAAGGTCATCAGCCGCGCCATGCCCTGCATCAGCCAGTTCGGCAAAGTGCTGCTGGCAAGACCCAGCAACGGTGCGGACAGCACCAGGGCGTCGGGATCGACCCTGCCTTCGGCTAAAGCACGCAAAGCCAGATGCCCGCCCATCGAATGGCCCGCCAGCACGTGCGGGCCCGGTGTCTCGGCTTTCCACTGCGCCCACAAAGCAGCCAGATCGCCGATCCAGGTTGCATAATCATCGATATGGCCAGTGACAGCATCATTGCCGAGCCGGCCGGATCCCGCTTGCCCGCGCCAGTCAGTGGCGGTAACCCGCCAGCCGCGGGAATGCCAGTCATCCAGGGTTTCAAGGTATTTTTCGTAGAAGTCTCCGCGGCCGGGCAGAAACAGGATCGAGCCGCGGCAAAAATCCGCAGGCACCGGCCAATCAATCCGGCGGATGGGATGCCCATCGGGCGCCGTCCAAAGCGTTTCCCGGACGCTGGTCGGGATGGCGCGTCGGTCTAACGGTTGCCGCGGTGTGACGTCAGTTAGCGGATGCTGGCTCACGTGGATAATTCCGGCTTCTCGGGGTTGGTTACTTTTTGGTAAGTCCTACCAGTTACACACGCTCCCAAGACCAAGGGGGCGGATATGCCAGACGGATATTTTTCTTACGGATTGCTGGGGGCATTGGCAATCGCGCTGCTGTTTGCGGCCTTCACCGATATGCGCCGCCGCCAGATCGACAATTGGCTCAATGCGGGAATCGCTTTGAGTGCACCATTGTTCTGGTGGGCCAGCGGCCTGTCGCTGTGGCCGGGCGTCGCCTGGCAGCTGGGCGTGGCCACCATCACCTTTGTCGTTCTTGCCGGCTTGTTTGCCATCCGTGCAATAGGCGGCGGCGACGTCAAACTTCTGACTGCGCTGGCGCTGTGGATTCAGCCCGCGTGGTTTCTCCAGCTTGTTATCATCATGGCACTCGTCGGCGGTTTGCTGACCATCGTGATGGGATCCTGGCACATCGCCCGGCGTCAGCGCGACAAGCTGGCCATACCCTATGGTGTCGCCATTGCCGGCGCCGGCCTGTGGGTGCTGGCAGCACAATACTTACCGTCGTTCCACCCAACCGTCATTTCGGGCGGCCTTGGGTAAACCAGATTTTAACCAGTTCGCCCGAAGTTAGTTACTTGGACTCCGGGATCTTGCGAGGGGGCTTACCTAGCCATGGATAAGAAGAAGCTGATGTTGTTGCTTGGCGCACTGGTCATCGCGATCGGTACGGCCATGGCCGCACGAAGCATGTTTGCCGGCGCATCAGCGCCTCAGGCAGAAGCTGCACCCAATGGACCAAAGGTGTTGGTTGCGCAGCGGGCATTGCCCGTCGGCACGATCATCACGGCGGATTCCATCTCGTTTCAGGCCTGGCCGAAAGAGATGGTTCAGGACGCCTACTTCCTCGACGGCGTAGCAGACATGAACAAGCTGCTGGGCACTGTCGTCCGCTTCAACGTTACGGCAGGTCAACCGGTCACCCAGGGCGCTTTGGTCAGCCCCGGCGATCGCGGCTTCCTTGCTGCAGCGCTTGGCCCAGGAATGCGCGCCGTCACTATCCCGGTCTCGAACAAGACCGGCGTTGGCGGCTTTGTCTTCCCGGGTGACCATATTGACCTGGTGCTTACCCAGAAGGTTGCGGTTCCCGAAGGCGGCGCACCTCTGAAGGCTTCGGAGACTATCTTGCGCAATATCCGCGTGCTCGCCACCGACCAGTCGGCCGAATCCGAAAAGGTAGATGGCAAGACCGTGGTTCGCACTTTCCGCACCGTTACTGTCGAAGTGACACCGCGGATTGCCGAAAAGGTAGCTGTCGCGCAGACCATCGGCACGCTCAGCCTGTCATTGCGCTCGCTCGCCGACAACCAGAGCGAACTTGAGCGGGCGATCGCCAGCGGTTCCGTGAAGGTTCCGACCGGCGCCAGCAAAATGGAAGAAGAGAAGTTTCTCAAGAGCGCGATGAACCGCCCGATGGAAGGCTCTACCAGCTATGTCACCGGCGGTGATGTGTCGCGCTTCCAGCGCAGCAACATGAACCCGGTGCGTCCGGCAGCACCAGCTGCCAGCGCCTATCGCCCAACCGCTGCAAGTTATGGGGCACCAGTACGCACCGGCCCGGTTGTGCGGGTGACCCGCGGCAAGGTCACGGTCGAAGAATCGGTTGGGGTACGCTGAGATGCGCATGGAAACCCCGCCCAATATCATGTTCGCCGACTGCGGCGCGAAGAAAGGCTCAACGATGAAACGCCTTACCTCTACTCTCCTGACTGCTGCCGCTGTGTGCGTCCCGCTGGCCCTGATGCCCGCAGGTGCTGCCCAGGCCCAGTCGGTCAGCCGTCCCGCCAATGACATTGCCGTGTCGATTGGCCGGGGCCAGCTGATAACTGTCGCTGGCAGCATGACCGACGTATTTGTAGCCAACGAACAGATTGCCGATGTCCAGGTCAAATCAACGAACCAGCTCTATGTGTTCGGCAAGGCCGGCGGCGAGACCACGGTATACGCCAGCAATGCGCGCGGCGATGTGATCTGGTCCGCGACTATCCGGGTCGGCTCGAACCTTGAAAGTGTCGATCAGATGCTTCATCTGGCGATGCCGGACGCCAGAGTGGCGGTTTCGACCATGGGCACGGGCACCTTCCTGCTGACCGGCACCGTTGGCGCACCTGAAGACGCGGCCGAAGCCAAACGCCTGGTTGAAGCCTTCGTTGGCAAGGACGCCAATGTTATCACCCGCCTGAGAATGGCGACACCGCTGCAGGTCAATCTGCGGGTCAGGTTCGCTGAAGTCAGCCGCACTCTGGTCAAGCAGATCGGTGTGAACCTCAACACCATCGATGGGAGCGGT